>CALGYO010000048.1 GCA_937934715.1 uncultured Desulfovibrionaceae bacterium | reverse complement strand
CTGTACGAGAAGGACATCGCCTCCTGCCGCCTCCTGGCCAATCCGGGCTGCTACCCCACCTCCATCATCCTGGGGCTGGCCCCGGCGCTCGCGGCCGGACTCGTCGAGACCTCGGACATCGTGGCGGACAGCAAGTCCGGAGCCTCGGGCGCCGGACGCAAGGCGCAGGTGGGCACGCTTTTTTGCGAGGTCCACGATTCCTTCCGGGCCTACAACCTGGGCAAGCACCGGCATACGCCGGAGATCGAGCAGGAGCTCTCCAAGCTCGCGGGCGAGCCGCTCGTTCTCTCCTTCAACCCGCATCTTTTGCCCATCGACCGGGGCATCCTGTCCACCATCTACGCGCGCCTGGCCAAAGACGTCTCCCTGGACGAGGTCCACGCCCTGTATGCGGACTACTACGCGGGCAAGACCTGGGTGCGGGTGCTGGAGAAAGGGCGGCTTTCCGAAACGCGCTGGGTGCGCGGGACCATGTTCTGCGACGTTTCCCTGACCGTGGACCCGAGGACCAAACGGCTGATCGTCTGTTCGGCCATCGACAACCTGTGCCGGGGCGCCGCCGGACAGGCCCTGTGCTGCGCAAACCTCATGCTGGGGCTGGACAAGGACGCCGGATTGGCCTTGCCCGCGTTCATGCCGTAGCCCGGCGGGTTTTCCTGCTTATTTTGTCTGAAGGAGCATCCGTCATCTGAAAAACGATCGCGCGTAAGCGCCGAATACGCGGGAACGCCACGATGTCGTAAAACGGCGATCCGGGGGAAGCCTTGGGATTCGCGAGAGAAAACAGCCTGCCGGACGCGCTGGAGCCCGTCTTCGTCGCCAGACAGCCCATATTCGACCGCAAAGGGGAGATCTGGGGGTATGAGCTGCTGTTCCGCGGTTCATCGAGCGCTTCCGAAGCCTGCTTCCGGGACGACAACGTGGCCACCTCCAAGGTCATCGGCGACGGGTTTTTCCTGACCAAGCCGAGCATCAACCCCAATTTCAAGATCCTCATCAATTTCCCCCGGGACCTGCTTCTCTCCGGGGCGGCCTTCACCCTGCCGCCGGAACTGTGCGTCATCGAGCTTCTGGAATCCATCAAACCCGACCCCGAGGTCCTGGCCGTGTGCGACGAGCTGCGCCGGGCGGGCTACGGCATCGCGCTGGACGACTACATGGGCCAGCCCGATTTCGGTCCGCTTCTGGCCCGGGCGGACATCGTCAAGGTGGACATCCTGAACCGCCAGCCCGCCCATGTCATCCGGGTGTTCAACCAGCTCAAGCCCTTCGGCTGCGCGCTCTTGGCCGAAAAGGTGGAGAACCGCAAAATCCACGAGCTGTGCCACCGGCTGGGCTTCGATCTCTTCCAGGGATTTTTCTTCGCCCGGCCGGAACTCATTCCGGGAAAGAAGCTTTCCGCCTCCGAGGCGTCCAAGCTGCGGCTTCTGGGCGAGATGAACCGGGAATTCTACGACCTGCGCGCCCTGGCCGGGATCATCGCCCGGGATATCTCCATCAGTTACCGGCTGCTTCGCTACATCAATTCCGTGCATTTCAGCCGTCCCTACCGGGTGGACTCCATCCAGCAGGCCCTCAATCTGCTCGGCCAGCGCCAGCTTTCCCAGTGGCTGCGGGTGACCGTGCTCTCCGATCTGGACGCCGGACGCCGGACCAAGGTCACGGCCACCTCCGCCGTGCAGCGGGCGCGTTTTCTGGAGACCCTGGCCTTGCGGCTGCGGGCGCCTCTCGCGCCGGAGACCATGTTCATCCTGGGCCTGTTCTCCCTTCTGGACGCGCTGCTCGGCATGCCCATGGCCGAAGCCCTGGAGGATCTGCCCCTGGACGAAGAGGTGAAGCGCACGCTTCTGGGCGAAAAGACCCAGGCCAGGGAGTGGCTGGATTTCGTGGAGCGGTTCGAGCGGGCGGACTGGAAAAGCGTGCTGGAAACGCTTCACGGAAAGGGGATTTCTTCGGAGGTGATCAGCAAGCTGTATATCGACGCCATGACCTGGACCAAGGAAGTGCTGGATCCCGAGGAAGCCTGAACCAGGACGGCTTTTTCTTGAAAGGCCCGCCGCATCCGGATTCCGGAGGCGGCGGGCCTTGCGCTTGCGGGATCAGGCTTCGTCCGCGTCGCGTTCGTCGCGTACGCGCTTGGTCTTGCCGAAGGTGCGCGGCAGTTCGCCCGGGGAGAGGATCTGCACGTAGCCCCGGGCCAGGATGGCCTTGCGCAGCCTGGCGGCCACGGCCTCTGACAGGTTCTGGTCCAGGTCCGCGCTCACGCCGGGTTTGCGCTCCACCTGGATGAGCATGCGGTCCCGGCCGTCCCGGCGGGTCAGATGGATCAGGTATTCGCTGCCCACTTCCTTGAACTCCTCGAGCACGGAGGCGATCTGGCCCGGGTAGACGTTCACGCCCCGGAACACGAACATGTCGTCCGAACGGCCCAGGATGCGGTCGTGGCGGGGGAGGGTCAGGCCGCAGGGACAGGGACCGGGCAACAAGCGGCTTAGGTCCCTGGTGCGGTAGCGGATGAGCGGCGCGGCCTCCTTGCGAAGCGAAGTGACCACCATCTCGCCCACTTCCCCGGGGGCCACGGGCGTCAAGGATACGGGATCGAGGATTTCCAGGATGAAGAAGTCCGCCCAGTAGTGGATGCCCTCGTGGGCCTGGCATTCGAGCCCGGCGCCCGGGCCGTAGAGCTCGGTCATGCCGGTGATGTCGAAGCTTTCCGTAAGCCCCAGCCAGTCCTCGAACCGGCGGCGCATCTTGGCGGTGTGGGGCTCGGCCCCGAAGATGGCCTTTTTGAGCGCCAGTTGCTTCCTGATGCCGCTTTTCTGGACTTCCTCGGCCAGGAGAAGGGCCATGGAGGCGGTGGAGCACAGGCAGGTGCTCTTCATGTCCGTCAAAAGCTGCAGGTGGATGTCCATGTTGCCCGGGCCAAGGGGCAGGGCCATGGCCCCGAAATGTTCGCAGCCGAGCTGGAAGCCCGCCCCGGCGGTCCATAAACCGTAGCCCACGGCGATCTGCACCCGGTCCAGGGTGGTCAGCCCGGCCAGTTCGTAGCAGCGGGCGAACATGTGCTTCCAGGCGTCGATGTCGTTCTGGGTGTAGGCCAGGATCTTGCGCTTGCCGGTGGTGCCGCTGGAGGCGTGGATGCGCACCACCTCGGTCTCGGGAACGGAAAGAAGCGGCAGAGGGTAGCCCTGGCGCAGGTCGTCCACGGTGGTGAAGGGAAGCCGCGTCAGATCGTCCAGGGTCAGCGCGTCGCCCGGGGCGAAGCCGGCTTGGCGCAGCTTGCTTTTGTAGGCCTCGTTGCCGTTATAGGCGTGGTTCACGGTCCAGTTGAGGCCTTCGGTCTGGATACGGGCGATATCCTCTGGGGCAAGATCCGGCAGGAACCGGCGGGAGGTGTTCATGGGGGCGCTCCTCGAAGAGTTCAAGAAAACCGAGTGGGTTTTTACAGCCAAATGGGCCGGGAGGCAATGACGGCGTGGCTGGTACAGGGCTCCATTTCCCAAAAAAGGAAAATTTCGCCGGGAAGGCGCGCCAAGGCCGGGGATGGCCCGGCCGGGGCGGAGGGGGACGGCCCGGTCAGGGGCGCCTGGCCAAGGCCAGGATCCGGCCCTGGCCGGGAAACATCCACCGGGAATACGGGAATTCCTTGAGGGTCTCGTAGCCCGGGACCGGGGAGAAGACCACGAGATAGGCGTCGTCGATGACCCACCACCAGCTTTTCCCTTCCTGTCGCATGATCACGGGAACGAAAAAACGCATGGCGTTGTACTCGAAGCCGCCGTCCATGGATTGGGGAAGGACGTTTCGTTCGTTTTCGAGATAGGCGATGGCCTCCCACTTGCTTCTGTTCCAGGCGAGATAGTCGTGGGTGAGGCCGGTGGAAAACACCGCGAGCAGGAGCGTCCAGAGAAGGATCGGGACAAAGGGGAACCGCTTCACGGGCGCGGCCGGAGACGACACGGCGAGCAGGGGGACGAACGCGCAGGCCACGAGGACGTATCTGTCGTAAAACCCCGCGAAAACCGAGGAGATGAGGGCATAGGCCAGGAAAAAGAGAAGCCCGGTGAGAAAGGCCGCCTGGCGGAAGGTCCTCTCCCGGCGGGCGAACAGATCCCATATCCCGGCCGCAAGATGACGCAACAGTCCGGCGCCGCCGGCGAGGCTCGCGGCCGATGCGGCCTGGAGGACGAGGGGGGGGAAGACGGGCAGGCCGCTCGTCCCCAGGATATAGGCGTCCTTCAGCAACAGGGGGCCGACGCCCTCCGGATTCAGGATGTTTCCGGTAAAAGGCAGGGGGGCGCCGCGCAGGAAAGAAAACCGGACCGCGGCCAGCGCGG
Source organism: uncultured Desulfovibrionaceae bacterium (assembly GCA_937934715.1). GTDB lineage: Bacteria > Desulfobacterota > Desulfovibrionia > Desulfovibrionales > Desulfovibrionaceae > CALGYO01. Next base: position 10,126 of record CALGYO010000048.1, on the reverse strand, counting down.
CCAGGCAGACGTAGAAGGAAGGGGATTTGAGGATGTTCTTCCCGGTGAAGCGGGGAAGGAAAAAGACGGGAAGAAAAAAGGCGCCGCACGTACACAGGATAAGGGCGAACCGGGAGACGAGCCGGGCGGCCAGGACCTGGACCCCCAGGGCGCCAAGCTGGGCCAGCTCATCCTGCTTGGAGAAATAGAGGAGCGGCGTTTTTTGGAAAGCGAGCAGGACGAATTCATAACTGGAGAGGACCAGCAGGGGCGCGAAACCGGCGATGAGCAGCTTCGCGGCGTTTTTTCTGGAGAGGCCTTCCTTGTAGGCCAGACCGGCGGCGAAGGCGAGGGATATGAGGATGGCGAACTGGCGTTGCAGGGCGGCAACGCAGCACAGGGCCAGGCCGGTCCACAGATCGGCGTCCTTGCCGTCCCGCAGCCTTCGCAGGAAATAATACAGGGCCGAAAGCGCCAGGGCCAGGAAGGGGACGTCGGTCATGAAGGTGTTGGCCAGGGCGAATTGCAGGGGGTTGAAGAGGAAAAGAAGGGTCAGCGCCGTGGCCACGGCCCCGTCGCCGCTGACCAGGCGCGCGATTTTATGGAAAAAATACAGTTCGACCAGGGAGAGGAACAGGACCGAGAGCCGCAGGATGGTGAAATCGAAGCCGAAGATTTTGGAAACCAGGGCGCCCCAGAGGATTTGCGGCAAAAGCGGCATGGATTCCCAGCCGGTATAGGACCAGTTCCCGCCGAGGACGTTCATGACGTCCCGGCTCCAGGCCCAGTCGTCGTTCAGGGGAAAGTTCCCCACAGGGTTGGCGATGGCGTAGGCCGCGAGCGCAACCGGGAGGACGGCCCGCCAGAAATCGAAGGCGAGAAGGCGCTGTTTCATGCGAGGGGGTCCGGCGTTGCGGGTTGGCGGACAGGGCCATGGTTTCGCGAAAGCGTCGCATCCTAGGATTTCCCCGCCCGTCTGTACAGCCGGGAACGGACCGCGCGAGCCTCCCCGCGCGAAAAACGCGGGACGCGGCGATCCACGCGAAACGGCCCGCCACCGGTTGCCTTGACCGGGGGCGGGCCGCTTGACCGGGCGGATGGGGGGTGGAAGGCGGGCGGCTAGAAGCAGCCCTCAAAGATCGTCATGACTTCTTCCCTGGAAAGGGAGTAGGGGTCCAGGGTGAACAGGGCGCCCATGGCGTGCATGGCGTTGTCCGCCAGGGCCGGGATTTCCTCCTTGTTCACGCCGAAATCCGTCAGCTTCATGTCCGAAAGGCCGATGCCCGCGATGAGCTCCGTAAGCGCCGTGACGAAGGCCATGGGCCGCTCGATCTCGGGCAGGGCGTCCACGTTTTGCCCCATGGCCCGGGCCATGGCCGGGAAGCGCGCGGGCGCCTTTTTGGCGAAGAAGGTGAAATAGGACACGGACAGGAGAATGAGCCCCGCGCCGTGGGGCAGGTCCGGGTGGAAGGCGCTTAAGGCGTGCTCCATGGAATGCTGGGAGATGCAGCTCGAGGTGGATTCCACGAGCCCGGCCTGGCAGCTGGCCCAGGATACGGCCGTACGGGCCTCGCGATCCCCCCCGTTTTTCACGGCCCGGGGCAGGAAACCGGCGATGAGCCGCATGCTGTCCAGGGCGAAATGGTCGCTCACGGGCTGGCTCACGTTGGCCAGATACCCTTCGGCGGCGTGGAAGAAGGCGTCCATGCCCTGGTAGGCCGTGAGCTTCGGCGGCACGGTCAGGGTGAGTTCCGGGTCCACGATGGACAGGGCGGGGAAGGTCTCCTCAGTGCCGAAGCCGATCTTCTCCTTGGCGTCCATGTTGGTGATGACCGTCCAGGGGTCGGCCTCGGTGCCAGTGCCGGAGGTGGTGGGGATGGCCACGATGGGCAGGACGCCGCCGGTCACCGGACGCCCCTTGCCCGAGCCTCCGTGGATGTAGTCCCAGTAGCGGCCGGGGTTTTTGGCCATGACCGCGATGGATTTGGCCGAGTCGATGCTCGATCCGCCGCCCAGGCCCAGCACGAAATCGCAATGCTCCTTCCTGGCCAGGGCCGCGCCCTCGTGTACGTGTTCCTCGATGGGGTTGGGCAGGATCTTGTCGAAGACCAAGGCGCTCACGCCGTTTTTTTCGAGGGCGCTCAGCGTCCTGTCCAGATAGCCGCTTTGACGCATGGATTTGCCCGCGCTGATGACCACCAGGGCTTTCTTGCCGGGCAGTTTTTCCGTGGCCAGGGCCTCGAGCCTGCCGGGGCCGAAGACGATTTTCGTGGGCATGAAGAACGTGAAATTTCGTTGCATAACGTACTCCTTCTGGCGGTTGGCGGTCCGGCGGGCGGCGCTGCCCGGCGGATGCGCCGGGGGACCGGCCTGTCCGGCGGATGACGGAAGGCGCTTAGTATGCGAAGACTAGGAAAAGGGGCGCCCGGCGTCAAGCGGACCGAAGGCGGACCGGAACAGGACGCCTCGCGTCCGCAACACGGCATGGGGGAGCGGGATGGGAACGCAAATTTTCGCCATCGCGGCGAACGACGTGAAAACCTGGTGGCTGTATCTGATCATGGGCGGGACGGTGGCGCTTTCCCTGGCCGCTTTCGCCTTCGTCCACTATCTCGTGCGTTCGTCGCTCGACGCCACGTTCGAGGTGGGAAACGGCGCGCTCGCCATTCACGGCGGCTTCTACGGACGGAACGTACCGCTCACGGAGCTGCGTCTGGACGAGGCCAGAATCGCGCCCCTTGCGCCGGGGGCGGGCTATTCGGTGGGCTGGAAGCGCAACGGAACCAACATGCCGGGCCTGAAATCCGGCTGGTTCACCCTGAACGGTCCCCACGGCAAGGAGAAGGCGCTCCTTTTCCTGACCGACCCGGGAAATGCGGTCTACGTCCCCACGCGTCTGGGCTTTGCGCTGCTCCTTTCGCCGGACGATCCGGAGGCGTTTCTGGCGGCGCTCAAGCGTGGCGGATAGGCGCAAAAAAGAGGGAGAGGCGCAGGCCTCTCCCTCCCGAACGATCGCTTGGCGGAAAACGCCTAGAGCTTGCAGATCATGAGTTTGACGCTGTCGGCGAAATGCACTTCCATCTTGTTGGGCGGAATGACCTTCTTCACGAAGCCCATGCCGAACTTGGAGTGGTTAATGGCGTCGCCGGTCTCGTAGGAGCCGTTCACGTCGTAGGGCTTGGCGCCCGATTCCACCGTCTTGGCCTCGAGATCCTCCCATTCCTTTCGGATGGCGCTCAAGGCCGCCGCCTTCTTGGCCGCGCTGACGCCGCCGGTCTTGCGGGGGGCCTTGGGGGCCTTGGGAGCCTTGGGCGCAAGCGGCGACTTTGCCGCCGCCGAGTCGTCGGGGCGGTATTTATGCATGCCCCCGCAGGTCTTGCACTGCACCTTGACCACTTCCGAACCCACCATGGCGACGACGGCGTGGCGCCGCACGTCCTTGCATTTGCCGCATTTCGCGTCAATGAGATCGCCCACTGCTGGCATGTCGCCGAACCTCCTTCTCTCTGCCTATCCGTGATGACGGGCGGACCATAGCCTGGCCCGCCCTGCTCTGCGATATGCGCGCTTCGGTAAGACCGCGCGCTCCCTTGGGCCGTACGGCCCGCCTTAGGCCTGCCTGTCCGGCCTGCGGCCGCTCGCGCGGCTTCCCCTCGGATTCCAGGACAGGGGGGCGTCATCCCGGCGCGGCTTCCAGCCGCCGGACTTGCCGCGCGCATCCGCGTCGCGCCCCGAACCGCCGGACGGCTTCTGGCCGAACGGACGGGATTCGCCGCCGCGCGCGTCGCCGCTTCTGCCGCCGGGGCGCCGGGCGCCCATCATGCGGGTGGGCCGGTCGAAATCGGACGCGGTCTTGGGCGCCGGGGCGTCGTAGTCGAAGCCTTCCACGGTCATAAGCGGCAGGGCCGAGCCCAGAAGGCGCTCGATGGCCCGGATCATGGACCGGTCCTCGCGGCTGACCAGGGTGAAGGCGTCGCCGGTCTTGGCGGCGCGTCCTGTGCGGCCGATGCGATGGGTGTAGGCCTCGGGGGTGTCCGGGATGTCGAAATTGATGACGTGGGACACGAGATTGATGTCGATGCCCCGGGCGGCGATGTCCGTAGCCACCAGGACCTTGTACTTGCCGGCCCTGAAGCCGCCGATGGCCTCCTGGCGCTTGTTCTGGGACAGGTTGCCCTGCAGGCAGCAGGAGGAATAGCCCTGCTTGGCCAGCTGCTCGGACAAACGCTTGGCCCGGTGCTTGGTGCGGGTGAAGACCAGCACGGATTCCGTGTCGGTCTTGCGCAAGAGCTCGAAGAGCAGGGCGGTCTTGAGGTGGGGCATGACCGGATAGAGCGCGTGGGACACGGTCTCGGCGGGCGCGATGCGGCCGATGCGCAGCACCTCGGGGTCGTGCAGGATGTCGTCGGCCAGCTTTTTGATGTCTTCGGGCATGGTGGCCGAAAAAAGCAGGGTCTGACGCGTTTCGGGCAGAAACGACAGGATGCGCTTGATGTCGGGCAGAAAGCCCATGTCGAACATCTGATCGGCCTCGTCCAGCACCAGGACTTCCAGGCGCGTCAGATTGATGACGTTCTGGCGGATGAGGTCGAGCAGGCGGCCGGGGCAGGCCACCACGATGTCGACGCCGCCGCGCAGGTTCTTGATCTGGTTGTGCATGCTCACGCCGCCGTACACGGTGACGCTCTTGCAATTGGTCTTTTTGCCGAGGTCCCTGGCGCTCTGGTGAATCTGTTCAGCCAGTTCGCGGGTGGGCGCGATGACCAGGGCGCGAGGGGCGGCTCCTTTTCTGGGGGAGCTCATGAGGCGCTGCAGAATGGGCAGCATGAACGCGGCGGTCTTGCCGGTTCCGGTCTGGGCGAGGCCCATGACGTCCCGTCCGGCGAGCACGGCGGGGATGGCCTGGGTCTGGATGGGAGTGGGCTCGGCGTAACCGAGCGCCTTGATGTTTTCATTGATACGGGCGTGAAACTGGAAGGAATCGAAGGTCAAATGATAATCCTCGCGTTGAAAGTGGGCCGCGACCGCGCGTGCGATGCGGCGGCGATCAAGTATATCTCGTGATGCGGAGGCTGCGGGCCGCGCCAGGATGCTTAACCGGGGTCAGCGGACAAATCGGCGGATGGGCGGAGTGGATGGCGGGTTATGCAGCGAAACCCTGCCTCGCGGACGTCTGCCGCGCCCGGATCTATTTCCGGGCTGAGAGGGAGAGTATAGGCCTCTTTGGGGCGGTGTCAACCGGAGGGAGCGAGGGGAGCGCGGCGTGAAGGGGCGCGAGGGGCCAGCCGGGCGTTTATCGCGCCGGTCCGTGTTGCGCGCCGGACGCGCCGGGCGCGGCGGAGCCCGGCGTTTCGGTCACGCCGTCAGGATTCGCGGCGCGCCCGCCTCCGCCGTCCGGGACAGCGCCATGGGCGAGAAGCAGGGCCGCGCTCGCCGCATCGCCCTTGGCCATGGCCAGTGCAAGCGGCGTCGCGCCGTTATCGTTGCGTTCGTTGACGGGAATGTCGAACTCCAGGAGAAATATCAGGGCGGGTGCGGGGTTGGATGAAGCTTTCACCACGTAATGAAGCCAGTTGCCTCCAAGCTTAACCATAGGCTGGGCCGGGTCGAGGCCGTCCCCGACGCATTGCCGGGCGACTTCGAGGTCGTTGTGGCGGAGGGCCCGGCTGAATACCACGAACAGGGACTGGAGATGTTCGGCCCGGTCGGCGTAGGCCAGTCGGGCCGCGACGTCGGCCGCCGCGAGCGTTAGGGCCAGCCCGAGGACGACCGGCAGGGCGCGCGGGACGCGTTTCGCCAGGAAAGAGAGGAAGGCGGCCGGGAGAGCACAGGCTAGGCCGAAAAAGAGGGCGGCGGCCAGGGAGGCCGGGCCGGGAAGCATGTGCAATACGGCGGCGGTCACAGCGACAAGGACCGCCGTCGCGCTGAAAACCGCGACGAAAAAAAGAAGCCCCCCCGCATTCCGCGCCGCGCGCCAAACACGTAGACCAAAACAACCGCGACCATGGCCGCCCAGGCATACCTGCCCTGGCCCGTCCAATACAAAAAAGCCATCGGATCATCGCTCCACCGTTGGGCGAGAATGTCGGGGAGAACGGACATATTAAATATGATGCATCCTTACGTCGGAATCAGTTGTTAGAGTTATTGCTGTTTATTATATCGGTTGAGATTGAGTCCATAAGAGTCCCTTCATAGTGGCGGTACGTATAATTCTCATAACTTTTTAAAGGAGTCATGACAATCTTATCTCTGCCAGCGGAAATCATTTTCCCATTTCCAATATAAATGCCGACATGCTCTCCTGTTGAAACAACGTCTCCAGGTGTTGGGTTTGTTGTAATAGTCCATTCATTAATTTTTGTGTCACCATCCGCCCAGTCAGATGCGCTTGGAGGATAGCCATATCGACCGACAGTAACCAAACGAAGCATCCCCCCTATCAAGGGTGCGTTTGCTCCTGCCGCACCTAGTATTTCATAAACAAAAATATTACATTTCCACTGCCCATAACAATTAATACCTCTTCTTTTATTAAGGCCATGGCAAGCGCCGCTATGGCTGTAGTCCCTTTCTTGCGGGGCATAGCCACCACAACCCTGCCAACAGAAGCGCGAGTGGGCAAGTTCGACGCAAGCTTTCTTTACGTCGTTGTCTAAACAGTTTTCGCCCCCGTACCCCCCATTGCTGCTCACAGTTAACAAGAAAAATCAAGACTACCATTTTATTTAAAATGATTTATTCTAATAAACGCTTTTAAAAACTAATGAGGAGAAATTATGAAGATTTGGTTTATTCTAATTATCGCAATACTAGGCGAAGTAGCCGCTACAACAAGCCTTAAACTTAGTGAAGGTTTTACTAGACCGACACCTTCCATCTTTGTATTTCTTGGCTATGCAGTTTCTTTTTACTGTCTCTCTTTAACTTTAAAAACAATACAATTAGGTGTAGCCTATGCAGTTTGGTCAGGACTTGGAATGTTTTGTATTACTTTGATTGGTTATATTATTTTTAATCAAAAGTTAGATTTGTGGGCTATGTTAGGGATGGCTTTAATTCTTAGTGGTGTTTTAGTGTTAAATCTCCTTTCAAAATCAAAAATACATTAAAATGCTATTGAAGTAGCCCCAATATATTTCCGGGAACAATAGGTGTTTAACATTGTCGAGTGATAATGTTATGTCTCTGGCATGACGCACACGGACACGAGAATGCTTTCGCGAACGGCCCAGGAAGTCATACGGTTCAAGGTGGTTCGGGCTATGGTTGTGGATGGGATGAGCCAGACCGAGGCGGCCAAGGTCTTCGGCGTTTCCAGGACAGCTGTTTGCCTCTGGGTGAAGGCCTATCGCGAGAACGGCGAGAAAGCCATGAAAACGAAGTGGCAAGGCCGCCCAAGGGCGGGAGACTGAACAGGGAGCGGATGGGGCGGTCAAGAAATCCATATTGGGCAGATGTCCGGACCAGCTCCGGCTCCCCGGGCTTATTTGGACGAGGGAGTTGGTATCTGAGCTTATTGAGCGGCGCTAGCCAAGTATTTATTACAAAGAGAACAAAGGAAAAGGGCACTGATCAGGCGGAACGCGTTCTCATTATTTAAAAATGATGAAACCAGTTCGGACTACCAGGAAGAATAAGGAGGAGCGTATGAGGGCGCTGTTGGGAGGTTGGTTTGATAGCGTTCTGGTGGATGAGGCCGAGCAGGAAGCCGGGGTACTTCCGGGCTGAAAAGTAGAGCCTGCGCATTTTCCGGCGGCGTCAACCGGGGGGGGCGCGGAGGGGCCGCACCAGTCTGTTTTGTATGCCGGGCGTCGGCTGCCGCCAGCGCCAGGTCCAGTCCGAGAACGACCGGCAGGGCGCGCGGGACGCGTTTCGCCAGGAAGAAGAGGAATGCGGCCGGAAGCGCATAAGCGAGTCTCAAAAAGAGGGCGGCGGCTACGATTGCCGCGCACGGGCATGTGTTGGGCTGAAGAGGAGGGGAGGCGTTTTTTCAGGCGGAGCCAACAAAGAACCGCGACCCGGCATGCCGGATCGCGGCCTTATTTAACGAAATGATACGCCGTTTGAAAAATCTAAACGGCCTGTTTCAATATGTTGCGACGCGCGGCCGCAGACGCCCTAGGATTTGCGGGCGGCCAGGATGAACTGCGGGTAGCGGCGTACTTCGCCGTCGGGGCCGGGCTTGCGCACCGCGTGGTGCAGGCGCGTTTCCGAGGCCGCAAAACCTACGCGTGAGAAAAGTCCCTGCAATTCCCCAAGATTGAAGCCGTTGTGCGGCGCAGGAATGTCCCCGTGAAAACTGCCGTCCTCGGCCACCAGGTCGCAGGCCACGGCGTAGCCGCCCGGGCGCAAGGTGCGCATGAATTCCTTGAGCATCCCTTCCACATCGTCCACGTGGTGCAAAGCCATGTGCGTGAAAACAAGATCGAATGAGTCGTCCGGAAAGGGCAGCGAACCGTTTTTCACATGCAACAGGCGCACGTTGTCGTATTCGCTCTCCGAAAGCTTGTCGCGCAGCTTAGTAAGCATGGCCTCGGACGCGTCCGCCATGGTCAGGCTGGCCGTGAGCGGCGCCAGTTTCAGCCCCGCAAGCCCCGTGCCGCAGCCGAATTCCAGGGCGTCCCAGTCGTCGTGGATGGCCACCAGCCGCCGGATTTCCCGGCTGAAGGCGTCCGCCATGGCCGCCCGGACCGGATTGGCGTCCCAGTTGGGAGCCGCTTTGTCAAATGCATCGCACATCGCATCTCTCCACTTGTGCCGCGCGGATGTCTCCGCGCCCTTGTCCAGCGATTACGCGAGCCCTACTCGGAACTCGCTGCAAGACCCACGCCGAAACCGATAAACGACGCGCCCAGACACCGGGGGTAATACCGCCGGACGCGCTCATTGGCGAAAAAGACCACAATCCGCCTCCCGCCCAGGGCGTACATGCCCATGCACAGGATGTTGATCACGACCACCGCCGCGAGAAGCAGGGCGAAATTGCCCGCGCTGGCCGTTTCCAGTCGAATGAACTGCGGATAGAGCGCAGCAAAAAATATGATCGCCTTGGGATTTGACAAGGCCACCAGAAGCCCCTGCATGAAGCGGCGCCCGAATCCGGCGTCGCCGCAAAGCGCCGTCCCGCTTTCGCGCGCGGACTCCCGGCCGGCCGAACGCCAGGTCATGACGCCTACATAGATCAAATACGCGGCGCCGCACCATTTGATGACATGAAACAGGTCCTGCGATGCCATCAAAATGGCCCCAAGACCCGCCAGCGACGCCGCCGCCTGGGCCGCCGACACCACCGTCACGCCCAGGATGGCCGCGAACGTACGCCGGACCCCGTAGCGCATCCCGTGCCCCAGGGCCAAGAGCATGGCCGGTCCGGGGATGGCCGTGGCCACCGCCACCGTGGTCAGATAGAGCAACCAGTAATGCATGGACATCGTTTGGGCCTCCGGCGGCCAGGGGGGAAACCCCTTTGCGAAGGGGTTTCCCCCCTGGCCGCCCTTTCCCTAAAGCTTTTATCGGCGCGCTCTGAAATGTTACGGTCTCAGGCCGATGTTACGACATCGCCTCGCCGCCTTCCCTTGTCAGGGGCGCGAACCGCGCTCGGGAGTCAGTCTCGTACCCCGCCCACAAGGGCGCCTCATCATCCCATAGACTCCATATGTCAAGGCCGCGCCAGTCTTCCTACGGCGCCCCGTCTGTCCTCATCCCCAAAACCCCTTGATAAAGGTTCCAGGAAGGAGAGGGGGGTCCAGGGGGGAGAGGAAACCCTCTTTCTTCATGATCCCATCGCCGGGACGCGCCCCCCGTGCGGCGCCCCGTCTGTCCTTGTCCCCAAAACCCCTTGATAAAGGTTCTAGGAAGGAGAGGGGGGTCCAGGGGGGAGAGGGAACCCTCTTCCATTCTTCGCGATCCCATCGCCGGGACGCGCCCCCCCGTACGGCTACCCGCCTGTCCTCGCCCTCTAAACCCCTTGATAAAGGTTCTAGGAAGGAGAGGGGGGTCCAGGGGGGAGAGGGAACCCTCTTCCATTCTTCGCGATCCCATCGCCGGGACGCGCCCCCCCGTACGGCTACCCGCCTGTCCTCGCCCTCTAAACCCCTTGATAAAGGTTCTAGGAAGGAGAGGGGGGTCCAGGGGGGAGAGGGAA
>CALGYO010000047.1 GCA_937934715.1 uncultured Desulfovibrionaceae bacterium | reverse complement strand
TCGCGGGTCAGACCGCCGGGGCCCAGGGCCGACAGGCGGCGCTTGTGGGTGACCTCGGAAAGCGGGTTGGTCTGGTCCATGAACTGGGACAGCTGGGAGGTGCCGAAGAATTCCTTCAGGACGGCGGCCACGGGCTTGGGATTGATCAGGTCGTGGGGCATGAGGGTGGCCACTTCCTGGAGGCTCATGCGCTCCTTGATGGCGCGCTCCATGCGCACGAGCCCGATGCGGTACTGGTTTTCCACCAGCTCGCCCACGGGGCGCACCCGGCGGTTGCCCAGGTGGTCGATGTCGTCGGCCGGTCCATGGGAGTCCTTGAGGAAGGTCAGGTGCTTGACGGCCTTCAGGATGTCGTCGTTGGAGAGCGTCCTGAAATCAAGCGGCAGATCGAGGCCCAGGCGAGCGTTCAATTTGTAGCGGCCCACCGGGGAGAGATCGTAGTAGTCCGCGTTGCGGAAGAGGTTCTCGAAGAAGTTGGCCGCGATCTCCGGGGTGGGCGGCGAGGACGGGCGCAGGCGACGGTAGATCTCCACCTGGGCGGACAGGGTGTCCGTGGTCTTGTCCAGGACCAGGGTGTCGCGGATGGAGGAGGACACGTCCACGCCCCGGGTGAACAGGGCCTTGATTTCGCTGACGCCCGATTCCCTGAGGGTCTCGATGAGTTCGGCCGTGAGCTCGTCCCCGGCCTCGGCCAGGACCTCGCCCTCGGGGCTGATCATGTCGCCCGCCAGGAAAAGGCCGGTCATGGTGGCGGGCTCGATCTCGATGCGGTCCACGCCGCCCTCGTTCATGAGCCGCCAGGCCTTCTTGGTGATGGGCTTGTCCGCGGCCACGATGATCTTGCCGCTTTGGTCCAGGACGTCGGCGAAGGATTTTTCCTTGCGGTACAGCGCGGGCCGCACCTCGCGGAAGGCCTTGTCGCCGTCCAGGTAATAGGTCTCGGTCTCGTAGAAATAGGTCAGGATGTCCGCATTGGTCATGCCCATGGCCTTGAACAGGATGGTGCCGGGCATTTTTCTGCGGCGGTCGATGCGCACGTAGAGGATGTCTTTATGGTCGTAGTCGAAATCCAGCCAGGAGCCGCGCATGGGGATGACCCTGCAGGAATAGAGAACCTTGCGGCTGGTGTGGCTTTTTCCGGAATCGTGCTCGAAGATGATGCCGGGAGAGCGTTGCAGCTGGTTGACGATGACCCGCTCGGTGCCATTGATGATGAAAGTGCCCTTTTCAGTCATCAGGGGAACCGTGCCGAAATAAATGACCTGCTCCTTGATGTCGCGAATGGTTCTGTTCTCGGTTTCCTCGTCCACATCATAAACCACAAGGCGCACCTTGATCCGCAGGGGAGACTCGCAGGTGAGTCCCTTGGAGATGCACTCGGAGACATCGTACTTCGGCTCGCCGATTTCATAGCTGACGTATTCGAGACTGGCGGTCTTGTTGAAATCCTCGATGGGAAAGACCGACCTGAAGACAGCCTCGAGCCCCACATCCGCACGGCTGGCCGGGGGAACGTCCTGTTGCAGGAACAGCTCGTAGGAGTCGATCTGCAGGTTCAGCAAATGCGGAATGGTCAGCGTGTTCGCGATTTTCCCGAAGTTCTTTGTTAGCTGGGCCATTTTTTCCTCTAATTCAAAAAGGATGTGAGTTTGGATAAGATTCGGCTCTCGGTTCCCGACCCAATCCATACGCGGCGAACGCGGGGTGCGATCAGCCGTGCGACGGCGCTATGGCGGCCCGGCGGAAAAGACGGCGCGCGGGCGCATAGAGAAATGAAAAAAGGATGAAGAGCGCGCCCCTCGTCGAGGGCGCGCCCTTCCTCATCGCAAGAGAAGTGAAACGCTTCTTATTTGATTTCGCACGTGGCTCCGGCTTCGTCAAGCTGCTTCTTGGCTTCCTCGGCCTCGGCCTTGGAAACGGCTTCCTTCAGAACGGAAGGCAGCTCGTCGACCTTGGCTTTGGCTTCCTTGAGGCCAAGACCGGTCAGGGCGCGCACGACCTTGATGACGCCGATCTTGTTGCCGCCGGCGGCGGTCAGCACCACGTCGAACTCGGTCTTTTCCTCTTCGGCCGGGCCGGCTTCGGCGGCCGGGGCGGCCGCGACCATGGCCATGGCCGGGGCGGCGGCGGAGACGCCGAACTTTTCCTCGAGCTCCTTGATGAACTCGGACAGCTCCAGAACGGTCATATTGGCGATAAACTCAACAACCTGCTCTTTCGTGACGGACATGATGTATCCTCCTGAAATGTTACGCTTTGGCGTACCGCGCTTACGCGGCCTCTTTTTGATCCTTGATGCCGTTTAAGGCATTGAGCATGCCGCGAATCATGTTCGCGAACAGGCAAACAAAGTTGGTGGGAACGGCGTTCATGGTGCCCAGGGTCCTGGCGAGCAGTTCCTCGCGGCCCGGCAGCTTGGACAGATCAGTGACGCCTTTCTCGTCAATGATCTTGCCGGTCAAGCTGGCAAGCCGGATGGAGAACTTCTTGCTGCCCTTGGCATAGTCCACAAGAACCTTGGCGGCCGCGACGGGGTCGTCGTATCCGAAGACGACGCCGCAGTTTTCCTTGAAATGGTCCTTGAGGCTGTCATGAGTTCCGTCTTTCACCGCCAAGCGGGCCAAGGTGTTCTTGACGACCTGATAGTCGACGCCGGCCGCGCGCAATTTCACGCGCAGGTCGGTCAACTCCTCAACCTTGAGCCCCTTGAAATCGGTGACCACCGCAATGCTCGCCCGCTCAGCCTTCTTCCGCAAATCCTCAATGATTTCGGCTTTACGCGCGCGTTGCAAGGTCATAACCTCCGATTGCGGGTTTGACGGGCCGGAAAGAGAGCCAATACGTTGTCTCGACGGGAAATTAAGGGGGACGTCCCCACCCGCTGTCTTTGACTCAACTTCATGCCCGAACTGACAAAACCTCTATTGCGTAAACGCGCGAGGCTTTCGCCCCGCGCGTTAGAGCCGGATGCTGTCCGGAAAGCGGAAACCTACCCCTCCAGGAACTTGCGAATGGCGGCGGGGTCGATCTTGACGCCGGGGCCCATGGTAGTGGCCACGGCCATGGTCTTCAAATAGGCGCCCTTGGCGGACGAGGGCTTGAGCCGGACGACCTGGTCGACCAGGGCCCGCAGGTTCTCGAGGATCTTCTCGGAACCGAAGGAACGCTTGCCGAGCGGAGCGTGCAGCACGCCCGCCTTGTCGACCTTGAATTCCACGCGGCCGGCCTTGAGTTCCTTGATGGCGTTGGCGATGTCGAAGGTGACCGTGCCGGTCTTGGCGTTGGGCATGAGCCCGCGCGGACCGAGCAGACGGCCGATCTTGCCCACCATGGCCATCATGTCAGGCGTGGCCACGGCCTTGTCGAAGTCCATCCAGCCGCCCTGGATCTTTTCGATCAGCTCGTCGGAGCCGGCGAAATCCGCTCCGGCGGCCTTGGCTTCGGCTTCCTTGTCGCCCTTGCAGAAGGCGGCGACGCGCACGGTCTTGCCAAGCCCATTGGGCAGGTTGACGGCGCCGCGCACCATCTGGTCGGAATATTTCGGGTTGACGCCCAGGCACATGGCCACGTCGACGGTTTCGTCGAATTTGGCGAACCCGGCCTTCAGCGCAAGCTCGACGGCCTCGGGCACGGTGTACTTCGCGGCCGGGTCAATGCCTTTGACCGCCTCGCGGTATTTTTTTCCATAATGTGGCATACGGGGAATCCTCTTTGGCCTGCCGGATATTAAACGACTTCAAGTCCCATGCTGCGCGCCGTACCGGCGATGGTACGGCAAGCGGCCTCCAGATCCTTGGCGGTCATATCCGGAGCCTTGAGCTTGGCGATTTCCTCGATCTGATCCTTGGTCACCTTGCCGACCTTGGTCTTGTTCGGCTCGCCCGACCCCTTGTCGACCTTGGCGGCCTTGAGCAGAAGCACGGGCGCCGGCGGGGTCTTGGTGATGAAGGTGAAGGACCGGTCCGCGTAAACGGTGATGACCACCGGCGTGATCATGCCCTTTTGGTCGGCCGTCCGGGCGTTGAACGCCTTGCAGAATTCCATGATGTTGACGCCGTGCTGACCGAGCGCCGGACCGACGGGCGGCGAAGGATTGGCCGCGCCGGCGGGAATCTGCAATTTGATTTTCGCTGTGATTTTCTTGGCCATATAAAAGCTTCCTTGAATACGGACCAGCCGTGGCCGGTCAGTTTTTGCTCACCTGGACGAAATCCAATTCCACCGGCGTCTGGCGGCCGAAAATGGATACCGAGACCCGCAGCTTGCCCTTGTCGTAGTTGACGTCTTCCACCATGCCGTTGAAGCCGCCGAATGGACCGTCGATGACCCGCACGTCGTCGCCGCGCTCGAAGTGGAACTTCGGACGGGGCTGCTCCTGGCGGCTTTGCATCATGTTCAAAATCTTGGCGGCTTCGCTGTCGCGCATGGGCGTGGGCTGATTCTTGCCGCCCACGAAACCGGTGACCCTCGGGATGGATTGAACCAAATGCCAGGATTTGTCGGTCATGATCATCTTGATCATGACGTAGCCGGGATAGAACTTCCTGGTAGACGTCCGCTTCTCGCCCTTGACCAGTTCGATAACCTTTTCCGTGGGCACCACGACTTCCTGAACCAAGCCGTCTTCGATGCCCGTGCGCATCATTTCGCGGATGGTCTGTTCAACCCGCTGCTCGAAGCCGGAGTAGGTATGAACGATATACCATCTGCCCTTTGCGCCGGATTCCTGCGCGCCTTCGGGAACGTCGTTTTCAACCATGATGTATTCCCGTTCAGGAAAGGATGAACTCGACCAGTCTCGACAAAGCGAGGTCAACGACGCCCAGATACAAAGCCATGACGAGGGTGAGGATCAAAACGGCCACGCCCGTGCTGATCGTCTCCTTGCGCGTGGGCCAGGTGACCTTTTTGATCTCGACCTTGGACTGTTCGAAGAATTCCCTGAACTGTTGGATTTTGGCCATCAGGGAGCCGCCGGAGGCCTGCTCTTCCTTGCCCTTGGCGGCTTTGGGAGCCTTGGCGGCCTTGGACTCGCCAGCGCTTTCGGCTTCCTCGCCGGCCGGGTTCTCAGCCGCGTATTTTTTCTTCCTGCCCATTGTCACGCCTTGGTGAAAAGATGGCAGGCCAGGAGGGATTCGAACCCCCAGCCCCCGGATTTGGAGTCCGGTGCTCTACCGTTAGAGCTACTGGCCTGCGCGTTTATAAAACCGGCGCCTCGCCTATTTGGTCTCGCGGTGAACAGTATGCTTCTTGTCGAAGGGGCAATACTTTTTCACCTCGAGGCGGCCGGTAGTATTCTTTTTGTTCTTTTCCGTCGAATAATTCCGACGTTTGCACTCGGTGCACTGCAACAGAATGTTGATGCGCATGACGGCTCCTGGTTATTCCACGATCTCGGAGACAACGCCCGCGCCAACGGTGCGGCCGCCTTCGCGG
>CALGYO010000046.1 GCA_937934715.1 uncultured Desulfovibrionaceae bacterium | reverse complement strand
ACCACCGAGATCTACACTCTTTCCCTACACGACGCTCTTCCGATCTTCCACCACCTCGGGCGGCAGTCCGCGCGCCGCGCAGCCCGCCGCCGCGCAGCCCGCCGGTGCGCAGCCCGCTCCCGCGCAGCCCGCTCCCGCGCAGCCCGTTCCCGCGCAGCCCGTTCCCGCGCAGCCCGTTCCCGCGCAGCCCGCCGGTGCGCAGCCCGCCGCCGCGCAGGCGCCTTCCGCGAGTTTTTCGGGAACGCCGCCGCCCATGACGCCCGAGGCCGAGGCCGCCGCCGTGGCTGCCGCCGGAGGTCCCCAGCAAAAGCCCAAGCTTTGGGAAACCCTGCCTCCCGCCGCCCTGTCCGAAGAGGGCAAGGCCAGGCTGGCCGCCAAAAATGAGGGCGAAATGGTTTCCGCCGTGGTTCCTCCCGCAGGCCCGGCCCCGGGGACGCCCGCCCTGCAAGCGGCGGCGCCCGCCGCGTCCGTTCCCGCGCCGTCCGCGCCGGTTTCCACGTCCCCGGCCGCTCCGGTCGCCGCATCCGCTCCGGCGGCCCCGGTCATGCCGGGCGGGCAGGCCGCCCCGGCCCCTTCCTCCGCCGCGGAAAAAGCCGCCTACAAGGAGGCCCTGGGCCTGGCCATGAACGGCCAGACGCCCCAGGCCAAAGCCGCTTTCAACGCCTTCCTGGCCGCCTATCCGGGCAGTTCGCTCACGCCCAACGCCCTGTATTGGATCGGCGAATGCGACTACAACCAGAAGAACTACGCCCAATCCATCCTGAGCTTCCAGGCGGTCGCGGCCCGCTACGCCGGCCACCAGAAGGCCGCGGATTCCCTGTTCAAGATCGGCATGGCCCGGGAGCAGCTTGGCCAGACGGCCCAGGCCGCCGCCGCCTTCAGGGAGCTGGCCACGCGCTATCCCGATTCCGAACTGGCCGGAACCGCCCGGAGCAGGGCCGACAGGCTGGCCAAATAACACGCCGGGTTCGCCTATGAGCGCACATCCCACGTCCGATGCCCGCGCGGACCGGCCCGATTCCCCGTCCCAGGCCGGGGACGGGGCGTTCGCCGCCGAATACTGGTCCTGCCTGCTCCTGCGCCGTTGCCCCGGACTCGGCGCCAGAACCTGGAAGAAAATCCTGACCGGCTTTCCCAGCGCCCGGGAGGCGCTCGCGGCCAGAACCTCCTGGCGGCGCATGGGGCTCGTGGACGCCCGCCAGGAAAAAGCCTGCCTGGCCGGGGCGGCCGAAGAGGCCGCGCTCAAGGAATACGAGGCCGTCCGGGAAAAAGGCCTGTCCGTCCTGACCTATTTCGACCCGCGGTATCCCGCCCGGCTGCGTGAACTGCCCGATCCGCCCGCGCTTTTGTACTATCTCGGCGACCTCGGCCTGCTCGAGGGTCCGGGCTGCGCCCTGGTGGGCGCGCGCTCCTGTTCGCGCTACGGCTTCGAGAGCGCCCTGGCCATCGCCGAAGGCCTGTCCGCCGCCGGGGTGACCGTGGTCTCGGGCCTGGCCTACGGCATCGACCGCCAGGCCCATCTGGGCGGGCTTTCGGGGCCCGGCGGCTCCGTGGCCGTGCTCGGCACCGGGCTCGATCTGGTCTATCCGGACGCCAACCTGGACGTGTGGAAAAAACTCGCCGCCACCGGGCTCATCCTGACGGAATTCCCCCCGGGAACCCGGCCTGTGGCCGCAAATTTCCCGGTGCGCAACCGCATCATCAGCGGCCTGTCCCTGGGCGTGGCCGTGATCGAGGCGGCGGCCAGAAGCGGCAGCCTCATCACCGCCAGACTGGCCATGGAGCAGGGCCGCGACGTCTTCGCCATGCCCGGTCCGGCCACCCTGCCCACCTTTCGCGGCTGCCACGACCTCATAAGCCAGGGCGCGGCGCTCATTACCTCGGCCGAAGACATCCTGCGCGAGCTGGCCCCCCAGCTGCAACCGGCCCTGGCCGCCCTGACCGCGCGCGGCCGCGATCAGGGAAAAGAGCCCTCCCGGCGGGTCACGGCCGAGGCGCCGGGCGCGGCCGAGCGGGCGCGCCACAGGCTGCCGCCCCTTTTGCGCGAAAGACCGGCCGAGGCTGTCCGTTCGAGCAAAGCCGCCAGAGTCCGGAACGCCGGAAGCGAAGAGGCCGCCTCCGCTCCCCGGGAGCGCGCCAGCCCGCGAACGCGGCCGCAAACGCCGCCGTCCGCCCCGGCGCCCGATCCCGAAACGCTCGCCGGTCTGGGCGAAACCGAGCGGGCCGCCCTGGCCTGGCTGGCCTCCCGGGAATCGGCCCACATCGACGCCATCGGCCGCGAACTGGGGCTGGCCAGCGGCGAGGTTAGCCGCGCGCTTTTGGTCCTCGAACTGGGGGGGCTTGTGAGGAAACGTCCCGGCATGTACTATAGCGCGACTTCCTAAGGAGCGCTCCCAAATGCAGAAAATTCCGGTCAGCGTCGCCACGCCGGGCATGATTCTGGCCAAGCCCGTGGCCCGGCCCGACGGCATGGTCGTGGCCGCGCCCGGTACGCAGCTGAGCGAAAGCCTGCTTTCCCGCTTCGAGAGCATGGGCGTGGACAGCGTCACCGTGGAAGGCGCGCCCGTCGACATGGAGGGCGGCGGAGATACGGCCTTTGACAAGCGTTTCGAACGGTTGGACCATCTTTTCCGCAAATACGATTCCGATAAGTGGATGCTGCAGATCAAAAGACTGCTCAAGCATTTTTTCCGCATGAAGGCCGTGAAACAGGCCGCCGCCATCGCCGCCGCCAAGGCGGCCGCCCAGGCCAAGGCCGCAGCCCAGGCCGAGGCCCGGCGCAAGGAAATCGCCGGGGAAGAGGAATAGGCCGTGGTCGACGATCTGCGCACCGAACGCAAGGGCAAGCTCCTTGAGGTCAAGGACCTGCCCACCCTGCCCAAGGTTCTGGACGAGGTGGCCAAGCTGGTGGAAAAGGCGGACGTCACCATGGACCAGGTGGCCGACCTCATTTCCACGGACCAGGTGCTCACGGCCAAGGTCCTCAAGATGGTCAACTCGCCCATCTACGGCTTTCCCGGGCGCATCAGCTCCATCTCCCACGCGCTCATGCTGCTCGGCTTCAACGTCCTGCGCGGCATCATCGTGTCCACCTCGGTCTTCGAGGTCATGACCGAGAACATGGTGGGACTGTGGGAGCACAGCCTGGGCTGCGCGCTGGCCACCTCCGCCGTGGCCAAGCATCTCGATCTGCCCGATCCCGAGGAATACTCCGTGGCCGGCCTTTTGCACGACATCGGCAAGGTGGTGGCCACGGTCCAGCTGCCGGACCTCAAAAAGGACATCGAGAACCTGGTCAAGGAGCGGGACGTCTATTATCTCGACGCGGAAAAGGAGCTTCTGGGCTTCGGCCACGACCGCATCAACGTCTGGCTCGCCGACCACTGGAAGCTGCCGCCCAACATCAAGGAAGCCCTGGGCTACCACCACAAGCCCCAGCTCGCCCGGCTTTACCCGGACATGGCCCACGCCGTACACCTGGGGGATTTTCTGGTGCGCGCCTTCGAGTACGGCTCGGGCGGCGACGACAACGTGACCTATCTGCGTCCTGAAACGCTGAAACATTTCAAGCTCAAACCAGCGGACATGGAAAAGATCCTCGATCATTTGAGCGGTCAGTTCGTGGAGATCGCCGATCTCGACTTCTCCTGACGAACCGTTCGTCCCCCGCGCGGGAGCGCCCATGCCCCTGTACGACGAAATTCCGTTCCCCCGCCCCCAGCGCGTCATGTGCGTCACCCCGGACGACGCCCTGGCCGGGCTCTTGCGCGACCTCTGGCCCGCCGGACAGATCGAGCTGTTGCGCTTCGCCAAGGGCCGGGCCGCCATCGACAACCTGTTCAACGACCCCCCGGATCTGCTCCTGGTGGACAGCGCCCTGGCGGACATGCCCGGTCTCGAACTCGTGGCCCTGGTCAAAAGCGAAAACGTCTACCGGCAACTGCCCGTGATCTACGCCGTCGGCCCCGGGGAGCTGGATGGCGGCGCGGCCTGGGCCGAGGCCGAAATCGACGAACTCATCGTCCGGCCCATCTCCCCGAGCGAGATCCGCGCCCGCATCCTGCTGACCCTGGCCCGTGCCTCGCGCTCCCTGGACTCCAACCCCCTGTCCAAGCTGCCCGGCAACACCTCCATCATCCACCGCATCCAGGAGCTCATCGACCGCAAGGAGGATTTCGCCCTGGCCTACTGCGACCTGGATCATTTCAAATCCTTCAACGACAGGTACGGCTTTTCCCGGGGAGACGAGGCGCTCATGATGGCCGCGCGCGTCATCGTCAACACCATCCGGACCGTGGGCGGCGCCCAGGCCTTCGTGGGGCATGTGGGCGGCGACGACTTCGTCTTCATCCTGCCCGCTTCCCTGGTGGAGGAAGCCTGCAAGCGGGTGGTGGCGGCCTTCGACAGCATCGTGCCCAATTTCTACGATCCCGCCGACCGCAAGCGCGGCTACATCCAGTCCACGGACCGGGAAGGCAACATGCGCACCTTTCCCCTCATGGCCGTGTCCATCGCCGTGGTCTTCAACACCGGCGGGCGGCTGAAGCACTACGGCGAGGCCTCCCAGATCGCCATGACCCTCAAAAAGAAAGCCAAGGAAAACCCCAAGAGCTGTTATGTCCTGGACCGCAGACAGAATGCGGCGCCTGCGCCCGGCGCCTGAGCCCGAGCCGTCCCGCGCCTTGCCCGAACCGGCCGAGGCCTTCATGGCCTACCTGGCCGCCCAGAAGGGCTATTCCGAGGCCACCATCGCCTCCTACGGCAACGATCTGGCCCTGTTCGACCGTTTCCTGCGCACGCGCGGCCTGTCCCTGGAAGACCCGGGCGCCGTGGAGAAGGAGCACATCCGGGGCTTTCTGGCCGAGCTGCACCGCCGCAAGGACGCCAAGACCTCCACGGCCAGGCGCCTGTCCTGCCTGCGCGGGCTCTACAAATTCCTCCTGTCCAAGAAATTCGTGGACAAGAACCCGCTCACCGGCGTGCGCAATCCCAAGCCGGAAAAACGTCAGCCCAAGGCGCTCAACGCCGATCAGGCGGCGGCCCTGGTCACGGCGGGGGACCCCAACGATCCCCGGGACCTGCGCGATCAGGCCCTGGCCGAACTGCTCTACGGCGCGGGCCTTCGCGTCAGCGAAGCCCTGAACCTGGACCTGGAGGACCTGGACCTCGCCCAGGGCGTGGCCCGGGTCTACGGCAAGGGCGCCAAGGAGCGGCTCGCGCCCATGAGCGACGCGGCCGTGGAGCGGTTGCGCGAATATCTGGGCGTGCGCGGGGCCTTTGATCCCGATCCTCGCGAGCAGGCGCTTTTTCTGGGCGTGCGCGGCGGCCGCATGCAGCGGCGCCAGGCCTGCCGGGCCGTGGCCGCCCTGGCCCTTTCCTCCGGCGCGCCCCAGCGGGTGAGTCCCCACATGCTGCGCCATTCCTTCGCCTCGCATCTGCTCCAGGGCGGCGCGGATCTGCGGGCCGTGCAGGAACTGCTCGGCCACTCCCGCCTGACCACCACCCAGCGCTACACCCACCTGGACCTCGCCCAGATCATGCGGATCTACGACGCCGCCCATCCCAAATCCGCAAGCGGCGGCAAGAAACCGAAAGAGTAATGCCTCCGGCGGCCAGGGGAAACCTTCTTGAGGAGAAGGTTTCCCCTGGACCCTTTCCAAGACCTTTACCGGCGCTTCGCGGCGGTCCATTCCGGCGTCTTTTTGTCCGCCCTTTACAGGGTAATCGAAATATGATTCCCATAAAGATGGAAGCGCCTCCTGAGGGAGGGCGCTTTGCGTGAGACCGCTGCGCGCAAGAGGCGCCCGCATGCGAAAAGCTCTTTTGATCGCGACATGTTGTCTTGGCGTGGTCGCCCTGATCGGCATAGACCGCTGGCAAGCCGCCCATTGGGCCGAAACGAGGGAGCTCGCGCTTTCCTCGACCCTGACCCTGTTGCGGACGCGGCTCGAAAGCGCCGTGGCCGCCCGCTTCCAGGCTTTGGATTCCCTGGCCGCCCTGTTTTCCGTCCGCCCCGGCGCCTCTCCCGAGGAATTCGCCGTCTTCGCCGAAACCGTCCTGCGCGGCGCCCCCCCGGTCAGAGCCCTCCAGTTCGCCGACGCCGAAACCCGCGTCCGCTACGTCTATCCCCCCGAAGGCAACGAGATCGTCATCAAAAAGCCCATGCATCTTCTGGCCGACCCCAAGCGCGGCCCCTTCGTCAAGCGGGCCATCGAGGAGAAAAAGGCCGTGCTGCAAGGCCCCTTCCCCTTGCGCCAGGGCGGCGTGGGCGCGGTGGTCAGAAAGCCCGTTTTCGTTAACGGCGCCTTCGCCGGCCTAGCCATCGGCGTGTACGATCTCCCCGTGCTCATCGGCGAGGCCTTCGCGGGCATGGATCTCGCGCCCTATGATCTGCGGCTGTCGGACGGCGATGGAAAAATGTTCTACGGGGACGAGGTGTTACAAAACCCCCTGACGGCCTCGTTTCCCGCTGCGGACGCCACATGGACCGTGGCCGTGGCCCTGAAGCCCGGGGCGGCCCCCCAGCCCCTGGCCCCAAGGCTGCTCATCCTCGTCTTCGGCGCCGGGTTCCTCCTTGTCGCGGCGCTCATCGTCCGGCGCTCCTGGACCGAAGAGGAGCGCCTCGGACGGCAGGTCGCGCTGCGCTCGCAGTCGCTCGTCACGGTCAACGCCGCCCTGCGCGAGGAAGTGGCCGAGCGCAAGCGGGCGGAGGAATCCCAGACCAGACACGCCCGGGTCATGGAGGCCCTGCTCCGGTTCCGGGATATCCGCGCGATGCATCCCCAAGAGGCGGTCCTGGAACTGGCCGGGCTGACCGCCATGCTGCTCGGCGCGGACTGCGCCGCCTTCTTGCGCATTCTTGCGCCTTCCGGCCGGTTTTCCGTGCTGGCGGCGGCCGGGGCCGATGGAAGGCCCCTCGATTCGGACGGCGCCGGAGAACGGCCCCTCGACGAGGGCGCCTGGTGGGCCATCGCCTGCCGGGACCAGAATCCCGTGCTCGTGGAGGGTCCCGCCGCCGGGCCGCCGTTCGGCGAGTTCACGCCAGAAGGCGGGACGCTTACAAACTTCCTGGCCGTTCCCGTGTTCGAGGGGGACGAACCTGTCCTGGCGGCCTGCGCGGCGCGCGGGCGGGGCGGCTTTGAGCCCGGCGACGCGTTGCGGTTGCGGATCCTGGCGGACGGTCTGTGGAAGGATTTGAAGAGCCAGGCCAGGGAGGACGAGCTGGCGCGGCTGCGGATCTACCTGAAAAACGTGGTGGACTCCATGCCGTCGGAAATTATCGGCGTGGACGCCCTGGGCCGGGTGACCCATTGGAACCGGGGCGCCGAGACGAAGCGGGGCGTATCCGCCGGGGACGCCCTGGGCAGACCGCTTGAATCGGTCATCCCGGAATTCACCGGGCGCCGGGAGAACCTGGAATCCGCGATTCGGGAACGCAAGCCGGTGATGCTGTCCCAAAGCGTCGCCCGGGAGGATGGGGAGACGGTCTGCCAGGACGTCACCATCTTCCCCCTGGTCTGCAACGGAACCGACGGCGCCGTGCTTCGGGTGGACGACGTGACCAGCCGCAAGCGCATGGAGGAGGCCCTGGCCCGAAGCGAGGAGAAATTCCGCACCGTGGCCAATTTCACCTACGACTGGGAATACTGGCGCGCACCGGATGGCCGGTTCGTCTGGACCTCCCCCTCCTGCGAACTCGTCACCGGGTACGAACCGTCCCGCTTCATGGAGGATCCCGGCCTGCTGCGGGAGATCATGCACCCGGACGACCTGCCGTTCTGGGACGAACATGAACGGGAGATCCGTGAAGGCAGCGTGGAAACCTGCGACATGGACGTGCGCATCATCCACAAGTCCGGCGAGATCGTCTGGCTCAATCACTACTGCGGCGACATCACTGGCGAACACGGCGTTCATCTGGGACGGCGGGCCAGCAACCGGGACATCACCGACCGGAAAAACGCCGAAGAGGAGCTTTTCGCCGCCAAGGAGGCCGCCCAGGCTTCGGATCGGGCGAAATCCGTCTTCCTCGCCAACATGAGCCACGAGATACGCACCCCCTTAAACGGCGTGCTCGGCATGCTCCAGCTTCTGGAAGACACGCCCCTCAATGAGGAACAGCGGGAATATCTCGGCATCTCGATCAAGTCCTCCAAGCGCCTGACCCAGCTCTTGTCCGACATCCTGGACCTGTCCAAGGTCGAAGCGGGCATGATGTCCATCCGGGAGGAGGTCTTCCAGACGCGGGAGCTCGCGGAATCGGTCCGGGAGCTGGTTTCCCTGGCGGCCAGGGAAAAAGGCCTGGATTTCAGGGTGACCATGGATCCCGCCATTCCCCGGGCCCTGGTGGGAGACGCGGGCCGGGTCCGGCAGATCCTGTTCAATCTCGTGGGCAACGCCATCAAATTCACGGAACATGGCCATGCTCGCCTTGACATGTATTTGCTCCCCTTCGAAAAGGATGGCGAGCGGCGCGTCCTGTTCGTGGCCGAGGACTCCGGCATCGGCATGTCCGACGATCTGTTGACCCGGGTGTTCGAGCCCTTCGCCCAGGCCGAGGACACCTACACCAGGCGTTTCCAGGGCGCCGGGCTGGGGCTTGCCATCGTGCGCAAACTGATCCCGCTGCTCGGCGGCGAACTGGCCATCGACAGCGAACCGGGGAAGGGGACCATCGCCTATCTCTCCCTGCCCTTCGCCTTGCCCGGGGAGCGGGAGGAGCGGACAGGCGACCAGTTGCCCGCCCCCGCCAGTCCCGCGCCGTCCGCATCGCCCGTCCCTTCCTCCCGCGCCGCCCGGATTCTTTTCGCCGAGGACGATCCGGTCAATCTGCTCGCCGGAAGGCTCATGCTGGAGTCGGCCGGGTACCGGATCACGGAGGCGCAAGACGGCCGGGAAGTCCTGGACCGGCTCGCGAGCGAGCCTTTCGACCTCATCATCATGGACATCCAGATGCCCGGGATAAACGGCATGGAGGCGGCCGCAAGCATCCGCGGCGGCGCCCTGGGCCGGGAGAAGGCGGGCATCCCCATCATCGCCTTGACCGCCTACGCCGCTCTCCGGGACAAGGAGAACGTCCTGGCCGCCGGCATGGACGCCTGTCTGACCAAGCCGGTCTCGCGGGAGGAGCTGCTGGCGGCCGTTAAAGAGCTCTTGCGTCAGGGAAGGGCAAGCCTGTATGAACCCCGGTCAACGCGCAAGGACTGACAGACGGGCGCGAAAAACAGTCCCGGTAACGTTTTTCAGGGAAAGACCCATGGACATATCCCAGATCTATGCAACCTATTACCCAAAGATTCTTCGTTATCTGAAGCGGATGCTCGGCCCCGACGAGGCGGCCGACGCGGCTCAGGAGGTTTTCGTCAAGGTGGAGCGTTTTCAATCCGAGGCCCGCGATCCGAGAAAAACGGGAGCCTGGATATATAAAATCGCCTCGAACGCGGCCCTGGACGTTCTGCGCAAGAAAGCGCGCGGCCGGGGCATCGAGCTGGAAAGCGACGCCCCGCCGGAGATCGCGGCGCTGGACGAACGGGCGGAATGCGCCTCCGCGCATCTCGAGCAGGAGCTCGTGCGCCGGGAAATGAACGCCTGCATCCGCGAGGTCGTCGACGGTCTGCCGGGGAACTACCGGATCATGATCGCCATGAGCGACCTCATGGGGTATGCCAACGCCGAGATCGCACAACATCTGGGGATATCGCAGGGCACGGTCAAAATCCGCCTCCACCGCGCCCGCGCCTATCTGAAAAAAGAGTTGGAAAAGCATTGCGAGTTCTACCGCAATGACGACAATGAGCTTTCCTGCGACCGCAAGGTCGCGTCCTAGTCCGCAAAATCCTTCCGGATTTTTCTCACTCGAAGTCTGATCGGCCTTGAACCGCCTTGGCCGCAAGAAAGTTTTCTCCAAGCGTATCCTTTCCGGCGCCCTCGTCGTCCTATCCGGAAAAACGAGGAGGATCGTCGCATGGAACTTGATGCTCGCATGAACAATCTGATCGCGATCGGCGCGGCAGTTGCGGCCAATTGCCAGCCTTGTCTGGAATTCGCCTTGAACAAGGCCGCCGAGGACGGCGCAGCGCCCTGGGAAATGGCCGCAGCCTTGAACAGAGGAAGGATGGTCCGGGCTGGAGCCGCCGGTCAGCTCGACGCCCTGGCGGAGAAGCTTTTGGCCGAATACGAGGGGATCGCCAGACCGGCCGGGTCAATCGACGCCTGTCCCTGCCGTTGCGAAGGATAACCAGACTCAAAGGAGAGGAGCATGTCCGAAACGTTGTGCGCTCAATGTCATGATATCGACCCCGTCGCGTCAGAGACCGGGTTCATACTCGCTAAGATCGAGAAAACAAAAAACATCTGCGGATTGTGCGAAAACTACGCCCAGGCCAATGCGGACAAACCCGTGGCGGTCATGTGCTGCGACGGGGCTTGTTTGCGCGGCGAGGTGGCCCGCCGGGCCGCAAATATCCTTTGCCACCAGCTAGCGCCGGAAAAAACCGTGCGCATCTGTCTGGGGGGCGCGTTCACCAAAAATACGGGACAACGCGGGCTCGTGGGAAAGGCGCGCCGGCTCATCGCCATGGAAGGCTGCTTTGTGGACTGCGCAAGCCGCATGATGCGCGGGGTCATCGACGAGCTGCGGCCTGAAATCATTCGTGTGGATTGTCTGTATGAATGCGATAGGAGCCTCTTCGGCGTCAATGAAATGGATGATGCGCAGATCACGCTTCATGCCAGGACCGTTGCGGAGAGCATCGCCAAAACCCTCTAGCAAGCGCTCTACAGTCATATCGCCCGGGAACCGTCCGCGAGGCGGTTCCCGTTTTTTTGCGCGCGGCCGGACCACGCCTCATCCTTTTTTAGTCCACAGCATTGACCAAAGGAGCAACACTCTGTAACAATATAATAAAAATGATATAATACGCTCCGGTTCCCCGGAGCGCCCATGGCCGGGCGCGGTTAACCAGTCGTTCTGCGAGCCGCGGCCGGCGAGAGCCAGGGAGGCGCCGTCTTGAAATTGCAGCCCAAGCTTATCGTATCCCACCTTTCCCTTCTCATCGTTCCTATGATCCTCTTGGCCGTCGCTTTGGGATTCATGTTCGCCGGACGGCTGGACAGCCTGAACGCCATGGCCCGCGAGCAGGGACTGGCCGTCATTGAAAGCGACGTGAACAAGATTCTCCTGAAAAACGCCAAGGACAGCCTTTCCCTGGCCCTGCGCATGAAAAGTCAGCGCATGCAGTCGGTCATGAAAAAAAACGCGCAGGATGTCGAAACCCTGGCCGAAAGCGGGGCGCCTTTGGCCGTCATCTCGGCCATGTCCTCCTTCATCGCGCAGAACACGGGGCCCGACGGCAAGATCGATTTCGGCAACGAACTGTTTTCGACCTTGCGGGATCTCCGGGCCAAGCCTCTGATCGACTTCGCCAAAGCCAGAAACTACGCCGACCTCTACGCCATGGACGCGGACGGGCTGGTGGTCTACGCCGTGGAGGAGGGCCCGGAACTCGGAGATAAACCCTCGCAGGGAGCGCTGTTCGAAGCCTGGAAGGCGGCCAAGGACACGCTGAAGCCGGTCTTCCTCGACGCGTTTCTCTACGGTCCCAATAAAACGCCCTCCATCATCATCGCCGCGCCGGTGACCCAGTACAACGCGTTCAAAGGCGTGATCCTCGCCCGTTTGAATTTCAACGAGATCAACGCCATCATGGGCGAAAACGCAGGTCTGGGCGAAAAGGGCGAGAGCTATCTGGCCGGGCCGGATATGACCATGCGCTCGGACGCCAAACTCGATCCGCAACATCGCTCCGTGGCCGCCTCCCTCGCCGATCCCGGTTCCGGAAGCGTGCCCACGCCCCAGGTCAAGGCCGCCCTGGCGGGCCGGTCCGGCATGGAGGAGGGCGTCAACTACCTGGGCGACAAGGTCATCGCCGCCTATGCCCCGGTCAATGTCATGGGAACGGTCTGGGCGCTTTTGACCGAGGTCAATCTGGACGAAGCCCTGGCTTCGCTCAAAACCGTCAGCGACCAGGCCCAGCGCATCGGAGGCGATATCCAGAAGGCCCGCGACGAATCCGTGACGGGCATCATCAAGACCACCGTTATTCTTCTGGCGGTTTTCGCCGTTCTGGGGCTCGGCGTGGCCTACCTGGTCTGCCGGGCCGTGGTCGGCCCCCTGCGCCGGACCGCCCAGGCCATCGACCGGGTGGCCGGGGGCGATCTGGACGTGCGTCTGGACGTGAAGGGAAACGACGAGACCGCCGCCATCCAGACCGCGCTCAACGCCATGACCGGGCAGCTCAAGACGAACATCGAGGACATCGAACGTCAGCGCGCCTTGTCGGAAGCCCGGGAGAAGGAAGCCGAAACAGCCAAGGCGGAAGCGGAAAAGGCCAGACTCCACGCCCTGTCCGCCAAAAGCGAGGGGCTTTTGGCCGCCGCCGGACGGCTTGAGGACGTGGTCAACGAAATCGGCGACATATCGAAGAGCCTCGACGAACAGGCCGCCGCCATCGAACGGGGCGGCGACGCGCAGCGGGAGCGGGTCATGCAGACCGCCTCGGCCATGGAACAGCTCAACGCCTCGGCCACGGAGGTCGCCCGGAATTCCGCCGACGCCGACGCGGAGGCGCGCCTGAGCCGTAAAAAAGCGGCCTCGGGCGCGGCGGCGGCCGCCGAGGCCCAAAACGATATGGTCCGCCTGCGCGCAAACGCCGAAAGCCTGTCCGCCAACTCCGGCCGGCTCGGCGACCGCGTGGCCCAGATCGGCGGCATCATGAACGTCATTTCCGATATCGCCGACCAGACCAATCTTCTGGCCCTGAACGCCGCCATCGAGGCCGCCCGCGCGGGCGAGGCCGGACGCGGCTTCGCCGTGGTGGCCGACGAGGTCAGAAAACTCGCGGAAAAAACCATGACCGCCACCAAGGAGGTGGGCTCCGTCACCGCCGCCATCGAACAGGCGGCGAAAGACAATATCGCCGGCGTCAAACAAGCCTCGGACGCCATCGATTCGGCCGCCGGACGCATCGAATCCTCCGTGTCCATGCTCCACGAAATCGAGGAAAGCGCCCAGAATACCAGCGATCAGGTCCACGGCGCCGCCGCCGCGGCCGAGCAACAATCCGCCGCCTTCGAGGAAATCAACCGGAACGTGGACGAAATAAGCGAAATCACCAACCACACCGCCGAAGCCATCGGCGAAACCGCGTCGGCCATCCAAGACCTGTCCGCCCAGGCCGAACGCCTGCGCGATCTCGTCGACGCGCTTAAAAAAGACGCCGGAAACGCCTGACGACGCTGGGGGAAGGGGAAACCCCTTTGCGTTGCAGTCGCCATTTCTAAGACCGAGCGGAGCTCGGCCTAAGAACTGGCGCTAAGGAAAGGGGTTTCCCCTTCCCCCAGACCCCCATCCCTTTCCCGAAACCTTTTTACCGGGCTTCGCGCATGGGGCGGTTGGCCGTCTTATGGTCGCCGTTGCTGTTGTATTTTGCGAGGCCGGAGTGGAGAGGCGGCGTAGCGGGAGCGGGTAAGGCTAGGCGGGAGCGGGTAAGGCTAGGCGGGAGCGGGTAAGGCAGGACGGACGGGCTTGGACGCTGGCGGCTTTGCCGCCGGTTTCCGGGATTTTCAGGCGGGCCGGGGAAGAAGGCGTCGCGAAGCGCGCCTTCTTCCCCGGCCCGCCTGAAAATCCCGGAAACAGTAGCCATCGAGGCTTTCGCCTCGACGTTCTTGGGGTTTCCTCCATATACGGAATGCGTCGCTTTCGCGTCGCGTCTTTCGTTGCCCCTTCTTATGGATGAATAAACGTTCGTTGCGCATTATTAGGAAAGAAAAAAAGCGCATGGCGTCAGCAACAACGGCTTGAAAGTACGTCCTGTTTCCCTCCCCCAAGCCACACCCGCTGTAAAATAAGGAGAAATCCACCAAACTCGCGCGACAGCGCGATGGCGGCTTCACTTGGACATTTCAGAGGGAGCGGGCGGGGGATGGGAGCGAGTCTCCGCG
>CALGYO010000045.1 GCA_937934715.1 uncultured Desulfovibrionaceae bacterium | reverse complement strand
TATTACTGAGAGCGCAAAATGTTTAACATTTTGTTGCTCGAAGTTATAAAAACGGCCACGCGGAGCGGGGCCTGCGGCGAATGCCGCGGGAGCGGATTGTTACGTATTTTCCGCTCCCAGTAATAAAAGTTTTAGATAGGGGTCCAGGGGACGGCCTTTTGAAAAGGGCCGTCCCCTGGCCGCCGGAGGCGACAATGTCCGATGAAGTTCGCGTTACCGAAGCCGGAAAGCTCGATCCCTTGGGGGATTGGGTCAGAACCCACGATTGCGGCTCCCTGGGGGCGGCCGACGTGGGAAGCGAGGTCTGCCTCATGGGCTGGGCCCAGTACCGCCGGGATCATGGCGGGTTGATTTTCATCGACCTGCGGGACCGGGCCGGAATGACCCAGGTGGTGTTCAGCCCCGAGGGCGGCGAGGAGCAGCACGAGCGCGCCCACTGCCTGCGCACGGAATTCGTGATCGCCCTTCGGGGCAAGGTCCGGCCCCGCCCCGAGGGCATGGTCAACGCCAAGATGGCCACGGGCGAGATCGAGATTCTGGTCACGGACTGGAAGCTTCTCAATACTTCGGCCACGCCGCCCTTTCCCATCGAGGACCGCAGCGACGCCAACGAGATGTTGCGCCTCAAATACCGGTTTCTCGACCTCAGACGGCCCAAGCTGGCCAGGAATTTCGCCCTGCGCCACAAGGCCGTGTCCGCCGTGCGCCGCTACATGGACGGACTGGGCTTCCTGGAAGTGGAAACCCCGGTCCTGACCAAGAGCACGCCCGAGGGCGCGCGGGATTTTCTGGTCCCCAGCCGCCTCAATAACGGCGCCTTCTACGCGCTGCCCCAGTCGCCCCAGCTTTTCAAGCAGATGCTCATGGTCTCCGGCTTTGACCGCTATTACCAGGTGGTCAAATGCTTCCGCGACGAGGACCTTCGGGCCGACCGCCAGCCGGAATTCACCCAGATCGACGTGGAAATGTCCTTTGTGGACGAGCGTCAGGTCAAGGACATGGCCGAGGGCATGGTCCGGGCCATCTTCAAGGAAGCGGGCATTCCCTTTCCGGACGTGATTCCCTCCATGACCTTCGAGGAGGCCATCCGGGACTACGGCCTGGACAAGCCGGACATCCGCTTCGACCTGAAGCTCAAGGACGTGACCAGCGTGGTGCGCGGCTCGGATTTCAAGGTGTTTTCCAAAGCCGAGCTGGTCAAGGGCCTGCGCGTTTCGGGCGGCGGCGTCCTGACGCGCAAGGAGATCGATGACTATACCGAATTCGTCAAAATTTACGGCGCGCTTGGCCTTGCCTGGATCAAGGTCAAGGAAGACGGGGAATGGCAGTCGCCTTTCGCCAAATTCTTGAGCGACGAGGAAAAGGCCGGACTGGTCAGGGAGCTTGGCATGGAAAACGGCGACATCGTCTTTTTCCAGGCCGGCGCGCCGGACATGGTCAACAACGCCCTGGGCTATCTGCGCATCAAACTCGGCGAGCGCTTCAATCTCATTCCCGAGAACGTGTTCGCCCCGGTGTGGATTTTGGACTTTCCGCTTCTGGAGTACGATCCCGAGGCCAAGCGCTACGTGGCCCGCCACCATCCCTTCACCTCGGCCAAGGACGGACACCTGGAGCTTCTGGCTTCGGCGCCGGATAAAGCCCTGGCCCGGGCCTACGATCTGGTCCTCAACGGCAACGAGATCGGCGGCGGCTCCATCCGCATCCATACCCCGGAAGCCCAGAAGGCCATGTTCGCCGCCCTGGGCATCGACGCGGAAGAGGCCGAGGAGAAGTTCGGTTTTCTCATCAGGGCCTTGGAATACGGCGCTCCGCCTCATGGCGGCATTGCCTTTGGTCTGGACCGGCTTATTATGATTCTAGCTGGCGCGAAATCCATCCGCGACGTGATCGCCTTCCCCAAAACCCAGAAGGCCGTCTGCCTCATGACCGAGGCCCCTGGCCCCGTTTCCAGCGCCCAGCTGCGGGAGCTTGGCGTGAAGGTTCGCAAAAAAGAGGAGAAGACCCAGTCCTGAGCTGCGTCTTGAAATAGGAATTCCATGGTTCGTGAAGTTTTGAAATACCCCCATCCGAAGCTCGCGCAAAAGGCCGAGCCCGTGAAGGAGATCACCCCGGAAATCGTGAAACTGGCAGACGACATGGCCGTGACCATGTACGAAAACCAGGGAATAGGCCTTGCGGCCAACCAGGTGGGAGAATGCGTGCGCCTGGTGGTGATCGATCTTTCCGGCCCGGACAAGCGCGAGGATTTGAATGTGCTGATCAATCCCCGCATCCTGTACAAGGAAGGAGAGGTCGAGTCCGAGGAAGGGTGCCTCAGCGTGCGCGACTACCGTTCCACCCTCATGCGGGCGGAAAAAGTGGCGGTCGAAGCCCTGAACCTTGACGGCGAACTGAAGCGCTACGATGCGGACGGACTCTTCGCCATCTGCCTGCAACACGAGATCGACCATCTCGAGGGAACGCTTTTCATCGACCACCTGAGCCGGCTCAAACGCTCTCTCTACGACAAGCGGGTGAAGAAATGGGACAAGCGCAAGGAAACCAAGGAGACCAAGGAGGCGAACGCGTCTTGATGCGCGCCGTATTCATGGGCACGCCCGAATTCGCCGCCGTCTCCCTGCGCCATGTTCTGGATAGCGGTCTGTGCGAGGTCGCGGGCGTCTACTGTCAGCCTGACCGTCCTTGCGGGCGCGGGCGGAAATGCGTCCCCCTGCCGGTCAAGAAGCTCGCCCTGGAGCAGGGCCTGCCCATTTTCCAGCCCGAGAGCTTCAAGCTGCCGGGCGCGGTGGAAACGCTGGCGGCCCTTGCTCCCGACGTCTTGCTGGTGGCCGCCTACGGGCTTATTTTGCCCAAAGCCGTGCTCGCCATCCCCACATACATGCCCATCAACGTGCATGCCTCGCTTCTGCCCAAATACCGGGGCGCCGCGCCCATCCAGCGGGCCATCATGGCCGGGGAGCAGGTCACCGGCGTGACCATCATGCGCATCGAGCCGGCCATGGATTCCGGCCCCATCCTCCTGCAGCGCGCCCTGGTCATCGGCCAGGACGACACGGCCGGAACCATACACGACGAACTGGCCGAACTGGGCGGCAGGCTCCTTGTGGAGGCTCTCGGACGGCTTCGCGACGGCAGGCTGCTGGAAATCCCCCAGGATCACGACAAGGCGGTCTATTCTCCGAAAATCGACAAGCGCGAGGCGGAAATCTGCTGGGACCGCCCGGCCCAGACCGTGCACGACCAGATCCGGGCCATGACCCCGCATCCCGGAGCGTATTTCTTCTGGCGCCAGGATATCCTCAAGATGCCCCTTCGCATCAACGCCCTGCCAGGCGCCGTGGGCGAGCCGCTTCCCGAAGGCATTCGTCCCGGAACCATTCTCGGCGTGACCAAGGGCAGCCTCGGCGTGGCCTGCGCCGACAGGATATACCTCATTCCCCGGTTGCGCCCCGCTGGAAAGCGCGAGCAATCCGCGGAGGCCTTCGCCTGCGGCTACCTCAACAAATGCGTGGATCCCGAACTCTCGGTATGCTCCTCGGACGAGCTGGCCGGAGAGGTTTCCAAAGACTCCGCCGCGGGTTGATGCCGTTTCGCGATGGGGATATGAGGCGGGCATAATTGGCGCGCTTGGCCGCCGCGCTTTCGCTTTCCTTGGGAAAAGGGGAGAAGCGGACGAGCCCTACGGCGCGGAGGTTTTTTTGGAAAAATCGGAAGTTTCGCGGAAACGCCTGTTCATCGGTTTGCTTGCGGGCACGTCCCTTCTGGCGTGTCTTGTCGTCGCCCTGCTCTGGTACGTTCCCTACATCGGTCTGGCCAACATCCACCCCCTGGCGCCTCTGATCATGGGACTTGTCTTCGGGGCCGTCATCGCTCTCATCCTTGGCTCCTGCCTGAGTCTCAGCCTCAGCGTGGCCCTGGGACGGCCGGTGCTTTTCTCCAACGCCCTTCGCGGGGTGAGCGCCAAGATATTCCTCCCT
Source organism: uncultured Desulfovibrionaceae bacterium (assembly GCA_937934715.1). Classification (GTDB taxonomy): domain Bacteria; phylum Desulfobacterota; class Desulfovibrionia; order Desulfovibrionales; family Desulfovibrionaceae; genus CALGYO01. Next base: position 43,686 of record CALGYO010000045.1, on the reverse strand, counting down.
CTGATGACCATGCTGGGCATGGCGCTCGGCATCGACAAGGAACGTGTGCGCTCGTCGTTCATCAAGGTGAACAACGAGCTCGTGTCCGCCCAGGCGGGCAAATACAAGCCTGAACAGGTGCTCATCCTTTTGCCGCACTGTCTGCAAAGCAGCCGCTGCAAATACCGGCTCACCTACGACATCAACAATTGCAAGCGCTGCGGCAAATGTCCCGTGAACGGTCTCATCGCCCTGTCCGAGAAATACGGCGCCCATATCGCCATCGCCACCGGCGGCACCATCGCCCGGCGCATCGTGGTCCAGAAACGGCCCAAGCTCATCCTGGCGGTGGCCTGCGAGCGGGATCTTTCGAGCGGCATCCAGGATACGCACCCCCTGCCTGTTTTCGGCGTGCTCAACGAGCGGCCCTTTGGCCCGTGCCTCGACACCCGGGTTCAGCTGCGCAATCTCGAGGACGCCTTGCGCTATTTCCTGGGCGTTACCGCCGCTGAAGCGGGAGAGTACGTGGTCGATTTGTCCGAAAAGCCTTTTCTCGAAAAGATGTCCAAGGGGTAGGGGAGATGGCCGCGAAACCCCGCACGTCCGTTCCGCCCGCTCGCGAGGCGGCTTTGACCGCTCTTTCCATGACCCTCTCCCCAACTCGGGCAGGGCAGGGCCTGGACGCCCAGGCGGCTCTGGACGGCGCACTGCAAAAACGCACGCTTTCTCCTCAGGACCGGGCGTTGTGCACGGAGCTTTTTTACGGCTATCTCCGGCTTAAAGAACGCCTGGACTACATTCTCTCCAGGCATTTGAACAAACCCGGAGGACTTCCTCCAACCGTTCGTTTGACGCTTGGCCTTGCCGCCTATGAAATCCTTCATCTCGACGGGGTTCCCGTCTGGGCCTCGGTCAATTGGGCCGTGGACCAGACCGGCCGGCATTTCGGCAAGGGCCTTTCGGGCCTGGCCAACGCCGTCTTGCGCCGGATTGCGGGCAAGGCCGCAACCTTTTCCGATCCTTCTTTTTACAAGACCGGCGATTGCCCGGATTCCGTTTTCCTGAGCCGTTTTTACTCCTGTCCGCAGTGGCTGACCGAACTTTGGCTGTACGCCTACGGACGCAAACGCTGCGAAGCCTATCTCGCTGCGCAGATTTCGCCGCCTCCCCATGGGCTGCGCGTAAATTTGCGAAAACCCGGCGGAAAAACGCTTTTTGACGGCCTTCGCCAGACCCCGGAATGTCTCTTCGCCTCCTCTCCCATGCTGGCGTTTGCCCAATTTCCTTCTGACTTTGACGTACGGAAGGCAGAAGAGACGGGCGCCGTTTCGCGGCAATCCGCGGCGGCTGGAAACGCCTTGGACACGCTTGATCCGCGCGATTGGCCGTCCCCCATTCTTGACGCCTGCGCTGGGCGCGGCGGCAAGACCCTGCATCTCGCCGAGCAAACCCGGGCGGACGTATTCGCTTCGGACATGCATTTCGGCAGACTGCGGGCGCTTGGCGCCGAAGCGCGGCGTCTTGGGCTTGAACCCATTCCCCGGTTTCGCGCCAGCGCCGCCGGACCCCCTCTTGGAACCGGATCCAAACGGCCCAGAACCATTCTCCTCGACGCGCCATGTTCCGGACTCGGCGTTCTCTCCAGACGGCCAGACGCCAAATACAAGCGACAGCCCGCCGATCTTGCGGCCCTTGCCGCCCTGCAGCGCGCCATGCTGGACGCCTGCCACCAGGCTCTTCCTTCAGGCGGTCTGCTGGTCTACCTGACCTGTACGCTCAACCCGGCCGAGAACGAGGAGCAGATCGCCTCATTTCTTGAGCGGACCCCTGGCGCTACGCTGGAAATGACCCTGGATCAGGACGCAACCGCCTGTCTTTCAGAGTTTTTTTACGGAGCGCGCATTCGCAAGGCCTGAATATTTCACGTGAAACACATATTGACGCAATGGGCGTCAATGTCTACCCAATAGGCATGGTCTCTTGCGACGGCGGGTCAAAGGAGACGACATGGCCTTTTCCACGTCCCACAAGCCTTCCGATCGCGGTACGGATTTCTTCCCCGTTTCTCCCTTGATGATTTTCCCGGAAGCGCAAGGGAATTTCGAGGTCTATGTGGCCATCAAGGGCCAATACGTGCTGTATTGCAAGCAGAACGAACGTCTCAATCCGGAGAAACGGCGCAAGCTTCACGAGGATGGGGTGGACTTCGTCTATATCCTCAAAACCCAGCGCCACGGCTACGACGCCTATATCCAGGCCAATCTGGCCCAGACCCTGCGCAACGAGGAGCTGCCGCTCAAGGAACGCGCGTTCGTGCTGTATTCCGCCTCTATCAACACGGTTGAGGAATTCTTTGAGGCTGGACTCCCCCCGTCGCTCAAGCGGCGGAAATTGCGGGACGTCATTTCCCTGGTCAAGGAAAGCCTGGATTTTCTGACCATCCCCCAGGCGCTTTCCAAACTGGCCACGCTCATTTCATGCAATTATGGGCTCTACGCGCATAGCGTGAACACGCTGACGCTCACGGCCGCTGTCCTGCAAACCTACAATCCGGCCCATAAAACCTTGCGCAACGCCTGCATCGGAGCCCTGCTTCACGATATCGGCAAAATGTCCTGGACCAGGAACCAGTTCGACCGGGATGCCGCGCGCATCAAAGCCCTGGAATTCGAAGCTCCTGATCCGCATCCTTCCGTTGGCGCGGCCTATTGCGCCGCGCTTCCCATTTCCAGGGAAATCCTGGCCTGCATTCTCCTGCATCATGAACGCGTGGACGGCAAAGGCTATCCCGGGGGCGTGAACGGTGAGGAGATTCCCTTCCACGTCAAGGCGCTCAGTCTGGTGAACATGTATGACCGGCTGACGTCGAAAGAGCAGGGCGGCGCGGCCCTGGCGCCGTTTGACGCGCTTAAGACCATCAAATCCTCGCTTTCAGGAGCCTTTGATCCAGAACTGTTCAAACGCTTCGTCATGATCCTGGCGGACGCCAGGATCACCTGACCTGCTCGGGACCGCTTTCCTTTGCCGCATCGCATGAAAACCGCAGCCGTTTTTCACGGGCTGCTTTCACCTTGCGTCCTTGCGCCGCGCGGCAATTGAACCATGCCGCAGCGCTTCTTATTTTGAAAAGAGCGCTTTCACGATAACGTGTTACGCTTCTTACCGGCCATGCCGCCTTGTCGCGGTCTCACAACCCGCAAAGCGCATTCTTTCTTCAATCCACGCTGGATTAAAATCCCATATTCAGGTATCCTCATTTTTGATTTTTCCCATCAACCCTTGAATTTTCACCGGCGCGCCTGTTCATCACGCTGTATGAAATTCGCCTGATTTGACAAAACTGGTTATTTTCGGCAAAAGTACATTGTTGCGCGATCAGGTTTTAACAAGCAAAAACGCGCTTTTCGGCAATCACCCCGGCTAGCCGCCATTACCCGGCAAACGAAAGGTACGGACGTTTTCGATGAGCATGATAGAGTTCCACAACGTCAACAAATGGTACGGCGATTTTCATGTCCTCAAGGACATCAATGAAAGCGTCGAATCCGGCGAGGTGCTGGTTATTTGCGGACCCTCCGGCTCCGGCAAATCCACACTTATCCGCTGCGTCAACCGGCTCGAGGAATACCAAAAAGGCCATATCCTCATCGAAGGCCGCGACCTGCACGGCGACGATGTCAATGTGAATGAACTGCGGTCCGAAATCGGCATCGTCTTTCAGCAGTTCAATCTGTACCCCCACCTTTCCGTATTGAAAAACATCACCTTGGCGCCCATCAAGGTCCGGAAGACCCCGAAAAAGGACGCCGAGGAAATGGCCATGCAGCTTTTGGAGCGGGTGGGCATCCATTCCCAGGCCACCAAGTATCCGGCCGAACTTTCCGGCGGTCAGCAGCAACGCGTTGCCATCGCCCGCGCTTTGGCCATGAAACCTAAAATCATGCTCTTTGATGAACCCACCTCCGCCCTTGATCCTGAAATGATCAATGAGGTGCTCAATGTCATGAAGGACCTGGCCCGGGAAGGCATGACCATGCTGTGCGTCACCCACGAAATGGGATTCGCCCGCGAAGTCGCAGACCGGGTCGTGTTCATGGATTTCGGAGAAATTCTCGAGCAGGCGCCGCCTGACGAATTCTTCCGCAACCCGAAGCATGAGCGCACCAAGCTTTTCCTGAAGGAAATTTTGTAAAACCCGTTCCCCGCAACCCCGCAAACCCAATGTAAGGAGGCTTTTCATGCGCAACGTTACGGTTTTTCTGACTCTGGTCATCAGCCTCGTCCTGATGGCGGCTCCGTCGTTCGCCGGCAAGATCGACGAAATCAAGGAACGCGGCACGCTCGTTTGCGGCGTGAAAGACGCCGTCGTTCCTTTCGGCTATGTCGATGAAACCACCAAGCAACTGGTTGGCTTCGACATCGACATGTGCAACGCCGTGGCCAAGAAACTCGGCGTGAAAACGGAGCTCAAACCCGTTACCTCCGCCACCCGCATTCCCATGCTCGCCCAGGGTTCCATCGACCTGACCGCCGCCACCATGACCCACAAGCTCGAACGCGATGACCAGATCGACTTTTCCATCACGTATTTCATGGACGGTCAGAAGCTGCTCGTGAAAAAGGGCGGCGGCGTCAATTCCGCCGCTGACCTGGCCGGCAAGAAAGTCGCTTCCGTGAAGGGCTCCACCTCCGAGAAGAACATCAAGGAAGCCCAGCCCGATTGCACCGTGGTTTCCTTTGAAGGATATCCCGAAGCCTTCCTGGCCCTGAAGCAGGGCAAGGTCGAAGCCATGACCACCGACGCCAGCATCCTGCTTGGCGTGAAGAATTCCGACGAAAATCCCGCTGACTGGGAAATCGTCGGCGATTTCATCAGCGCGGAACCCTATGGCCTGGGTTTGCCCGAAAATGATTCCGACTACCGCGACCTGGTGAACGCCACGTTGATGGAACTGTGGAAGTCCGGCGAATACCAGAAGATCTACGACAAATGGTTCGGCAAGGACACGAACTACTACATCCCCCTGACCTGGAAAATGGAACTGTGGCCGTAAACCGCGATTGATCCATTCCCGAGCCGCTAAGGCGGCTCGGGGTTTCAACGGAGCGCCGGATTTTTCCGGAACCCGCGTTGAAGCCCGGTCCACATAAATCGCGCCTGCCGCATCCGGCCGGCTTGCAAATAACGTAGAAGAGGCGAAGCGTTGAATTACCAATTTAACTGGAAACTTGTTCTGACCGGCGAGTACGGGCAATGGATTCTCCAAGGTCTTTGGATCACCTTGGAAATTTCCTTTGTCAGCATCGTATTATCAATGCTACTTGGCACCATCATCGCCGTCTTCCGATTATCGCGCGTTAAACCTCTTGTCTGGTTCAGCGCCACCTTTACTGAATTTTTTCGCAACACGCCCCTTTTGGTGCAGATCTTTTTCTGGTATTTCGGCTCCTATGCCATTCTCCCTGACGCAGTAAACAAATGGCTGTATAAGCAGGATTTTGAATTCGCCGCAGGCGTTATATCCTTGACCGTTTATACATCAGCGTTTATCGCCGAGGAAATTCGCTCCGGCATATTCTCCATTCCGAAAAACCAACTGGAAGCCTCACGCGCATGCGGTCTTTCTTTTTTACAGGCCATGAGCTTCGTCGTGCTTCCCCAGGCCTTTCGCATCATCATACCGCCGCTTATTTCCCAATTTCTCAATGTCATAAAAAATTCGTCCCTAGTCATGACCATCGGCGTTATGGACCTCACCTATATGGCGCGGCAGATCGAATCCTACACGTTCCACGGCTTTGAGGCGTTCACCGTTTCAACGCTTATATATCTGGTCATTTCCTTGATCGTGTCGCTTCTTGTTAACCAGTACAATAAACATTTCCTGCGGTTCATACCGCATTAGATTTCGGAGAGATCGCCGTGCATTGGGACGTTGTCTGGAACAATTTCGAGTACTTCCTCATAGGAGCCTTTCCCGAGGGGCCGCTGGGCGGCCTGGCCATGAGCATTCTCCTCGCTCTTGGGGGAATTTTCGGCGCGTTCTGGCTGGGGCTGGCCGCCGGTCTCATGCGTATTTCCAAACGCCGCATGGTGCGGCTTCCCGCCATCATCTACATCGAAATCATTCGCGGCACGCCGCTTTTGATGCTCATTTTCTGGTTCTACTTCCTCGCGCCCATCCTTTTGGGCCAGGCCATGCCTGAAGCCCAATGCGCCCTTGTGGCGCTTATCATTTTCACCGGCGCGTATATTGCGGAAATCGTCCGCGCGGGCGTTGAGGCCCTGCCCAAAGGCCAGATGGAGGCTGCCAGAGGCACGGGGCTTTCCCGGTTCCAGGCCCAGGTCTACATCATTCTGCCACAGGCGCTGTTCAACATGATCCCGTCCTTTGTGAACCAGTTCGTTTCCTTGACCAAGGACACGTCCCTGGCCTTCATCATCGGCGTCAACGAGCTGACCAAGGCGGCGACCCAGGTCAACAACCGCACCCTTACCTCGCCCACGGAAATCTTCATAACCATCGCTGTGCTGTATTTCATCGTATGCTATCTTCTCACCGAGTTCAGCCGGAAACTGGAGAAGCGCATCAACAGATATCAAGCCAGAACACGCTGAATTCGTTCACTCCTTTTTTCATTCATCGTTTTCATATTGCACAATATGAAAGCGTGGTTTATTTTAAAATCTCCTAAATTTCACTGGAGGAAAGCGCTATGCTTGGAACGGAAAAAAAGGTTCGCGCCTTGCACGATTTGAATCGCACGGATGAGGGACAGTCGGATTTCGCTTCTGATGCACCGGCGAAGCATGACGGCAATACCCCAGCTCTGTGGGTCGCCTTCATCGCCGTGATCGTGGTCATGGTCGCGTATTTCGCGGTGGATTATAAGCTCACCAACCTGGCGGATACCGTCAAGACCCTGCCTGCCCTTGAGACCAAGGTCGGGGTCATGGAGACCGATCTGGCCAAGCTCAAGGATCTGCCCGCCACGGTGAAGAACATGTTCATCAGCGATCAGATGGCCCAGCTGTCTCTCATGATGTCCCGTCTTACCGCCAACCTCGAGTCCGACGACCAGAAGGCCGTGGCCGCCAAGGCGCAGGAGCTGATGGCTCAGCTGCAGGGCATGCTCGCGCCCGCAGCCCCGGCTCCGGAAGCGCCGAAAGCGCCCGCAACCCCTGAAGCGCATCAGGCCCCGGCGGCCCCTGCGCAATAGCATTTGGCGCCGCCGGGACGATAACGTCCCGGCGGCGCTTCCCCGGGAGGACTTCATGAGTTCTCAAGCGTATGATTTCGCCTGTTCGAACAGCCCCAAGTCCATAGCCTGATCCCAAGGCCTCAGCCCGCTGAACGATTTGCCCTTCACCATTCGCGGCGCGTCTGCCACCCAACAAAACGCATCCTCATCCAACGCGACGCTTCGCGTTGACTCCACGGTTGAGACGCTTGTGGGCGCGTTAGCGAAACGCTACGTCTAGAACGTGGAAGAATCGTATTGAACGCGCGTACTTTTTGGTCATGAACGGATGACTCTCTTCTGAGCGTACGCGAAAATGCTATTCATCCTTTTTTTGAGCGCTTCGTAATGCGATCCTTTCCAGTATATTCGCAGACACTCCGGGCATTGTACAAAGTCATAATAATAAAGGATCGTTTTTGGCTCAAGTCTATGAAGGATTTGTGCCTTGTCGACTGACTCAAGCCTGGTATTGCAACGCAGACAGCGTGAGCAGTACGCTTTCGGCTTGTTCAGTCCCAATAGCCGGATGATTTCCACACATTGATCGTCCGTATACGCGGACCGCACCAGGCGTCCATGCGTAATCGCATTCCTTTTCAGTAAATTTCGATCTTTTGAGAGAACAAACATACCGTTTTCCAGGACGAACTGCGCAATGCGCGTATCTTGATCAATGTAGTTTTCACCGGTATACTTAATGATCTCTCGCGCCTGTACGACATCACAGTTCATGGCGCGCAGTAGAATGCCAAGGGCGAAGATGTTTTCATCCACCAGAAAACGTAATGAAGCTAGAGGCTCAGGGCGAAGAAGCGACGGACGCAACGGATTGAGAGGCTCGATCTCTTCGAGAACGAGAATACGGTCACCAGGATTTGGAATGTATGAAAATGAAACGTATCGTTCCTTTACCAGGATGGCGCCAACTTCGGTATGGGGAACGCCAACCGCTTCCACCGCATCCTTGATATTCGTCTTTCTCGTGATGGCGTAATATCCCTGATCATGAGCCGCCCTGTGCGTTGCGAGGCGCTGTAACGGGTCATGTAACCGGAAAAAGGCTGGTTCATCACACAAGTCCATGTGGCCGGACCTTTTCTTTTGAGGTTGGACGGGCTTTGGTCTATGAAGAAACCGGGTTGCGAGGGATTGTTCCACACTTTTTCAGGAAAACCATGAAATATTCTCATCTTGCTTTCACTGGTTTCATGGGCAAGCGGGCGCATCTCGGCGTTTCCGGCAGCGTGGCCGCTTTCAAGGCGCTTGAACTGTTGCGGGATATCCTGCGTTCCGGTGCCGGCGTCTCGGCCACGCTCACGCAAGCCGCCTGCCGTTTCATCACGCCGCTTTCTTTTGAATCCCTTGGCGCTGATCCGGTATATCACGATCTTTTCTCGCCGGGCCAAGACGTTTTCGCCCATCTTGGACCAGGACATGCGGCGGATTGTATGATCATAGCGCCCGCCACCGCAAACTGCCTCGCGAAATTGGCGCATGGATTGGCCGACGACATGCTCTCCTGTCAGGCTCTGGCCTATCCCGGCCCCCTTCTCGTCGCGCCCGCCATGAACCCCATGTTGTGGAACGCCAGCGCAACAAAAGATAATTGGGAGAAGCTCAAGGCAAGAGGAGTGATCTGCCTGGAGCCGTCGCCAGGAGAAATGGCCTGCGGGGATGAAGGGAAGGGGCGTCTGGCGGACATTGCGCTCATTGTGGTCGAAATCCTGAAAACGATGAGTCCCAAGGATCTTTTCGGGAAACGCATACTTCTCTCTCTTGGACCGACCCGCGAATATTTCGACGCCGCCAGGTTCTGGTCCAATCCTTCAACCGGACTCATGGGAGCATGTCTTGCCATGGCCGCCTGGATGCGCGGCGCTGAGGTGACAGTGGTCAAAGGCCCTGTTTCTCTCTGGTTTCCTCCTTCCATACGCGTGATTGACGTCGTAAGCGCGGATCAAATGTATGAGGCTTGCGTTGAGCAATGGAAAAACGCAGATATCGGCTGTATGACAGCCGCTGTCGCCGACTTTTCTCCTATCCCACACGGCATTGATAAAAAGTATAAAAAACAATCCTCCGAATCCTTTTCCGTCTCTTTTACCAGGACGCATGATATTTTATTGCATCTTGGACAAACGAAATCCTTTGATCAACGCCTGATTGGTTTTTGCGCTGAAACGCATGATTTATTGGAATTCGCCAAGGATAAGCTCAAGAGAAAGCAGTGCGATCTTATGGTGGCAAATCGCATCGGCGTCGATGATTCCGGCTTTGCCGCGGTGACCAATGATGTTCTTGCCTTGGACAGCTCCGGACGAATGGAATCGTGGCCTGTTCTTCCTAAAACAGAAATCGCCTGGAGGATTTGGGATTGGATGGTTCTTTAATTGGGCTTCCAGAGCGCCTTCGTATCTGGAGAACGGCTGGCGTTCGTTTTTTTTTCAAGCCCTGTCCAGCTCCTGACCAGCATCGGTCTGAACCCGAGTGTGTTTCATTTTCGGCGCCGGAGCATCTCCCCGATCCGTGGCCGCGATATTGGGAGAAGATTTCCAAAACACCCCGTTTTGTTTTTACTTATTATGAACTCGGCAAGGATCTTGCCGGATTTGGCGATTCCGCTCGTTCAAAATTATGGAAGGATTTACTGTTCGCATTGAAGTGGCCGCAAGGTACTGTGTCTTTCTGGCCATTTACCGCATACATCAATAATACGCTCGAAATCCAGATGGAATACTTTTCATATGGGTTGAATCTCTTGTCACCGGAACGAATATTTTATTTCGGGAATGCCGATGAATCGGATTATCAGACCGTCCTGCAGTCATTTCAAGAATTTTCAATAGAGCCTGTCACGCTTAATTCCACGAGCAATATCATTCTTAACATACATCATGCTAAAAGACGTGTTTTCGATGCCTTGCAATCATATTATTGATGTTGTCATGCGACGTCTTTTTCAGTCATTTACGAATCCGGGATTGAGCGGCTTGACGGGTTAGGCATTCACCGGCAGTCTAGACGCGCTTCTTGTCCATGTCCACGAATGAGCCCGTTTTACGGCTTTTTGAAAAGAAAATGGGTCATGACTCGGCTGGAGAGAAGAAACGTCTTAAATCGCATTCTGAGGCGATTTCAAGCGGGGGCGTTTCGTTCAGACGAAAACCGGCGAATACGAGGTCAGTTTTTTCTGTGCGGGGCTGTTGATTACCTCTCATCCGGGAGCGTCTGACGTAAAGAAGTTCTTACGCTCTTGTAACCAAAGCAATTTTAGGGAAAATTTTACATTTGAATCTTCAGTAGCGTACTGTAAATTGTATTTTTGTTCTTATGCGTAGAATGAGTCATATGTCATGTATTACGATTATAACTACGTAGCGTTTCAATAGTGCATCTGGCTCGTTATTATTGCAAACTTGAAAAGTTATACTTTACGGATATAATCCATATCAATACACTTTGACCTCTTTTTCACGAATGAATTTTGGTTTGTCATTTTTGATGTCTCATGGTATGAGCTCAATGCTAAATGCGGTCTCCGTGTCGTTGTCATTATAAAGTTAATTTGCGCCGCATGATGCCTTTAATAATACAGCTGTTTGTTTTCATAAATTTAATACAGAGTTACTTTTAACAAGGTTCTGGTTATAATGAAAATTTTAGTCACTGGCGCGGCTGGGTTCATTGGCTTTCATCTTTCTCGCCGCTTTTTGCAAATGGGACACACTGTTGTCGGATTGGATAATTTGAATGATTATTATTCTGTATCTTTAAAGAAAAAACGTTTGGAGATACTCCAAAACGCTGGCGATTTCACGCATGCCTACGGAGATTTATCCGATCGTTCCTACATGAAAGAGCTTTTCAACGATCATGATTTTACGCATGTCGTGAATCTTGCTGCCCAAGCCGGCGTACGTCATAGCATCAATCATCCAGAAGCGTATATTGATGCAAATCTTGTTGGTTTTGGCAATGTCCTGGAAGGGTGTCGCCATACCAACGTTGAGCATCTTGTCTTTGCCTCATCAAGCTCCGTTTATGGGCTTAATACGGAAATGCCGTTCAGCGTGCATCACAATGTGGACCATCCCATCAGTTTGTATGCGGCCAGCAAAAAAGCCAATGAACTTATGGCGCATTCCTACAGTTACTTGTACAAATTGCCGTGCACCGGGCTGCGTTTTTTCACGGTATACGGCCCTTGGGGACGGCCTGATATGGCGTTGTTCCTTTTTACAGAGGCCATTTTACAAGGAAAACCGATCAAGGTTTTCAACCATGGTCAAATGCGCCGGGATTTTACCTACATTGATGATATTGTTGAAGGGATAGTTCGCGTAACCCAGAGAACCGCGACGCCGAATCCCCAATGGAACGGCGCCGCGCCTGATCCTTCATCGAGCCTTTCTCCGTACAAGCTCTACAACATCGGCAATAATAATTCCGTGGAACTTTCTCATTTCATCGAAGTGATAGAAGAAACGCTTGGTAAAAAGGCCATAAAAGAATATTTGGATTTGCAGCCCGGCGATGTGCCTGCCACTGTGGCGAACATTGATGACCTGGCGCGTGATGTTAATTTCCATCCGTCCACAACGATTGAATATGGAATCGGTCAATTTCTCGAATGGTACCTTGATTATTACAAGGTTAAGGTTGACAGGGGATAATTGGTTACCTAATAGAGAGTCGAATGTCATCAACCGGTAAATGATGGAAGCATCAGATGAACTTCGCATCTACGAAAAACGATATTGAAGCCCTTTTCGAGGAAATTAAAACATGCGCCTTTGGAGGCGAACTTCCCTCCTTGGACTCTGTAAGCCAATTCGCCAGATTGAGCCAGCGCATGCACCAAATGGCAGATGACGGCTGGATTGGAGAAGCAGAGGATTTTTCCCATCTTGCGAGCCAGCTTTTAAGCGCATGCAAAAAAGGCGATGTGGAAAGCGCAGTCATGATCGTAGAATCCCTTGAGGACGCAAAAGTCTTTCTCTCACAAGAATTCTGAAAAAAATCATCCCGGACGTGTTTCACGTGAAACGCGGGGGATGATCAAGACTGCGTCCGTGGCTGAAAAAACGAAGGTTAGGCTGCAGCCGGGCCAACCTTGGGAGCTGGAAGCATGGCCAGAATCATCGTCGTCGCCAACCAAAAGGGCGGGGTCGGAAAAACGACCACGTCGGTGAATCTTGCCGCTTCGCTCGCGGTCATGGAAAAAAAAACGCTTCTTGTGGATTGCGATCCCCAGGCCAACGCGTCCAGCGGGTTGAGCGTCTATCCGGATAAAGTCAGCGAAAACATCTATTCCATTCTCTACCAGCCCGAAGAGGCGGCCAAGGCGGTTGTCGAAACCCAGATGCCGTTTTTGCATGTGCTGCCTTCCGGACCTGATCTGGTGGCGGCCGACATCGAGCTGGTCAACAAACCCCGGCGCGAATACTTCATCAAGGAAGTCGTGATGAATCTGGAGGGCGATTATGAATACGTCCTGTTGGATTGTCCGCCTTCCCTTGGTCTCGTGACCCTGAACGCCCTGTGCGCGGCCAGCGAACTGCTCGTGCCGCTTCAATGCGAATATTATGCCCTGGAGGGCGTGGCCCAGTTGCTTCGCACCTATGATCTGGTTCGAAAACGCTTCAACAGCAGGTTGCATCTCCTCGGCGTGCTGCTGACCATGTACGATGGTCGGAACAAATTGAACCGGCATGTCCGCAGGGAAATCTGGAAATGTTTCCCCAAACATCATTTTTCCGTGATGATTCCCCGCAATATCCGTCTGTCCGAGGCGCCAAGTTACGGCAAGCCCGTGTTGGCCCATGACATCAAGTCAAAAGGGTCGGAAGCGTATATTTCCTTGGCCAAAGAGGTCATCAAGCGGGAGGCGGGGTCGCCTGGCGGGAAATAGATCGGGGATCGAATAACAATTAAAAAGGCCGGCGCTGAACGTCGGCCTTTTTGTTGGTATATGCTTGCTTGGCTATTTTTCGATAAACGGCCGGCATTCCGTTGACGCGTGTTTTTTGAAGTAGCGCTTGATGACTCTCGCATTACAATTCTGACATTGGAAGTTGACCAGCCCGCCGATATTCGCCGCTTTGAGTATGAATTTTCTGGGTTCATCCGCCCGCCAGTCGTCTGTCGAAGCGCCGCATAGTTCGCAGGCTACGTCGTAGGTCGGCGGATAGGCGAAATCCCAGTATTCAAGAAGCAGAGCAAAGTCGTTCATGGGTTCCGGCTTGTCGTCAACAGGAGGGATGGAATCAGGTTTGGTTCCGAGCGCTTCGTAGAGCAAGGGTTCCACCTGAACTTTAACCTTGGTCCAAAGATCGGCTGAAATTTGGACGCTGAACAAATTTCCTTTGACGTCAAATAATTCCATGAACTCAAATGGCGTATCCGGCACGGGCAACTCCTTAACAAAGTTGTTTTTCAAGTAAAGGATGAAGACAAAAACGAGGGTCAGTTAGCGTTGGATTTTCTGTGAAGATAAGGGTAATGAATTACCGGGAGCTGTCAAGGAGTTCATCTTTCGCTTGAAGTGTTGAACCGCTTCGGCTTGTCAGGCCGGAGCAACCACAATAAGGATGCGTTATGGCAGGATCGGCGAAAGGATTGGGGCGCGGGTTGGACGCGTTGTTGGGCGGATTTTCGGAAGACAAGATCGCCCCGGAAGTGCTGTTGCTTCCCTTGGATGCCATCCGTCCCAATGCGGATCAGCCCAGACGGGAATTTTCCGAAGAGGCGTTGGCGGACCTCGCCCAATCCATCAAGGACCAGGGCGTGCTGCAACCCGTACTCGTTCGTCCGGTCAAGGCGCCGGGAGGCGTTGATTATGAAATTGTGGCGGGTGAGCGTCGGTGGAGGGCCAGCCGGTTGGCCGGGCTGACCGAAATCCCAGCTCTGATCAAGGATGTGGATGACGAGCAAAGTCTGGCCTTGGCGCTTATCGAGAATTTGCAGCGCGAAGACTTGAATCCCATCGAGCAGGCCAACGGCATGAAGCAGCTCATGGACCGGTTCGGGCTCAAGCAGGAAGTGTTGGCGGAAAAGGTCGGGAAAAGCCGTTCCGCTGTGGCCAATACCTTGCGGCTCCTCCAGCTCCCCCTGGCCATGCAGGAGGATATCGGTTCCGGACTGGTCAGCGCGGGGCATGCCAGAGCCCTGTTGTCCGTCGGTGATGACGCGGCGCGTCAGACCCTGCTTGCGCGCATCAAGGACCAGGGCCTGTCCGTGCGCGAGGCCGAGGATATGGCTGGTCATTGGAAACGTACCGGCGAACTTCCCGAGCGCGCTCTTTCGCCTGTGGAACCAGCGGCGGGGCAGGGCGGTTCCTCTGACGCCGGTTCGCCTAAGAGACCGAAAAAGCCGCTTGCCGAAGAGTTGCGCGCCGCGAAAACGCGTCTCATGGAAAAATACGGCGTCAAGGTGAGCGTCGCCGGAGCGGCGGATAAGGGAAAGATCGTTTTTCATTTCGATACGCCGGAAGAACTTGCCGGTCTGCTGCAAACGCTGGGATAAGCGACGGCGTACCACGGGCGGCTCATGGAACATCCTTTCGATTTGCGAGCGCTTCTTGAGAGCGTCAAGCGATTTCCGGGCAAAAAAACGCTGGTCATCGGCGATTTGATGCTGGATCATTATCTCTTCGGCCAGGTTTCCCGCATTTCTCCCGAAGGGCCCGTGCCTGTGGTCCATGTGGAATCCGAACGGCATCTTCTGGGCGGCGCGGGCAATGTGGCCCGCAATATGCTTGCCCTTGGCGCAAGGCCTTTTCTGGCGTCAATCTGCGGGGACGACGAACCCGGGACGGTCCTGACAGCGCTTCTGGACCGGGAAGGCATGCAGTCCCTTGTCGTGCGCGATCCTGACCGGACCACCACCATCAAGACCCGCATCATGGCGCAGAATCAACAGGTGGTTCGGGTTGACCGGGAAACGGACAAGCCGGTTCGGGAAGAGGCGCTTCAGACGTTGTGTGAAGGATTGCGTCCGATTTTGCCGCACTTTTCCTGCATCGTGGTTTCGGATTACGCCAAAGGCGTGGTCTGCGAAGGCCTCATGCGCTTTCTTCGGGAGGAAACAGCCAGGCTTACCCCAAGACCGCTCATCCTGGTTGATCCCAAGCCGAAGAACGCCGCCTTGTACGCTGGGGTCGATCTGCTGACGCCAAATGCCAAGGAGGCGGGGGAATTGTCCGGGATTTCCATGGACGGCCGCAATGCGATCCTGCGGGCCGGGCATGCGATTTTCCGGAAAATCCGTTGTGCACGGCTTCTCGTCACGCTGGGGCCGGAGGGCATTGCGCTGTTTGAAGGACCGGACAAGGTTTCGCATATCCCCACCATGGCAAAGAAGGTGTTCGACGTCACAGGCGCCGGCGATTCCATCATCGCGGCGCTGGCTGTAGGATTGGCGGCGGAACTGCCCTTGCTGGACGCCTGCGTGCTGGCCAACTACTGCGCGGGCATCGTGGTGGGGCAGGTGGGCGCAGCCGTCGCCACGTTGGATGAGCTGCGTGCGGAATTGACGCGCGGTCCGGCTCCGCAAATCCGTTCCTGGCTTGATATGCGCGGTTGACTCCTGGATGACTATCCGGCGCTTGGGCCGTTTACGCCATGCGGGTATGCGAAAAACGCGTTTTTTGCCTTGCGGCTTGGCATGATGGAACAATAACGGTAGATTCAATAAAAAAGAGTTGTTATGCCAGAAAATGAGAACAAGAACGGTCAGGCGCAAGTCTGGTCCCTGAGCGAAAATCCTGAAGCGCGGACCGTTGCGCTCTCCGGCGAAGTGGATTTCACGGTCACGCCGAAAATCCGTGAACGTTTGGCAGCGTTCATCGACGCCACCACGGGCGACGTGATCGTGGATCTGGGGGATCTGGAATATATCGACAGTTCCGGTCTGGCGGTCATGATCGAAGCGCGCAAGATCTTGGCCGTCAAAGGCAGGAACATCACGATTTCCTCCATATCGCCGCAGGTGCGGCGTCTGTTTGAGTTGACGCAAATCGGCGATTTGTTCGGTCTGTAGCGCGGGGCCGGCCCCGGGACGAATCGCAGGGAGGAAACGTCTTTGGGCGAGGAGCTTCGCGTCTTTATCTGGCTGGTCAACAGTCTCAGCCGCTGCGCGGGCAGGCGCTTTTTCGGCAAGGGACGGACCAAACCGTATCTGCGCGACGTCAGCTGGAACCATCTTTCCTGGATCGGGGCGGACTCCCTGCCCATCGTCAGCGTCATCGCCGCCTGCACCGGCATCATCCTCGCCCTGCAAGCCGCCATTCAACTGGAAAAAGTCGGCGCGCTCAGCTACGTGGCCAATCTGGTCGGCTTTTCCATCGTCACGGAGCTCGGTCCCCTTCTGACCTGCCTCATCATTACCGGCCGGGCGGGCGCCGCCTTTACGGCGGAAATCGCCACCATGAAGATTTCCGAGGAAATCGACGCCCTGGAAGTCATGGGCATGGACGCCGTCCGCTTCCTGGTGTGGCCAAAATTCATGGCCATGCTGATCATGGCGCCGCTTTTGACCTTGTGGTCGGACTTCGTGGGCATTCTGTCCGGAGGGATTTTTTCGAACGCCGTGCTGGGACTCAGCGGTAAGGTCTATTTCGAACAGACGGCCACATTCCTGAAATTCACCGACGTCGTCTCCGGGCTGGTGAAAAGCGCGGGCTTCGGCGCCGCCATCACGCTCATTTGCTGCTGGCAGGGCTTTCTGGCCAGGGACGGCGCGGCCGATGTGGGCCAGCGCACCACCAAGGCCGTGGTGCAGTCCATCTTCATCATGATCTTGCTCGATTTGTTTTTTACGGCCCTCAACTACATTTTCCGGTGAACCGCGCGATCCGCGCCTGACCGGATGAAGCGAAAAAAGGACGCAACGTGGCGAGCAGGCTGCAGGCTCCGGAAATCAAGCTGGATAACGTCAGCGTCGGCTACGGCGAACGGCTTGTCCTGCAAAACATCACGGCGACCCTCCCGGCGGGCGGCATCAGCGTCATCCTGGGGGGATCGGGCTGCGGCAAATCCACGCTTTTGCGCAATATCCTGGGACTTGCCCCCCTTATCGGCGGCGCCATCACGCTGGGCGACGTGAATCTCTACGCCCGCTCGGAAGAGGAGATGGTGGCCTTGCGCATGCGTCTGGGCGTGCTGTTCCAGGACGGCGCGCTCCTTGGATCGCTCACCCTCGGGGAAAACGTGGCCTTGCCCCTGCATGAGCACACCGAGCTGGACGAGGCGCTTATCTACGAAGTGGTCAACATGAAACTACGCCTGGTGGGCCTGGAGCAATTCATCGACTACTATCCAAGGCAGCTTTCCGGAGGCATGCGCAAGCGAGCGGGGCTGGCCAGAGCCATGGCCCTGGATCCCGCGATTTTGCTGTGCGACGAGCCCACCTCCGGCCTTGATCCCATCACCTCCGCGGACATGGACCAGCTCATTCTGGAGCTCAAGGCCACCTTCGCCATGACCATCGTCGTGGTGACCCACGATCTTGAAAGTCTTTTCACCATCGCCGATTTCGTGGTGGTTCTGGAAAAAGGCCGGATGCTCTTTACCGGAACCCTGGACGAGCTGCGCCGGTGCGAGGATCCCTATATCGTCAATTTCCTCGATAGACAGCCCTCGCGAAAAAGCGCCATACTCAACGATGACTGCCTGTTCGCCAAACTGCGGTCCAGGCAAGGCGCGGGGCGCGGATAACCCCTGGGGAACCGGCATGAATGCGAAGAACAAAGAGAAAAAGGACCGGGTCAAAGCCACGCTCACCATCCTGGCCGGACTGGCCGTGCTTTCCGCCTTCATGGTGGTGCTCGGCGGCCATTGGTTCTGGGAGGATTTGAGTTCGTACTCCATCCGGTTCACCTCGGTGAAGGATCTGAACGCGGGGCGGCCGGTCAAATACGGCGGATTGGACATCGGCCGCATCCAGCGCATCGGGTTGGACCCGGATGATCCGCGCTATATCAGGGTCGTGATTGGCGTTGATAAGGATTTTCCATTATATCAGGGGGTTGAGGCGAGAATCGCCCAGAAGGGCCTGGTGGGTGATTTTTACGTCTCCCTGGAACTGAACGGCGAACCGGGGCCGCGCATTCCGCCCGGCGGCGAGATTCCGGCGGTCAAGGTGGCTGATATTCAGGAGCTTGCCGGAAAAATCGGCGAGATGATTTCGGAGATCAAGCCCAAGGTTGAAAAAATATTCAATAATTTAAATATGTTGTTTTCAGAAGAAAACGTCGCCGCCCTGCGGGTCATGTTGGGCAAGGGGCCTCAGTTCATGGACGATGTGAAACTGGCGGTGACCGAGGCGCAACAGGATTGGAAAAAGCTGGTGGAAGGCGGACTTTCGGTGACGCGGTCCATGAACAAGACCCTGGGCGGGGTTGACCAAACCCTTGGCTCGGCCGAAAAGGAATTGCAGGCGGCGTTGCGTGATTTACGCCTACAGGCCGACAAGGCCGGAAAGCTCGCCCAGAGCATCCAGCAGGGATTTGAATACGACCAGGATCAGATCGAAGAGATCCTGGACAACGTGAACAGGAGCAGCAGGGACATGAAGTCGCTGATCGGCAAGCTCAGGGAGCGTCCCTGGGAAGCCCTGCGGCCGCCTGGGGAGGCCGGACGATGAGGTCCCTTGGCATGCGCGCGGCGCTTACGGTTCTGGCCTGTCTGTGTCTGACCGCCTGTCTTGGCAAGGCGCCGCCGCCGGAGGAATATCTGCGCCTTGGCCAATCCCGGGAGGCCTGCGGGAACGTTCCGGTCAAAGACGGCGTCGTGCTCGCCATGAAGCCGTTCAAGGCGCCGGACAATCTCAACCGGCAGGCGGTGCTTCTGGCCAGGGGCCGGGTGTTGTCGCCGAGCATGCGCTGGTACTGGGAAGCCTCGCCGGAACTTCTGGCGGGAGAGGCCGTGGCTGCGGACGTGGCCTGCCTTGACGGGTTCGCGGGGGCGGCCCCGTACCGTTCCCGCCTGGATCATGACGCGGGACTTACCGGAACCCTGAGCGCGTTCAACCTGCAGGAAGAGGGCGGAACCCGTTTTGTCATCGCCCTGCGGCTTGAATTGTGGTCCGCCAATTACAAGCGTCTTCTGGCCTCAACCGTTATCGAAAGCGCGCGTCCCGTTGCGGCAATGGACGCCCAGAGCGTGGCGGACGCCGCCTCCGGGGCCCTGGCCGAAGCGGCCTCGAAGGCGGGCGCTTGGCTTGAAGCCGCGCGCGACGTGATCGCCGCATCGAATACAAACGGGGCGGGCGCGCAGGATCAGCCATGAACATCTTCACCAGGATCGCCGAGGAGCGCATCGCCGAGTCCATGCGCAACGGGGAATTCGAGAATCTTGAAGGCGCGGGTAAGCCCTTGCGCCTCGAGGACGATTCCATGGTTCCCGAGGACCTGCGCATGGCGTACAAGATCTTGAAAAACGCTGGATTCGTTCCCCCGGAAGTGATCGAGAAAAAGGAAATCGCCACCATGATGGACCTGCTCGAGGGCGCCGTGGACGAACAGGAGCGCTACAGGCAGATCCAGAAGCTCAATCTCATGATCACCCAAAGCAATATGCGCCGTTCCCGGCCGGTGACCCTGGACAAGGAACAGACGTATTACGAGAAGATCGTCAGCCTGGTATCCGTGAACGTGAAAAAAAAGGACTGACGAAAGGAGAGGCGGCATGGCGCCGGCTGGATCGCCCTTTCCGGATATCCGGAAAGAGCGGGGAAAACGCCTGGGATTTCGGAAAACGCGCCGGAGCGATAGAGTTGTCTGGTACGGAAAAGGGCCGTCGCGCCGTTGCGCTCTTGGGGAGACGTGTTCGCGTAACTGATCAGGAGGTCGTTATGAACGCCGGTATGACCAATCACGGGGTGGACAGAAGAACCTTTCTAAAAAGCATGTGCGCGATCGGAGCGGGCGTCATGGCGGCGGGACTCGTTCTTCCTGATCCCGCCCGGGCAGCCGGGTTCACCCCGGCGCCGCTGCCGTATCCTGAAAACGCGCTTGAACCCTATATCTCCGCGAAAACAGTCGGCTTTCACTACGGAAAGCATACCCTTGGTTATTACGAGAACGTGAACAAGCTGGTGCAGGGCAGCCCCCTGGCCTCGCTCACCCTGGATCAGGTCTTCCTCAAAGCCGCCAGCGATCCAGCCCAGATCGGCGTGTTCAGAAACGCGGCCCAGGCCTGGAACCATGATTTCTACTGGAAATCCATGACGCCGGGAGGGGGAAAGACTCCGAACGGCAAGGCGCTGGACGCCATCAACGCCGCATTCGGGAATTTCGAAACCTTCAAGCAACAGCTGGCCGAGGCGGCCAAGACCCAGTTCGCCAGCGGATGGGCCTGGCTCGTGGAGGACAAGGGCTCGCTCAAGGTGGTCAAGACCCCCAACGCCATGAACCCCCTTGTGGACGGCGCCAAGCCGCTTCTGACCATCGACGTCTGGGAACACGCCTATTATCTGGATTATCAAAACAGGCGCGCGGACTATGTGACCGCCTATCTGGACCATCTGGTCAATTGGGATTTCGTGGCCAAGAACTTGGGCTAAGGCCCTGGCCGGAACCATCAAGCCGTTTCAAAAACAAAAGGGCGCGCCATAGCGACGAAAAAAGTACAAGGCTCGGTGGAGAGCCTGAAGCCGAGCCAACTGAAGGCGACTGAGCGGTTGTATATGCGGCGTTTTCCGAACGCCGGAGGCTATACCCATGAGCAGGCCCGCGAATTGGCGGCCCTGAGTTTCGGAATAGGCCGCCAGATCGGGCTGTTGATCGACCGCAAGGGACGGGTGGACATGGTCATCGTGGGCGAACCCGGCGGGATCTACATCCCCGAACTCGCCCGAGCGCGGTTGGGAGCGGGCCGTCTTCGCGGCCTGCGCCTGCTGCACACCCACCTGCGCGGCGAGCCCCTTTCCGACGAGGACCTGACGGATCTTCTCTTCCTTCGTCTGGACAGCGTGTCCGCGTTGACGGTCACGGAGATGGCCGAGCCGGGCGTTTTGCATGTGGCCGCGCTCTTGCCGCCGTCCGCCTCAAAGACGCCGTACGACGTGCGCAAGCCGGTCTCCTGGGACCGTTGCGTCATTGATTTCGAGGCCGAGGCCAGGGCCCTGGAGCAGGAGCTGGCCCGGGAAGGCGAAAGCCTGGCCCAGGAGGCCAAGGAGGGCGGCGACGGCAGGGAGCGGGCCGTGCTGGTCAGCGTGTCGAACGCGCCCAAAGCGAGGCAGGAGACGTCCCTGGATGAGCTGGCCGCCCTGGCGGATACGGCGGGGCTGCGGGTGATGGAGCGGGTCAGCCAGCGCGTGGCCCGGATCAATCCCAAATTCATCCTGGGCAAGGGCAAGCTGTCGGAAATCGAGGTGGCGGCCCTGCGGGTAAACGCTTCCATCCTGGTCTTCGACAACGAGCTCTCCCCGGCCCAGGTCCGCAATCTGGCCGAGCTGACGGAGCGCAAGATCATCGACCGCACCCAGCTCATTCTCGACATCTTCGCCCAGCACGCCCACACCCGTTCCGGCAAACTGCAGGTGGAGATGGCGCAAATGCGCTATCTCCTGCCCAGGCTCGCCCGGCAGGACCGGGCCATGTCCCGGCTCATGGGCGGCATCGGCGGCAGGGGACCGGGCGAAACCAAGCTCGAGGTGGACCGTCGCCGTATTCGCGAACGCATCGGCAGGATCAAGGAAGAACTGAAAGACCTCCGCAAACGCCGCGCGGCGGCAAGAGCTGGCAGAGCCCGGGCGGGGCTGCCCATCGTGTCCCTGGTGGGCTACACCAACGCGGGCAAGTCCACCTTGCTCAACACCCTGACCCAAAGCGGGGTCAAGGCGGAGAACAAGCTTTTCGCCACGTTGGACCCCACCAGCCGCAGGCTGCGCTTTCCCAGAGATCAGGAGATCATCCTGACCGATACCGTGGGATTCATCCGGGAATTGCCCAAGGAACTGGCCGAAGCCTTTCGGGCCACCCTGGAAGAGCTGGAGGCCGCGGATCTGCTCGTCCATGTGGCCGACGCCTCCCATCCCGAAGCGGTGGAGCAGGTCGAGGCGGTGACGGATATCCTGCGCGACATGGGCCTTGGCGACATCCCGGTCATCCTGGCCCTCAACAAATGGGACGCCCTTTCGGATGAGCAGAAGGACGCCATCCGCCACGTGTTTCCGCAAGGGCTCGGCATATCGGCGCTGTCCAAGGAGGGGCTCGCTCCCCTGGTCCGGGCCATCCTGTGCCGGGTTTCCCCAGGAGGCGGGGTGGAGGTGACGGACGGCGGCATCTGCGACGAGGAATTTCTTCTCATGCCGGCCGTGACGGTCATCCAGTAAACGGCCTGGCGCCGATCGTCCTTTTCGGGGCGCTGGCCGTGATCAGGGGAAGGCGTTTCGGGGATAAGGTAAAATTCGTCATCGAAAGCGATGCGACATGGGCAGGCAGCCCCCGCGCGCATCCGGCCCTTGCGCGCACCTTGCCCCGCGCGCCGGTTGCAAGAGGGGCGGGGAGAAGGACGGCAGCACTTCGGCCGTTTGAAACGGCGTAGCGCCCCCTTGCGGCGCGGGCGCTGGGCGGGCCAGGGCCTTCGCGCCGGACGCCCGAAGCGACGGAACGCCCCCGCGCCGGAATGCGCGGTCAAACCTGCATGACGGCCGTCAGGGCTGGCCGGCTAATACAGCCAGATGTGGTCCAGCTCTTCGCGGTGTTTGCCCTGGGTCTTGCGTTCACGAATCACCTTGGCGGGTATGCCCGCCGCCACCATGTTCGCCGGAACGTCCTTGGTGATGATGGCGCCGGAGGCCACGATGGCCTGTTCCCCGATGGTCACGCCGGGCATGATGGTCGCCCCGGAATAGACCTTGGCGTAGTCGCCGATGTGAACCGGGGCGTAGGTCCGCTCCATGTGGCAGGCTTCGCAGTGGCTGTGGGTGAAGACGCGCACGTCCTCGGCCAGGGCCACGGCCTCCCCGATGAATATCCCGCCCTTGCTGTCCAGAAACACGTTTCGATTGAAAAACACGTTGCTTCCGACTTCGAGAAACTGGCCGAAATTGAACCGGACGTTCTCTTCCACAATAAGCGCCTTGCCGCATTTCTTGAAAAGCCTGTGGGCCAGATGCCGTCTGAAAGGGATGGAAAAGGGCGTAATCAGGCTCAGGGGCAATTTGTCGAATGCGTCCCAGAGAAAATGAAGGAAGCGCTGTTCCTCGGTGAAAGGGCATTCCTGGGCCTTGGGCAAGGCCTCGCTGTAAATCTTGGCCCGCCGGAGAATATCCTGGGAAATGGGAGGGGCCTGCAAGAGCTCCAGAATGCGCATGGTTCCGTCCGCGTCAAGGCCGCTTTTTACGATGGCTTCGATCCGTTTCAGGGTCGCGTCGAACACGTCGTCCATGATGGGCTCCTTGGGTATTGGCTATGGTTTTCGCGGAAGAAGGGGGAATGATCAAGCGAAAGTAGCGGGGAGAACGCGCTAAAAAATGAAAACATATACGGAATTGATTTGATGACAAAATGAAAACATCACGACGGTAAGCCGGAGCAGAGCGAAACGGAACTCCAGGGCAACGCATGAAGGCGAGGGATCGAGGAGAATCATGGCGGAAGACCAGCCCGCGCAACATGAAAGAAGGGAGGGGAAACGGGCCTGGAATCCGGGCGAAAGCAATGAAGAAAAAAACCTGGGGAAGCGTCTAATCGGAATACGGCGCCCGCCGATAAGAGGGGTGAATACGCGTCGCAATGGGGCGGCGCGGGTCGAAGGCAGGTGGCGTCATGAAGCGGGAATATGCGATAAACGCGGCTCAAGCAGGGAAACGCGAGGACCAAGAGACGTCTTCATGGGACCGGGAGCGGGCAACCGGGATCGGATATTTCCTGGAACGGCTTGGGTTTCAGAAATACATCTTGGCGGGTTTGTTCACCGTGCTGGCCTTCGGGATGACCGTGGGCGCGTTCGTGTTTGAAAGCAACGGCGGATTGGACGATGGCGGGATTCTCGGTCCCAAGGTCAAAGCGATTCCCAATGCGGCGGACGTTTTGAAAAACGAGGTGCGTGGAACGGTCAACAAAGCGTTCCGGTACGCGGGCAACCGGTATGTGGCCGACCGGTCGCAGGGCATCAAGATTTTCGACATTTCAGGGCTGGACAATCTGGAAACGGCCAAAGTGAAATTGTCCGCGCGCGGTTTGCGGCTGATGCGCAAGGAAACCGATGAGTGCCGTTTCGCCTATCTCGCCGGGGCGGACGCCTTTCGCGACGAGGAAGCCGTGGCGAGAATCTATGTGAAGAACGAGGCCTGTTGCGATCTCACCGGGGATGTTGGCAAGCAGCTCGATGTGTACAATTTCGAGCCGGAGACGCCGGGCGCCGGGGAGGCGAAGGATTCCGTGCGGGGCGCTCTGGTTTTTTCCGGGGTGAGCGGCGAGCTGTTGGCCGTGTACGTCAAGGTCCGCCAGTTCAAGCAGTCCTCCTTTGAAGCCGCGGCCAAGCGCATGATCGATGAATACGGGAATCCGGTAAAAGCCAACGCCGACGCGTCCTACTGGGAAAAAAACGGCAGCCTGTTGTCGCTTTCCACGGGCGGCGGCGACGTGGCCGTGAGCATCCTGCACGAGGAGAATATCGACCGGCACGCGGAACGGCTCATGTCCCTGGTTGAAGAACGCCGCGAAAGATTCCGCGACGCGGGCAAGATGTTGGCTGAGGCCGGAGCGATCGAATAAGGCGCTTAAGGAAATCCGGGAGCGGGTCGCAAGGATGATCAGCGCGCGTCAAGGAGAAGCCAGATCAGCTGGTCCAAGAGGCCGATGAGTTCGCCGCACAGCCCCCCCGAGCCGGGAGGCGGCCCGAAAAGGACGCGACGCTCGGCCGCAAGTCCCTGGTCGGGGACGGCGCCGGGATCGAAGCGCGACAGGGAGGAGGCCAGCCGCTCGGCCAGAAAATACCCGGTCGCCCCTTTGTGGAACTGCCGCATGAGCTTGTGAAAATGCGGCGCCACCGCCTTCCAGTAATCCATGGCCTCCCGCGTGGGATCAAGGGCCATGGCCTGTCTGAAGAGCGCATACAGGTTGCTGGCCGCGAAGCCCGGGGTTCCGGGCCGCCAGCCGAAAAGCCAGGCGTTTCGCCGGTACAGCAACCCGTGTTCAAGGCCTAGGTCCACGATCTCGTCCATGCGCGTCGCGCAGTCGCGAAACAGCGCATCATCGAAGCGCTCCGGAAGAGCGCGCAAATCCCAATCCGGCGCGATGAAATCGGGTCTGGCCAGTTCAGGCCTGCGTAAAAGCGTGGCAAGGATATGGGCGAGCCAGGCATTGGCCGCGGCCGAGGACGGGGTTTCCAGGTGCGCATGGCTCAAGACGTAGCGCCCCTGGCCGTACCGGCCGGAGACGATGCAGGGCCCGCCGCGCAGAAAGGACGGATCCAGGCTTACCCCGTATTTGGCCTTCCACCAGTCGAGCACGCCGGAAGCCAACGCGCCCACCTTGATGTCCGCCATCATGAAATCCCGGCCGGGCAAGCCGTAGCTGGCCAGAACCTCGACCTCGTCCTGGCCGTTTGACTGCGGCGAAGGCGCAAACGCGGCGGGCCACCAGACCGGGAGCTGGACGGAACCGTCAAGCCAGGACGGGACCAGGAAGCTTTGCCGGTTGGGGCGGACGTGGATATGGCCGCTGGCGAAATGTTGCAGCCTGTTGGAAAAGGGCTTGCGTTCGTAGGGGCAAAGATCCAGCCCATACGGGTCCGTGACCGCGAAGCCCGCTCCGCCGCAAAAGCCGAGATAGGATCCGCCGCCAGCCACGAAGGCGCGAACGGCGTCCATGCCAGCCTGGCCGAGCGCCTCCCGTTTCTGTCTGGAAAAACCGCCCGGCACGATGAGCGCGCCGGGTTTGTCGCGGTGAAGCGCGCCCCGTGCGATGGCGGCCCCGCGCATGATGCGAAAGGGCAGGCCCAAGGCGTTCAGGGCGTGATAAGGCAACAGGCCCCAGATATGGGCCTTGTCCCAGAACAGATACGCCGCTGGTTCTTGATCGCGCATGCGGGGAAGCTACCAGTCCGTGGAAGGACCGGCAATACGCCTGCCGGGGTCAGCGGGGAGCGGATCCGGCATCGGGTAAGATTTCGGCGAGGGCGATCCGCAAGGCGTCAAGTTCCACCGGTTTGGCCAGGTAGCCGTTCATCCCGGCCCCCATGATCCGCTCCTTGTCTCCGGCCATGGCGAAAGCCGTCAGCGCAATAATGGGAATGCGCGCCATGTCGGGGCCGAGCCGTCCTTCGCGTATGGCTTTGGCGGTCTCCACGCCGTCCATGACGGGCATTTGCACGTCCATGAGGATGAGGTCGAAGGGGGTTTGGGCGAGAAGGATGAGAGCCTCCTCGCCGTTAAGGGCCGGTGCGGTTTCATGACCGCATTTTTCCAGCATGCGCAGGGTGGAAAGCCGGCTGATGGCGTCATCGTCCGCCACAAGGATGCGAAGCCGCCTGTCCATGCGCGTGAGCGTTGCGGGGCATTCGCTGGTGGCGGGCGTAAGACCGCTCGCCGGGCTGAACGGGATGGACAGGCGGATGGAGGTTCCCTGGTCTTCGGCGCTGTCCAGGGAAAGCTCGGCGTCCATGAGGCCGACCAGGCGCTTGACGATGGACAGTCCGAGGCCCGCGCCCTGGTAGCTGCGGGTATAGGATTCCTCGGCCTGAACGAAGGGGTCGAAAACCCTGTGTTGCAGATCGATCGGGATGCCGATGCCCGTGTCGGTCACCGTGAAAAGCAGGCGGATTTCTCCCTGACGATGAAAAGGCAAGGTGGAAACCTCGATGCGCACCGCCCCTTTGTCCGTGAATTTGATGGCGTTGCCCGTCAGGTTGAAGAGCAGCTGTTGCAGCCTGGGGCTGTCGCCGCTCAGAACGGGCGGGACGCCGGGAAAGATGTGGAAGGAGAGGGAGAGGCCTTTTTCCTCGGCCGCGCGGGAGAAAAGGGTCAGGATGGCTCTTCGCAGGCTCTCGATTTCGAAATCCGCTTTTCGCAAGGCCATTTTTCCGGCTTCGATGAGGGAAAGGTCCAGAAGATCGGAGAGCAAGGCGTTGAGACGCCGGGTGGCTTCCATGGCCGCGTCCACGTATTCCTGCTGCTCATTCGCAAGCAGGGTGGACTTGAGCAACTGGAGCATGCCCATGACGCCGTTGAGCGGGGTGCGGATTTCATGGCTCATGTTGGCCAGGAAGGCGGATTTGGCTTTGCTTGCGGCCTCGGCCGCCTCCTTGGCGGACACGAGGTCCTGCACGTCGATTTCTATGCCGTCAAAGACGATATGGTTGTTGTCAAGGCGTCTTGGAGCGGCGGATAACAAACGCCAGCGCGATTCTCCGTGCGACGGGGTCATGCGCACCTTCGCGTTGAACGTGGTCATGCCCGACAAGGCCAGCTGTTCGTTTTCCGCCAGGAGCGCGCGATCCTCTTCGTACACCTGGGAATAGAGCAGGCCGGCGTTTTCAAGGGCCGCCGCGGCGGTCACGCCGTGCAGCCGCTCCACGCCGGCGCTTATGTACGTGAAACGGCGGCTGGTCCCGTCCTCCCCGGTATCCATCTGATAGACCACGCCGTTGGGGAGATTGTCGCTCAAGGAGGCGAGCTGGGCTTCGCGCTCGCGCAAGGCGGTTCTCGCCTCCTCGCGGTCCAGGACCTTCCAGACGGAGTCCATGAGCAAGGTGAGCTGGTAAACGTCGCTTTGGGCGTATCCGCCTTCCTTGTTGGCGAGTCCCACCACGGCTACGATTTTACCGTCCTTGAAGACCGGGATGGTCATGAAGGTGAACAAGGGGACGTGTCCGGCAGGGTAGCCCTTCTTCAAGGGGTGATGCGCCTGGAATTCATTGAGGATAAATGGTTTCCCCTGGCGAACCGCTTCGCCCCATATGCCCGTATTTTCCAAGTCGTATTGGGTCATGGGGGACTGAACGGCGCATTCCCGTAAGACCTCGCGAGACCAGGAGTTAAGGGTAAACCGCTTGGTTTGTTCATTATAAAAATAAATATAGCCCAGCTTGCTTCCCGTCAGACGGATGGCCTCGTTCAGGGAAAAATCGAGAAATTCTTGCGTATCCGTGAAGGGATGCTGAAGGATGTTCACCAGGCCGAGCAGCCGGGCCTCGTTGCGTCGAAGCTCCTCCTCGGAGCGCTTGCGCTCGGTGATGTCCGTTATGACGCTGACCACGCCAGCGACATTTCCCTGCGCGTCCGAATAGACCGCCTTGTTCACCAGAACCTGACAGGGGCCATAGGCCGCGTCCAGCGAGCGTTCCAGGACGCGGGACTGTCCCGTCCGCATGACTTCCTTTTCCATGTCGGCGAGTTCCCGGGCCGTATCTTCCGGTAAGATGTCCTGGAGGGTCATGCCTTTGATCTTGTCCCGGGAAAGCCCGGAGAAACGTTCAAAAGCCTGGTTGCAATCGAGATACGTCCCCGACGCGTTTTTCAGCGAGACGGGGTTGGGGATGGCCTCCACAAGGGAGCGCATCAGGCCCATCTGCCCGGCCAGTTCGCGTTCCGCTTTGGCCCGGCGCAAGATATTGAGTGCCATAATCGCGATGGAGGTCAAAAGGACGAGCGTGAAGGAGGCGTAGGCCCAGACGAGTTTCTTGTTCTCCTTGTAAAACCCGAACGGCTCCCCGAGCACCACGCTGCCCTTGGGAATGCGGCCGGGGTCCAGCGAAAAGCGGATCAGTTCGTTGTAATCAAACCCGTTGAACACGGTTTTCCGGCTGACCGGCTTCAGGGCGCCCGCGCTTTCGCCGCCCAGAATCTTCGCGCCGAGTTCCGCCGCCGCCTTTCCCTGCAGCGCGCCGCTCAAGAGGCTTCCCCCCACCACCCCGTGACCGAGCATGTGGTCGTACATGGTATAAATGGGCGCCACGGAGCGTTTGCTCATGAGCGAGGCGAAGCGCTCGGGCTGCATGACCAGGCCGTTCGAGTCGCTGGCGTAGGAGGCGAGCAGGACGAAACTGTCCGAAGGCAGCCGCGACAGCGCGTCGCAGAGTTCTTCGAAGGGCATGCCCGTCAGGACGTGAGGCGTCAGGCCCGTATGCATGGAAGGCAGCGCTTCATAAATCTCCTTTTCCAGGGCGACGCTCGTCTCGGTGCCGTCGTGGACGACGTACATGTCCCGGTATTCAGGATTGAGCGTGAGGGCCAGGCGGATGGTCCCTTTGGGGTCGACCCCTTCGTATACGCCGGTTACGTCAGGGACGCCGGAGGCGTATTGTGCGGCGGAGCGCTCGAACACGCCGCTGAAGACGATGGGAGCGCCGCTTAAAAAGGCGTCCCGGTGTTGCAGGGCGAAGAGCAGGGCGGCGTCGTCCGTGGTGAGGACGAGGTCTATTGTGTGATCCTTGTACCGGCGTTTGAGCAGGGCCGCGACGTCGTCCAGGGAGAGCGGATCCGGGAAACGCTTCCAGTCCAGGTAGACCACGTCCACAATGCAGGACGGCGCTTTTTCGCGAAGCGTTTGGAGCATGGCGTCGGACTGCTCGTCGGTCCAGTTGTAGCCTTCGTGATAGGAGTTGATGATGATGGCCCGGGGCGGTTCCTGAATGGTCTCGTTCCGGGCGGTCCAGGCTGGCCAGGCCGGAAAAAGGGAAAGCGCAAAGACGAGAAGGGCGAGGATGTAAAAGCGAAGGCGGCCTCCCGGCGCCGCGAACGGGGCGGGGAAGGAGGCGCCGTGGCGATTGCGCGGCATGCGATGCGGGCGTGTTTCCATATCGTTCGAAAATAGGAGAGAATATGCGCATCCGCAAGAAAGAAGAGAAACGTGTGCAGAAATACGCGGCAAGGGCGCCCTGGATGGCTGAAGGGGCCCGTTTCGGCCCCTGATGACGCAAGGACGGTCCGATGCGTCCGGGATCGCGCCGTCATCCCCTGTTCCGCGAGCCAGGGGCGGCGTTTTGCGCGGGGGCGCGTTCGCCTTGGGTCCAGGCGCATCCGCGCCCGCGCCGGGAAACGGCAATGGCTGACGCGTCGAGACTGTAGAGATCGGCGCATCCGGGCCTGCGCCGGGAAACGGCAATGGCTGATGCGTCAAGACTGTAGAGATCGGCGCATCCGGGTCTGCGCCGGGACACGTGGTAAAGGCCGCCGCCGCGTCGGCTTGACGCCGTCTGTTCCCGAGACTAAAGAGAACATGAGCCTGGTCGATTATTCACTTAATGATTCATTTGTAACAAGGCGCGAAACCCAGGCCGCGCCGAGGCGACGCCGCCATGCATGAGCCGCAAGGCCCGCTGTTCTTCCCCCTCTCAAGGCCCCGTCGCGGCGAGGTCCTGGAGGCCGCGAGCCTTGAGACCGTGGTCTATATTCCAGCCAGGAAGAATTCGACCCGGCTGAAGGACAAGAACGCCGCCAGGCTCGGGGGCCTGCCCCTTCTGGCCTACCCCGTCCTGGCGGCGCGCAGGCTTCGGGGCGTGGATCGGGTCTTCGTGGACACCGACGATCCGGGGTACGCGGACCTGGCCCGATCCTTCGGCGCCGAGGTCCCGTTCTTGCGCGAGCCCGCCCTGGCCACGGCCACGGCCGGCCTGGGGACCTGTCTGGACGTCTTTCTGGCCCGTCTGACCCGGGAGGGGATCGCCGCCCCCGGCCGCCGCATCGTCATGCTGCCCACCAGCCCCTTTCGCAACCTCGCCATGCTCCAGGACCTGACGGACGCGCTGGCGTCGTATTTCGCCGTCAAGACCGTCCAGGCCGCCCATGTCGACCTGGCGGCCTCCGCCTTCTGGCTGGACGGCCGCGTGATGCCCGCGTCGAGCGCGTTTTTCCTCGGACCCGGCCAGGACGTGCGCTGGGTGAAGCCGTTGGGCCTGTTCCTGGGGGAGAACTCCAATGAAAGCGCCCCGCCCGGGGTGAACATGACGGACAATTACGGCTACTACGTCATCCGCAACCCCATCGAACTGCTCGACATCGACGACGAGGCGGGGCTTGCGGCCGCCCGGCGCATCGTTTCCCTGGGACTCTACGATTTCGGGATGGACTTCGCATGAACGCGGCGCTGTTCTTCCATCTCGCCGGACCGCGCGACGCGGTCTTTCTGGAGCGCGAGGCGCTTGCGCGCGAACTTGTCCGGTTCGTGTGGCGCGCCGTTTGCGCCCTTGGCGCGCGCAAGACCGCCGTTCTGGCCGCCGGGGAGGACCTGGCCCGGCGTCTGGCGGCGTTGGGGGAGACCCCTGCGCCGCTGGTTGCAAAGGCCCCGGCCGCGGGCGATCCCTGGTCCCCGGCCGCCTGGGCGCGCCGGGCGCTGGCCGGGACGTTCGGCCCAGGTCCCCTGCTCGTGGTCTCGCCCTTTTCCGGACCGGTCTCCCCGGGGCGGCTGGCGGTCTTTCTGGAGGCGGCCAGGGGAGGGGCCTTCGTCTCGGCCCTTCGGGCGCCCGCCAACGCCAACCCCTTCTGGGCGTCCGCGCTTTCGGCCAGAAGCCGCAGGGGACGCTGGTTTCGCGGGCAGAACCTGACCAGCGCCCCGCAGTACCGGGTCAAGGAGGTCTGGGACAAGCGCTGCGGCCCGGACGGGATTTTGGGAAGCCAGTGGCTGCCCACGGTCTGCCGGGCCGACGCCGCTCTGACGTATGACCCGGGCGTCCCCGGCCGGGGGGAGGACGAGGACGGCCCCGTCTATCAGGCCCTTTGCGCCGAGTGCGAAAAGGACGAGGATTTGCCCCTGCTCTACGCCCTGCCCCTGTTCGAGATCAGCCCGGACGAGCCCCTTTCCTTCGCGCCGGACAAGGCCCGGGGCGTTCCGGACGGACCGGACGGCCCGGATGGCGTGGACGGCGCGGATGAAGGAGGCGCCTGATGCGGCTGGGCTGCTTCATCCAGGCCCGTATGGGCTCGAAACGGCTGCCGGGCAAGGTCTGCGGGCCCCTGTGCGGCAAGCCCCTCCTGGTCTACGTTTTCGAGCGGCTGGAACGGGTTGCCGGTCTGGATTTCTACGCCGTGGCCACCTCGACGGGTCCCGAGGACGATGCGGTGCGCGGCCTGTGCGCGGCATACGGCGTTCCCTGCCATTCCGGGCCGTCAGCGGACGTGGCCCTGCGCTTCCTGGAGGCCCAGCGCGCCTTTCCCTGCGACGCCTTCATCCGCTGCTGCGCGGACAGCCCCCTGCTGGATCCGGCCCTGCTGTCCCATGGCGCGGCGCTTTTTCGCCAGACCCGGCCGGATATCGTCTGCAACGTCCATCCGCGCACCTTTCCTCCGGGGCAGAGCGTGGAGATCGTCCGCGCCGGGACCTTTCTCGCGGCCTATCCGAAGATGCGCGGGGACGAGCTGGAGCACGCCACCCTGCATTTCTACCGCAACGCGTCCGCGTACGGGATCGTGAATTTCGAAAGCGGCGACGCGGCGCCAGGGCCTGGCCTGTGCGTGGACGACCTGAAGGACCGCCGCCGCCTGGAAGGGATCATACGCCGGATGACCCGGCCCCATACGGAGTACGGCTGGCGGGAACTGCTCGCCCTGGGCGGTCTCCTGGACGAGGACGGGCCGGAGGACGGGGAGGGGGGCGCGTGCTAGGCGTGGGCGTCATCGGACTGGGCGTGGGCGCCCATCACGCCCGGGCCGCCCTGAACCATCCCGGGGTCGGCGGGGTCCTTTTGCGCGACCTGGACCAAGACAGGGCGAACGCTCTGGCGGCCGCGCTCAAGCGGGAATTTCCGGGAAAAGAGGTCGCCGTGGCGCAAACCGAGGCCGGTTTGACGGACGCCCCGGGCATCGGCGCCGTCTGCGTCGCCTCCTGGGACGAGGCCCATTTCTCCCAGATCATGGCCGCGCTTCGCGCCGGAAAGCACGTGTTCGCGGAAAAGCCCCTGTGCCAAAGCCCGGGCCAGGCGTCGGCCATCCGGGAGGCCCTTTTCCGGGGCGCGGCGCCCTCGGGCGGGCGGCTGCGCCTTTCCGCCAACATGGTCCTGCG
This sequence comes from uncultured Desulfovibrionaceae bacterium, assembly GCA_937934715.1. GTDB lineage: Bacteria > Desulfobacterota > Desulfovibrionia > Desulfovibrionales > Desulfovibrionaceae > CALGYO01. The sequence goes on along the minus strand of CALGYO010000045.1, from coordinate 10,514 downwards.
GACCTGCCCGCTCTTCCGCGAGATCCGCCAGGCCTGGCGCGAGGGCGCCTTCGGACCGGTGAGCGCCGTGGACGCGGACTATCTCTGGGGCCGCCCGGGCAGGCTGACCAGGGGCTGGCGGGGGCGCATGGCGGACTATTCCATCGTCCGGGGCGCGGCGGTCCACATGATCGACCTGATCCTGTGGCTGGCCGGAGAGCGGCCCGAGGAGGTCTTCGCCCTGGGCAACAACCTGGCCACGGCCGGGGAGGGCTTTCCTTTCGCCGATTCCTGCGCCCTTTCCTTACGCTTTCCGGGCGGCCTGTTCGCCCGGGTAGGGGCCATGGGCGGATGCGTTGTCCCGCATTTTCACCGGCTGGCCGTCCACGGCGCCCGGCGCGGGTTCGCGCATGAGCTTACAGGAAGCGTCTGGATCGAAAAGGGCGACAACGGGGAAGCGGCTGTCCGCCCGGCCCGGGGGGAATACCCGGCCAGGGACAAACGGCCCCGGGTCCTGGCCGCCTTTCTGGACGCGGTTTGCGGCCGGGAGGGGGCGTCCCGCTGTCTTGTCCCTGAAAACGACGTGTTCGACGTCATGGCCGTCTGTTTCGCGGCGGACGAATCCCTGCGCGCGGGGCGTCCCGTCCGCGTGGAGTATCCCGCATGAGGAAAACATGAGAACCATTCCCTTCGGCAAGCCCATGATCGGCGAGGAGGAGCGCGCCGCGGTCCTGGAGGTCCTTTCCGGAACCCAGCTCGTCCACGGGCCGCGCGGCAAGGCCTTCGAGGCCGCCTTCGCCGCCAAAACCGGCGCCCCCGGCGCGGTCTCCCTGTCCTCCTGCACCGCCGGGCTGCATCTTTTGTGTTTCGACCTTGGATTGCGGCCGGGGGACGAGGCCATCGTCCCGGCCCAGACCCACGCGGCCACGGTCCACGCCGTGGAATACATGGGCGCGACCCCGGTTTTCGTGGACGCCGAACCCGCGAACGGAAACATGGATTGCGACGCCCTGGAGGCGGCCGTCACCCCGCGAACCAGGGCCATCCTCCTCGTGCATTTCCTGGGCGTTCCGGCGGACATGGACCGGGTGAACGCCCTGGCCGCCAAACACGGCCTGTTCGTCATCGAGGATTGCGCCCTGGCGCTCGGCGCGCGATACGGCGGGGTTCACGCCGGGCTTCTTGGCGATGCGGGCGTTTTCTCCTTCTACCCGGTCAAGCACATGACCACGGCCGAGGGCGGCATGGTCATCTCCAGGCATGGGGACCTTCTTGCCCGGCTGGAGAAGACCCGGGCCTTCGGCGTGGACCGATCCTACGGCGAGCGGACCGTTCCCGGGGTCTACGACGTGCCTGCGCTGGGGTTCAACTACCGCATGAACGAGCTCTCCGCCGCCCTGGGGCTTGCGCAGCTTGATCGGCTGGACGGCTTTCAGGCGGCCAGGGAGGCCAATTTCACTCTCCTGGCCGAACTCTTGCGCGAGGTGGACGAGGTCGCGGTCCTTGGCGCCGATTTGCCGGAAAACGCGGTCAGCGGCCGCTACTGCCTGTCCGTGATCCTGCGCGAGGAGTTGCGGCCGAAGCGGCCGGAGATCATGGCGCGCATGAAGGAGCTGGGCGTCGGGCTCAGCGTCTACTACCCGAGCCCCACGCCCCTTTTGACCTATTACCGGGAAAAATACGGCCACAGACCGGAGGACTTTCCCACGGCCCTGTCCATCAGCCAGGGGGTCGCCCTGCCGGTGGGGCCCCATCTTGGAGCAAAGGACATGCGCTACATGGCGGACGCCCTCAAACAGGCGCTGACGGAGGCGCGGCATGCATGACATCGCGGGACGGCGCGTCGCCCTCATCGGCGGCGCCGGATTCATTGGCCATCATCTGGCCCTGGAACTGAAACGCCTGGGCGCCGAGGTCTCGATCCTGGACAGCCTCCAGGTCAACAACCTTCTCAAGTTCGCGGGCAACGGCGACGGGACCAGCGCCGTCTATCTGGAGATGCTCCATCAGCGCCTGGAACTGCTGCGTCAGGCCGGGATTCCCCTGTACGTGCAGGACGCCCGGGAATACCACGCCCTTTCGCGCATCCTGAGCGAGATCAAACCACAGACCGTAATACAACTTGCAGCTGTTGCGCATGCCAATCAGTCGAACAAGGATCCCTACAGCACCTTCGACCACAGCTTCCGCACCCTGGAGAACGCCCTGGACTGGAGCCGGGACCAGGCCGAGCATTTCATCTATTTCTCCTCCAGCATGATCTACGGCCATTTCAAGGGCGGCTCCGTCACCGAGGAAAGCCCCTGCGAGCCGCTCGGCATCTACGCGGCCCTCAAATTCGGCGGCGAAAAGCTGGTCATCGCCTACAACCAGACCTTCGGCCTGCCCTACACCATCATCCGGCCCTCGGCCCTCTACGGCCCCCGCTGCGTCAGCCGCAGAGTGGGGCAGATCTTCATCGAAAAAGCCCTGAAGGGCGAGGAGATCGCCATCCACGGCGACGGCTCGGACCGGCTGGATTTCACCTACATCGACGACCTTGTTCAGGGCATGGTCAAGGTCATCGGGAATCCGGCCGCCCGGGGCCGGATATTCAACCTGACCTACGGCGAATCGCGTTCCCTGGCGGACATGGCCGCGCTCATCCGGGCGGAATTTCCCGGGTGCAAGGTCGTCTACCTGCCAAAGGACAAGCTCACCCCGGATCGCGGGACCCTGTGCGTGGACAAGGCCCGGGAGCTTCTGGACTACGAGCCCCGCTGGCCCCTGGAGAAGGGGTTTCTGGAATACATCCGCTGGAACAAAGCCTATTGGCCGGGACTCTCCGGCAGGACGGAGGGCGCATGAAACCGGTTCTGATCCCCGATCCTTTTCTGGAAAAGCATCTCGACAAGCCCGCCCTGACCCTGATCCTGGACGGCGAGCCGGACGTGGACTTCCTCTTGAAGGAGCTAACCCGGGAGCTGGGCGGCCGTGCGGGATTCGTGCAGGCGGCCCTGGACCCGGCCCGGATCTGCCAGCGCATGGCCCTGGAGGACATGGGCTTTCGCCTGGCGGACGCCACCATCCATTTCGAGGGCGTCCCGCGTTTTGCCGTTCCTCCCCGGGTGGACGCGCGTCTCGCGCGGGCTGAGGACGAGGCTCTGGTGCGGGAGATGGCCGCGAACAGCCTGACGCTCAACCGGTTTTCCCAGGACCCGGGCGTTCCCGAAGAAAAAGCCAGGGCCATCAAGGCGGACTGGGCGGGAAACTATTTCGCGGGAGAGCGGGGCGACGCCCTGTATCTGGCCCTCCTTGACGGCGTTCCGAAGGGGTTTCTCCTCCTTTTGCGCAGGCCCGGGGCGGTGGTCGTTGATCTGATCGCCGTGGAAGCCGAGGCGCGCGGGCAGGGACTGGGAACGGCCCTGGCGGCGGCCGCCATGGAGGGTGAGCCCGGGGGGCGGCCCCTTTCGGCCGGGACCTCGGCCGCCAACGCGGCGGCCATGGCCTTCTACCAGTCCCTGGGGCTGCGGGCCGTGGAACTGACCTACCACCATCATCTGCACGGAGCCTTTTGATGGCTTTTTTATGCGGCCCGGACGCGCCGGTTTGCATCGTGGCGGAGATCGGCAACAACCACGAGGGCGATTTCGCCCGGGCCGAACGCATGGTCTGCGAGGCGGCCGCCGCCGGGGCGGACGCGGTCAAGTTCCAGACCATCCGCGCCGAATCTTTGGTGAACGCCGAGCAGGCCGGCCGGCGCCGGGTTCTCAAGGGGTTCGAGCTGTCCTTCGCCCGGTTCGAGGCCCTGGCGCGCTTGGCCGAACGGGAAGGGCTGCTCTTCCTCTCCACCCCCTTTGACCTGGAAAGCGTCCGCTTTCTGAACGATCTGGTCCCCATGTTCAAGATCGCGTCGGGGGATCTGACGTTCACGGCCCTGCTCGACGCCGTGGCGGCATGCGGCAAGCCCGTGCTGCTTTCCCGGGGCGCCTCGGACCAGGCGGAAATCCGCGCCGCCGTGGATCGGATCGCCGGGCGTTGGCGGACGATAGGCGCCGATCCCGGCCTTGTCCTCATGCACTGCGTGGCCCTCTACCCGACGCCCCCGGAAGCGGCCAATCTGGCGGCCATCCCCGCCCTGGCCCGGACCTTCGGCCTGCCCGCCGGCTATTCCGACCATACCCTGGGGGTGGAGGCGGCGGTTCTGGCGGCGGGGCTCGGCGCCCGGGTCATCGAGAAGCATTTCACCCTGGATCACGACCTGTCTTCCTTTCGGGACCACAAGCTGTCCGCCGACCCGGCCGAGCTGCGCGAGCTGGTCCGGCGCGTGCGTTTGGCCGAGCGTTACCGGGGAAGCGGGGAGCTTTCTCCATCCGCCGGGGAGGCGGCCATGCGGCCGGGCATGCGCCGGGGCGCCTGCGCGGCCGGGGATATTCCAGCCGGAACCCGGATCATTCCGGAGCACATCGTCTGGCTGCGGCCTGAGGGGGAATTTCCCCCTGGCCGGGAAAAAGCGCTTTTGGGCCGGACCCTCATGCGGCCCGTCAAACGCGGCGAACCCTTCCGGGACGCCCTTTTCGCCTGAGGAGGCGCGGATGGAGGAACGCAAATTCGAAGCCGTGGACGCGCGTTTTCACGCGTCCATCGAAGAGATCATCGCTTTGGGGTTTTCGCCCAGGGACTACATCCATCATTTCCCCTGCTTCACGGGCCACGTGAATCTGGGCCGCTATCTCTTCCTGTACGAGCGCTACCGGCAAACCCTCGGCCTGTGCGGCCACGTGGCGGACGTGGGCTCGTGGAAGGGCGCCTCGCTGCTCTTTTTCGCCAAGCTGGCGCGGCTTTTCGAAAACAACTGCCAGACCCAGGTCCACGGCTTCGACTGGTTCCAGGGCATGGCCCCGGAAAAGGGGGTGGACAACGAGGCCTACGCCGGAAGCTACGCGGCGGACCATGCGACCCTGGCCGAGCTTATCCGGCTCCAGGAGCTCGACGATACGGCCTTCATCCACAAGCTCGACCTGACAAAGGACCTGCCCGCCTTTTTCGCGGACAAGCGCCAGATGCGCTTCAAGCTCGTCTTTCTCGACTGCGGAGCCAAGGCGGTCCTCGAAGCGGCCTTGGCGCATTTCTGGCCGCGTCTGGTCACGGGCGGGGTCCTCATCCTCGACCATTTCAACAACGCCTGCTCTCCCTTCGAGTCCGAGACGGTCCAGGCCGTCATCGGCGGCCGGCCGGTCATGCAGGCCCCGTTCGCGCGGCAGCCTTCCGCGTACGTGGTGAAAGAGGCGTCCCCATGAACGCCCTCGCCTCCTTTTTGACCTCGCGGGCAAGGCGCCTGACCGGCCGCGCGGACGGCCTGCGCTACGTCTATCTGGAGACCCACGGGGTCTGCCCGAACCGCTGCGGCATGTGCCCGGCCAGGGCGGGGGGCAAGCGGCGGCCGCGCATGGGGCGGGGGCTCTTCGAATCCATCGTCAGGGAGCTGGGGGAGCGGGGCTTCGACGGCGAACTGCATCTCTACGGCCACAACGAGCCCCTCCTGGACCCGCGCATCTTCGAGCTGGCCGGTCTGGCCCACGCCCTGGCCCCCAAGGCCAAAATCATGCTCATCTCCAATTTCACCCGCCTGCGCCAGGGCGACGTGGAACGCCTCCTGGCCGCGCCGCTTTCCCGGCTCACGGTCAGCCTGTACGCGGCGGACGCGCAAACCTACGAGCGGGTCTGCGGGACCGGGCGTTTCGAGACGGTTCTGGAAAACGTCAAACGCTTCGCTTTGGCCTGGTCGAGGCGGCGCCCCTTCGCCTTTTCGGCGAGCATCCTGCGGAGCGAGGCGCTCGCCGATCCCGAGGCCGCCCGCCGGTTGCTGGAGACGCTGCCCGTCTCCTGGTGGTCCATGCCCCCGGCCGTCTCCCTGCGCGGGCTGACCGGGACCGTTCCGGAAACCGCCTGGCGTTTCGGGGAGTGTCTCTTCGACACGGTGAAAATCACCGGCGACGGCGCCGTGACCCCGTGCATGGTGGACCCGGACGCCGCGCTTCGGATCGGCCATGCGGCCCGGGACGGCCTGTACGCCAGCTTCGACGGCGAGCGGGCCAGGGCGCTGCGGCGAGAGCTCTTTTTCACCTCGGGCGAAAGCCGCCCGACCTTTTGCCGCCATTGCGCCTACGCCAGGGATCACAAGATCCTGTATTTCCTTATGCCGGACGGCGCGCGGAGCCGTCTTTTGGAGCGCCTGGACCCCGGCCTGAAAGCCGCGTCCGCCGTTTCGCAGCATTTCAATACCCGGGAGGAAACCACCCGCAAAGCCCAGGCCCTTGCGCGGGAGCTGGAGGCAACCCGGACCGGGTTGGGCCGGACGCCGGAAGATGCGAGGGGGGAGGCCTGATGGACGCCTTCCGGGCTCTTTGCGACCGGTTCGCGGCTCTGCAAGGCGGCGAACGCCGGGCCGGACGCCGGGGCCAGGGCGGCGAAGGCCCGCGCGTCCTGGTGGCGCGCCAGGTCGGGGCCAGTCTGGACATCCTGGCCCGGGAGCTGGCCATGGCCCTGGTTTTGCGGGCCCATGGCGCGCGGCCCGTGGTCAGCCTGTGCGATGGAATGTTGCGGGCCTGCTATCTGCGAAGCCAAGGCGGCGTGTCCCCAGAACGCTGGGGCGAGCCCTGCGCCGCCTGCCTGTCCCGGGCCGAAAGCCTGTGCGACGCGGCCGGGGTGGAGCATGTCCGGCTGGGGGATTGCGTCGCCCCCGCAAACGTGCGGCGGCTGCGGGAGGCGACGCCCGCCCCGGACCCCGAAGCCCTCATCCACGAAACCTGGGAAGGGCTTCCCTCGGGCTACCACGCCAGCGCCTCCCTGGCCCGGTTTTACCGGGGCGCCGAGGACGCCGCGACCAGGGAGGAGGGGCGCGGGCTCGCCCGGGAATTTTTCGCGGCGGCCAAAGTTTCGGCCCTGGCCGCCCGGGGGCTTCTGGAGGCGCTTTCGCCCGACCGGGTCCTGACCACCCACCGCCAGTTTCTGGAGACCGGCCCCCTGCACGGGCTCTGCCGCATGCGGGGCGTCCCGGTCGTGGACTGGATGACCGGTTTCGCGGACGGCGGCTATTATTATGCGGCTTGCCCGCCGGACCCCATCGAGGACGCCCTGATCATGCCCCAGGCGGAGTGGGAAACGGTGATCGCCGAGGCCGAAGGCCTATCCGGCGAAACCCTGAAGCGCGAGCTTGCGGACTATTTCGCCCCCGTGCGCGCAAGCGGCCCCTGGGGGGTGTTCGAAAACGCTCCCCAGGACGCGGACAGCCTGCGGACGGCCCTTTCCCTCGACCCGGACAAACCGGTCTGGGGCATATTCCCCCATGTGCGCTGGGACGTGACCTTCACTCCGGGTTCGGTCTTTTTCAAGGACGCGGACGACTGGCTGCGGCTTACCATCGAACGCGCGGCCGACCTGCCCCGCATCCAGTGGGTCATCCGCTGCCACCCGGCCGAGCGGCTCGACGGCACCATCAAGGGCGCGGCCGCGAGCGTCCGGGAATGGTTCCCCACGCTTCCGGACAATCTGCGCCTGGTCACGGGCGGGGCCATCAACACCTACGGCCTGCTCGAAGTCCTGGACGGCGCCGTGGTCATCCGCTCCACGGCCGGGATCGATGCGGCCCTGGCGGGCAAGCCGGTCATCACCGGCGGCGTGGGCCATTACGCCGGGCGGGGCTTCACCCGTGACGGCGCGAACCTAGAGGACTACGCCGGGCATCTTGCCCGGGCGGCCTCCTACGGCCCCTTGTCCGGGCGGGAGCTGCATCTGGCCCGGGTCTACGCCCATGACCTCTTCCTGCGCCGCCAGTTGACCCTTTCGCCGGTTTCGGCGGACGGCTGGCGGCTTTTGGCCGCCTCCCCGGACGAGCTGGCCCCGGGGCGGGATCCGGATCTGGATCTTTTCGCCCGGGGGGTCCTCGCGGGCGAGCCCTTCAGAAGACCCGGGAGGCCCCATGCCTGAACGCGCGCCCATCCTCCTCGAATGTTCCCTGCGCGACGGGTCCTACGCCGTGGATTTCCAGTTCACGGCCAGGGACGCGGCCCTTCTGGCCTCGGTGCTTTCGGGGCTGGGGTTTCGCTTTATCGAGGCGGGCCACGGCCTGGGGCTCGGCGCGGCCAGGGCCGGGAAGGGCGCCATGCCCGCCAGCGACCTGGACATGATCCGGGCGGCCAAAAGCGGAGCCGGGGACGCTCTTGTCGGGGCGTTCTGCATCCCCGGCCTCGCCCGGCTGGACGATCTCGACCGGGCCCGGGAGGCGGGGCTCGATTTCGTCCGCATCGGCCAGAACGCCACGCACAGCGAATCCGCCCATCCCTTTCTCGAACGCGCCGCCAAACTGGGGCTGCGCACGGCCATGAACTTCATGAAATCCTACGCCGTCTCTCCGGCGGCGTTCGCCGAGCGGGCGGACGCGGCCCGGGACCACGGCGCCGGGATCGTCTACCTGGTGGATTCGGCGGGCGCCATGCTCCCGGACGAGGTCTCACGCTACCTGGACGCGGCCCGCCAGCGCCGGGAGGGGGCCTTCGGCTTTCACGGCCACGACAATCTGCGCCTGGCCGCGGCCAACTGTCTGGCCGCCTACGAGCATGGGGCGGATTTCCTGGACGTCACCCTGTTCGGGGTGGGCCGGGGCGCGGGAAACGCCGCCGCCGAGGTCCTGGCCGCGCTCTTCGCCCGGCGCGGCGTCGAAACCGGGCTCGATCCCCTGGCGGTCATGGACGCGGCCCAGACCTACATGTGGCCCCTGGCCTCCCGGTTCAAGCCCCCGGACATTCTGGGGACGGCCATGGGCTTCAGCCGCTTCCACTCCGGCCATTTGCCCGCGCTGCTCCAGGCGGCCGCGCGCCATGGGGCCGACCCCAAACGGCTCATCGCGGCCATGGGGCGGCTCGATCCCGTCGGCCTCAACCCCGGCGAGCTGGAACGCCAGGCCCAGGGACTGGCCGGAACGGCGCCGGGCGCGCCCCCGGCCGCGCTTGCGGCCTTCCAGGAGCGGGGATTTTCCGGCGGCCGCATCAACGCCACCCTGGCTTCCGTGGAGGAACTGGCCCGGGGGCTGCGCACCGCCGCCGCCAAGCGGCCGGGCGCCGTGGCCGCCATGCTCCTGACGCCCACCCCAGAGCCCGCGCCGGGGCTCGTGGCCGCTGATTTCTGCTTCGAGGGGAGCCACGCCGTGCTCGGCCGGGTCCTGTTCGGCGAGGCCGGGGACGCCGTCCGGGCGGCGGCCGCCTGTGCGGACCGGATTTCCCTTTTTCTGCTCGACGTTTCTTCCGCTCCGGACCCCAGCGGGGCGGCGCTGGTCGCGCGCGGCGTGCGCGAGGCGGCGGGGCGGCCCGTGGTCCCGGTGGACGGGGCGGCCTTGCGCGAGGGATTTCTTCTGGCCGGGTTGGCCGGGTTGGCCGGGTTGGCCGGGTTGGCCGGGTTGGCCGGATTGGCCGGATTGGCCGGGGCTCATGAGACCGTGGCCGTCTGGGGCGGGTCCGGGGCCTTCGTCCGCGCGCTCAAAGCGAGCGGCCTGTTTCCCCAGATCGTCCACTGCGGCCGGGACGGGCGGCGGGGACGGGGAGGGGAGGCGCCAGACTCGCCAGACTCGCCAGACCCGCCGGACGCGTCTTTTCCGTCCGTAGCGCCCCTTTCATCAGGCGCGTCCCTGTCCGGAAACGGGGTTCTCCAGGCGGACGCTCGCGAACCCGCCGAGCTTATGGCCCTGGGACTGGACGCTCCGATCGTGTTGTGCCTGGAGCCCCCGGGCATGGAGCGCGCCCGGGTCCTGGCCCGGCTGGCCGGGGCCGGGGGGCTGGTCGTGGACGCCTGCCCATGGCCCGCCGCCGAGCTGGCCGAGGCGGCCCTCGCTCAGGGCCGTCCGAGCCTGCGGCTGGACGCCTGGGCGGCCTATGACGGCTTCACGGTCCAGGCGCTGGCCGCGCTTGGCATGATCGACCAGGGGAGGCGCCCATGAATGCTTGCATGCATGCGTCCAAGAATGCGGTGGAACGTTTCGCGGACGCGGCGAAGCGGTTCGCGGACAGGACCTTTCTGGTGGACGGCGCCACGGGCCGGGAGCTGACCTTCGCCGAAACCGAGGCCCGGGCCCTGGCCATGGGCGCGGACCTCCTGCGCCGGGGGCTCGAGCCCGGGGACCGGGTGGCCCTGGCCTTGCCGAACGGTCTGGAGCTGGCCTGTCTGTATTTCGCCTGCTGGCGATGCGGTCTGACCGCCGTTCCCATGGCCCCGCAATCGCCGCCCGGGGCCTTCGCCGACATGCTGCGCCGTTCAAGGGCGCGGGCCCTGGTTGCGTCCCGGTCGTCCTCGATGTCCTTGGGCGCGCTGGCCGCGCTTCCCGGCGGCGCCTTGGGAGGCATGCCCGGCGCGATCGGGGAGGGGGGGCTGTTACGCCTGTGGCTTTCCGGCGGGGACGATGCGCTTTCCGGACCCGCCGCACACGCCAACCCCGATACGCCCGGCGAATCCGGCGCGACCGCCATACCCGGCGCGACCGCCATACCCGGCGCGACCGCCATACC
>CALGYO010000044.1 GCA_937934715.1 uncultured Desulfovibrionaceae bacterium | reverse complement strand
GATCTCCACGTAGGCCCGGTTGGCGATGTGCAGTCCGGTCTTGTGGAAGCATTCGTAGCCCACGCAGCCCACGTCGGCCGTGCCGTAGCCCTGGCGCATGATGAGGTCGAATTTCTTTTCCAGGGCGGCGCGCATTTTTTCCGGGAATTTCTCGCCGGTGACGAAGGCCACCTCAAGGTAGAGGTCCTTGCGCAGGTTGATGCCCATTTCCTCGCCCTTCTGGGCCAGGTGCATGAGGTAGCTGGGGGTGCCCACGTAGCCGGTGACCCGAAGCTTCTGCATGATTTCGAGCTGGGTGGCGGAGTTGCCGGGGCCGGTGGGGACCACGGCGCAGCCCAGGTTGCGCAGGGGCTCTTCGAACATGAGTCCGGCCGGGGTCAGGTGGTAGTTGAAGGTGAGCTGGACCAGGTCGCCCGAGCGGAAGCCCGAGGCGTAGAAGCCCTCGGTCCATCCCCAGTAGTCGTCGTCGCGGTCCTCGGGGTCGAAGATGGGGCCGGGGGAAAGGAAGACGCGGCGCAATTCCCCCAGGTCCTTGGTCAAAAGGCCGCCCAGGCGCGGTCCCATGGATTGCAGGAAGATGAGTTCCTTTTTCTTCAGGATGGGAATGTGCTTGATGTCGGACAAGGTCTTGAATTTGGAGACCTGGAACTGGGCCCGGTCGAAGCGTTTTTTCACGTCTTCGGAATACCGGTAGGCATAGGTCAAAAGATCCTTGATCTGGATCTGATAGTACTGCCTGCGTTCGGACTCGTCGAGAACCTCACGGCGGCTGTAGATGCCTTCGGTTCTATCCTTGCGGGTCATATGCGTTTCCTCCGAAGGTTGGAAGGGAGTTTCTTGGATTCCAACCTAAAAGAGACGTTTGGTAACGCACGCAAATCCGTTTTGCAAGTCCGTCTTGTGGAAAAGCAATATAACTCACTGTATTGTTTTGCGAAAAAATTTCAAATGAGCGGGATTGTCCGGAAGCGTTCCAGGCCGGAAAAACAGAAGGAACAGGGGGAAAAACGGGAAACCGGCCCGCATTTTCGGGCGCGCCGGATCGCGGGGGAGGGGGGCTATCCGGCCAGGGCTTCGTCAATGGCCGCGATGAGGTCCTCGTCCTGCACGGGTTTGGCCAGGTAGGCGTTGGCGCCCGCGTCGAGAACCCGGCGCTGTTCGGCCGGGGAGGCGTGGGCGGACAGAACGATGACGGGCAGCGAGGCGGGGGCGATCTCCTCGCCCGTGCGGATGCGCCGGATGATTTCCATGGTTTCGCCGCCCGGGGGGCGCATATCCAGAAGAAGCAGGCCGCAGGTCTCCTCCCGCAGCATCCTGGGCAGGCTGCTTAAGGATTCGAGCGCCACGGTCCGGTAGCCGTGGTCCTTCAGGATGCGGCCGATAAGCGCCTGGTGGATGGGTTCGCGTTCGGCGTAGAGGATGGTCACGGAGCGCGGTTCGCGGCGGGCCGGGATGAACACGGCGTTTTCTATCTCCTCCAGCGGATTGGCCTTGGGGAGGGATTTTTTGGGCGCCAGGGCGAAACGCGCGGTGAAATGGAACACGCTGCCCTTGCCCGGCGCGCTCTCCACCCAGATCTTCCCGCCCATCATGCCTGTCAGCTTTTTGGAGATGCTGAGCCCCAGCCCGGCTTCGCCGTATTTTTTCTTGAGCAGGTCCTCACCGATGACGAAGCTTTCGAAAATGTCCTCCTGCTTGTCTTCCGAGATGCCAATGCCGGTGTCGCGCACGCTGAAAAGCAGTTCGATCTCGCCCTCGCGGGGCTGGGACGTCCCGTTTCCTCTGGGGGAAGGGCGGATGTCGATGGCCACGCCGCCCTGTTCGGTGAATTTCAGGGCGTTCTGGGCCAGGTTCATGACGATCTGCAGCAGCCGGGGGCCGTCCCCGTACAGGGCGTTGGGGATGCGCTGGTCGATGAACGAGGAAAAGGACAGGCGTTTCTTTTCGGCCAGGGAAGCGAAGGCGGTGAAAAGCGGGGCCATGGTCTCGCGCAGGCTGAACGGCGCCTCCTCCAGTTCGAAGCGGTCGGAATCGATGTTGGTGAGCTCCAGAATGTCGCTCAAGACGGACAGAAGCTGCATGGCCGCTTCCAGGGTCATTTCCAGGAAGCGTTTCTGTTTGGGGGAGGCTTCGCCGGAGAGCAGCAGATTGGTCATGCCGATGATGCCGTTTAAGGGGGTGCGCAGCTCATGGCTCATGTTGGCCATGAACACGGATTTGGCTTTTTCCGCGCGTTCGCGCTGGATCATCTCCTCGCGCAGCCGCTCGTTGGTCCGGGTGATTTCCTGGGTCCTGCGCTCCACCTCCTGTTCCAGGAATTCCTGCTGGAGGCGCTTGTCGCGCAAGAGACTGGCCCGTTCCAGGGCCCTGGACACGGCGTGCCCCAGAACCTCCAGATCGATGATGGGCTTGGTGACGAAGTCCCAGGCGCCCAGGCGCAAGGCCTGGATCACGTCCTGCATGCCCCCCGCGCCCGACACGATGAGGATGGGCGTTTCGGGCGACTCGCCCGTGATTTCCTTGAGAACCTCCAGGCCGTCCATGCCCGGCATGCGCAGATCCACCAGCACGCAGTCCGGCGTTTTTTCCCTGAAAACGGCAAGGCCGTCCGGGCCGTCCTGGCCTTCGACGACCTCGTATCCGGCGTCTTCCAGATAGTTGCCGATGGATTGGCGCACGTTGGCCTCGTCGTCGATGACGAGGACGAGCGGCCCTTTCATGGGGCTTTCTCCCGGTCAAGCAGGGCGCTGATCGCCTCGACCAGGATGTACATGTCGCGAAGCGGCTTGATGAAGACCATGTCCCGGGTCATGCCGATGTCGACGAGGCCGGACGGCAGCTTGTAGTTCGTCGATCCGGTGTGGATGAGAAAGCGTAAGTCCGGGCGGACGGCGTGGGCTTTCAGGATGAAGTCGTTGCCGCTCATGCCGGGAAGGCGCATGTCCACGATGCAGGCGTCGGGCCGGTTGTCCTGAAGCGCGGTCAGGGCCTCCTCGCCGCTTGCGGCGGTAAGAATCGTAAATCCCTCGTCTTCCAGGAAAGCCTGGAGGTTTTCCCGGACCATTTCTTCGTCATCGAGGATGAGTATGACCGCGCCGGCTTCCATGAGCATCCTTAATCTTACGGCCGCGGTCCGGCCCATCCCGGTGAACTGGACGGATCGAAACGAGGCATTCCGCTATAAAGAAACAAAAAAAAATAATTCTGACAATAGACTTTCCGCACAATCAGGCCGATTCAACAAGGAAACGGCGCGTACGCATTGCGCGCCGCGCCGCATGCTCGCTTTGTAGGCGCTACCCCCGCGTCCGGTATCAGGATCCGGAGGCGCCGGGAGCCGCGTCGGGGCCGGGCCCTGGATCGTCCGGTCCGGGCTCCGGGCCGTCCGGTTCGGGCGCATCCTCCTCCACGGCTTCCTTCCATTCGGGGCGTGGAGGCTTGGGGGGCGGCGGCGTCCACTCGGGGAGGGGACGGCCCTCGTGGCGGGCGAAGATGAGAAAGCCGGTATGGGCCACCATGCGGTCGTCGGGCCGCAGACGCTCGGCGTTGTTCTTGTAGCGCCGGATGAGGATTTCCAGGATCTCCACATCCTTGAAGGGCGAGACCTCAAGTCCGCGCAGGAGATCGGAAACCTGGTTGGTGGTGGGCAGCAAGAAGCCCACGGGCGCGCCGGGCTCGATGACTTGCGCGGCCTGGTCCAGGTATTCCCAGGGGGTGCGCACATCGAGGAACAGGCAGTGGGCGTTGGAGGGGTCGGTCATGGGATCGCCGGGAACGGCCTCGGCGGGCATGAAGCCCTCGGCGATGTCGTGGCGAAAACGGGTCACCCTGTGTCCGAGGCCCGCGGCGTCGAGATTCTGGCCGCTTAAGGCGTGAAAATCCTCCCTGCGCTCGAAGGTGTAGACCCGGCCGGTTTCGCCCACGGCGTTGGCCAGGGCCAAGGTCAGGCCGCCCGAGCCGCTGCCGGATTCCACCACCCGGGTTCCCGGTCCCACCCCGAGCTTCATGAGGACATAGCCGATTTCCTTGGGGTACATGATCTGGGTGGCGCGCTTGACGCCTTTGATCAGATCATAGGTAGTGGGGCGCAGGATGCGGAACGGATGGCCCAGGTGGGTGTAGACGGCCCCGCCGAAGCCCGCTTCGGCCGCGTCGCGCATGTGAATGACCCCTTCCTGGGTGTGCAGGTCGGCCTCGGGGTCCAGGGTGCGCAGATAATGCTTGCCCTGGGGACTGACCAGAATGATCAACGCGCCGGGAGTAAGCATTACGCCTCCACGTCGCCCAGGGGGCGGATCAAAAGTATCAAAGCGCCGGGATTGAGCATTACGCCTCCACGTCGCCCAGGGGGCGGATCAAAATTATCAAAGCGCCCGTATTGAGCATTGTGCCTCCAGGATAATTATGAGAAACAGGGAAGTTGTCCCGAAACGAAGGACCATGTCAAGGCCATGTTAAGGCCACGTTAAGGATGATGACGCGGATGGGCCATGTCAGGCGCGATGCATAAGAACTCTCCGAAGCGGGCGATCCGCAGCGTGTTCGGACCGGTGCGTTCCGGCAGGCTCGGCGCATCCCTCGGGCTGGATCTTCTGGGCGCCAGGATCTGTTCGTTCGATTGTCTGTATTGCGAGGTCGGCAAGACCGAGGCGAAAACCACGGTCCGCAAGCCCTATGTCCCGGCCTCCCGCGTTTTGGACGAGCTTTCGGATTATTGCGCGAAAAACCATCCTCCGTTCGATGTCGTCACCCTGGGCGGCCAGGGGGAGCCCACGCTCAACGCGGACATGGGCGAGATTCTCGCCGGCGCCAAAAAGATCGCGGGCGGCGTTCCTACGGCCGTTTTGACCAACTCGGCCCATCTGTCCGATCCCGGCGTGCGCGCGGAGCTTTGTCTGGCCGACATCGTCCTGCCATCCTTGGACAGCCTTGTTCCCGATGAATTTTCGCGGCTGAACCAGCCGCACCCCGACATCAGCCTGGCCGGCGTGCTGGAAGGCCTCCTCGCCTTTCGCAGCGCATTTTCAGGGAAAATCTATCTGGAAACCCTGCTGTGCGCCGGAATCAACGACACCCGGGAAAATCTCGAAGCCCTGGAGGTTTTTTCCAGGCGACTTCGGCCCGACCGGGTGGACGTGGTCACCGTCAGCCGTCCGGGCGCGTGGCCGGGAGCCGGGGCGGTCTCGCAGGAGACCATGGAACGATTTCGCGCGGCGCTGTCGCCGGGCGCCCCTTCGCCGCATTTGGCCGGACATGGTCCGGCGGCGCTTCTCGGCGCGGCGATATCCGGGTTGTCCCAGGACGAGCTGGAAGCCCGGGCGCTCGCCTCGCTTTCGCGCAGACCCCAGACGGCCGGGCAGTTGGCCGGCGCGCTGGGGCTTGATCCCGCAATGACGCGGCGCCTTTTAGAGCGCCTTTGCGGCGAGGGAAAAATTCTGTCGAGAGAAGAACTTGACGACGTATTTTATTCCGGTTGACCCCGGACGTTCACAACCTTTTTCAGTTCGCGGCGCACGCGGCCTCTTTCTTCGCGCCCTTGCCGGCGCTCGGGCCGCTTTCCGTCCCCTTTCTCCTTTTTCATGCGCGAAACAAGGCGCCGATGACGCATTCGGGACGCGGTCGCGCCGCGAACGGGAGATTTTTTCATGAGCAGAAGCAACGCAAAAAAACGCAAGACAAAGATGTTCATCAGCGTCCTGCCGGGCGAACAGGTGGAAGTGGCCCTGGCCGAGGACGGCGTTCTGACGGAATATTACGTGGAGATGGTCCATCAGGCCAAGACCCGGGGCCACATCTACAAGGGCAAAATCCACAACATCGACCCGGCCCTTCAGGCCGCCTTCATCAATTACGGCTCCGAGCGCAACGGTTTCCTGCAGATCGACGAGGTGCACCCCGAGTACTACCAGATCGTCCAGGGGCCGCCGCGCAAGACCAAGTATCCGCCCATCCAGAAGGTCCTGAAAAAGAACCAGGAGCTTCTCGTCCAGGTGGTCAAGGAACCCACCGGCCAGAAAGGCGCCTTTTTGACCACCTACCTCTCCCTTCCCGGGCGCTATTTCGTGCTGACCCCGGGCCGCGAGCAGAAAGGCGTCTCCCGCAAGATTGAGGACGAGGAAGAGCGCAAGCGCCTCAAGGAATGCATCGCCAACATGAAGCTGGACGAGGGGCTCGGGCTCATCGTGCGCACTGCGGCGCTCGGCCAGTCCAAGACCGCCCTGGAGCGCGACCTTTCCTACCTGAAGCGCCTGTGGAAGGAGGTGCGTCAGCGGGGCAAGGAAATGGAGACCCCGAGTCTCATCTACCGTGAACTGGAGCTGTCTTCCCGGGCGGTGCGCGACTACCTGACCGACGAGGTGGGGGAAATCTGGGTGGATCACCCGGAGACCGCGAACCAGGTGGCCGAGATGGCCGCGCTGGTCTTCCCCAGGCGCCCGGGCATCGTCAAGCAGCACACGGACATGGAGCATTCCATGTGGGAGCGCTTCAACGTCAAGCGCCAGATCGAGCAGCTCTACGGCCGCGAGGTGACCCTGCCGAGCGGCGGCAGGCTGGTTTTCGACCAGGCCGAGGCGCTGACGGCCGTGGACATCAACTCCGGCAAGATCGGCGGGGAGAGCAATTTTCGCGAGATGGCGCTCAAGACCAACATGGAGGCGGCCGAGGAGATCGCCAGACAGCTGCGTCTTCGCGACATCGGCGGCCAGGTGGTGGTGGACTTCATCGAGATGAAGGACAGAAAGCACGTGGCCCAGGTGGAAAAAACCATGAAGGCCGCCATGAAGTCCGACCGGGCGCGCACGGACGTGGGCAAGATGTCCCGCTTCGGCCTGCTGGAGCTGGTGCGCCAGCGCCTGGGCTCCTCGGCCATTTCGGTGACCACGGAATATTGTCCCTGCTGCGGCGGCTCCGGGGTGCGGCGCAACCTGGAATGGCAGGCCATGGCCGCGCTCAAGGAAATCTACCGGATGCTCCGCAAGAACAACGCCCCCGAAGCCCTGACCTACGCCGTCACCGAGGAGCTGGCCATTTACCTCCTCAATTCCAAACGCGCCCGGCTTTCGGCCATGGAAGAGGAATTCGGCAAGCAGGTCAAGATCGTCGCGGGGTAGCCATGGCCGCGAACGCGGGCGGGAAACGCATCCTGTTGCACATGTGCTGCGGACCATGCTCCATAAGCGTGGTCCGCGCCCTTCTCGAGGAAGGCTTTTCCGTTACGGGTTTTTTTTACAATCCCAACATCCATCCCCTGCGCGAATATCTCAAGCGGCGCGAGGGCGCGGCCGAAACCGCCGCCAGGCTCGGCGTCCCGGTCATTTTCAAGGACGGCGAGTACGACCCGGCCGTCTATCTGCGCGAGACGGCCTTTCGTGAGGCCAACCGCTGTTTCCACTGCTACCGGCTGCGCCTGGAACGGACCCTATCCGTGGCCAGGCGCGGCGGGTTCGACTTTTTTTCCAGCACCCTTCTCTACAGCAAGATGCAAAAACACGAGGTCATCCGCGACCTGGGCCGGGATATGGCGGGCGCGGGCAAGACCGCCTTTTTGTACCGGGATTTTCGCGCGGGCTGGAAGGAGGGCATCGAGACCTCCAAGGCCTGGGGGATCTACCGGCAACAGTATTGCGGCTGCATTTACAGCGAATACGAGCGCTACCGGGGGGAGCTTGCGGACCTGGCCCCGGACCGGAAGACGCCGCCCCGGGGAGAAACGCCCTCCAGGGAAGCGCCGGACGGGGCAGACGCCCCGGCGGATCCCTCTTGACGCGCGCCCATCCGGCGCCCATGTGACGGGCTGGAGGCCGCATGGACATACAGGTCGTGGTCATGGAGCCCGCGCGCTCCAATTGCTATCTGCTGCGCCAGGGGCGCGGGGCCGTGGTCGTGGACCCGGGAGGCGATTCCGGACCGCTTCTTGCGGCCATCGCCCGGGACGATCTGCGCCTCGAAGCGATCCTGCTCACGCACCTGCATTACGACCATATCGCCGGGGTTCCCGGGCTGGTCGCGGCTACGGGGGCGAAGGTTTTCGCCTCGCCGCGCGACGCTTTTCTGCGCGCGCTGCCTCTGGGCGGCGGGGGGGGGAGGGGACTTCCCCCGGTGGAGGACTTTTCCTTCGAAGGCCCGAAGCCCAAGCTGACTCTGTTCAACCTGCCCTGCATCGTCCTGCCCACGCCAGGGCATACGCCCGGAAGCCTGTCCTATTTCTTCCCCTGGGCCGAGTCGGTTTTCACCGGGGACCTCCTCTTCCGCAAGGCCGTGGGCCGTACGGACGGTCCCGGCGGCGACGGCGCGGTCCTTCTCGCCTCCATCCGCGAGCGCATTTTGACCCTGCCGGACGACACGGGCGTCTTCCCGGGGCACGGCGTGGCCACCTGGGTGAAGGTGGAAAAACGCGACAATCCCCACCTGCGGCCGTTCGCGGTCTGAAGGGGCTTTCGCCCGCCTCCCCGCGTCCTTCCCGTCAGGGCTCTTCCCCCGGCAGGAGCAAGCGCGCGGCGGGCTGGGCGCCGCCCGCAACGGCGAGATGTCCCTTGTCCGCGCAGGCCGGATTTCCGGGCTTGTACTGGGCGTCGAACAGGGGATTCTCCTCGACGGATCCGGCTTCCGCGCCGATATGGCTTCGCCAGGCGGCGAAATCTCCCAGAAAACTCGTCCGTCCGTCCTCGAACATAGCCGCTCCGGCCTCGCGCCAATAGCACTGGTCATGGATGTCGAGCTTGCCCGACAGGCCGCTCAGCCCGCCGAGATCGCTGGAATAGCGGATCCCGGCCAGGGGCTGGGACAGGGTTCCGGGCTGGGCCGCGATATTGCCGTAGACCGCGACGCCCGTACTGGCCGGACGGCCCGCATCCGGGTCCCAGTCCTGGTAGGTTACGCCGAAATAGATGGGGGAGTGGTAGGTCTGGGCCGTTTGCGCGATGGTGTTGGCGTAGGCCTTGGCGTCCTTGGCGGCGTAGAAGCCGATGCCCGCCCACTTCGCGTCAACGACCAGGTTGTGGCGGGCCACGCCCCGGATGTTTTCGTAATAACCGGGGTTGGCTGTCAGGTCGAAGTATTCGGGACTGGTGTCGAACCCCAGAAGAATGCCTGCCGCGCCCACCCGCTCGATGCGGTTGTATTCGATGAGCCCGTCCGTGGCGCCGCCCTTCAGGTAGACGCCGGTGGAGCAGATGTCGTGGATGTGGTTGTAGGCCACGATGGTCCGGTCGCCGTTGACGTTGTCGATGCCTTCGGCGTTGCAGTCCGTGGGATCCTGACCTTGCCCGGAATCGTAGATCTCGCAATGGCGTATGGTCACGTCGTCGCAGTTGGGCTTGATCTTGACCACGTCGCGGGAGGAGCCGTGCAGTTTGGCGTTTTCGAGGCGGATATGGGACGCGCCGGTGCGGTCGTCCGGGTCGCCCCAGTCCCATCTGGTTTCGATGGAAACGGCGTAGAAACCGCCCACCACCTCAAGGCATTCCAGGGCGCCGCCATCCGCGTCCACGTAGAAATAGATTCCCGAATCCTCTTCCCCCCCGGTACGGCGGTCCACCACAGCCCATTCGCCCGGTTGGGAGCGGATGGTCACGTTGGGCTGGGTCACCCGTGGTTCCAGGGGCTCCACATACGTTCCCTGGCGCAGGACCACGGTCTCGCCGGGCTGGGCGTCCTGAACGGCCCGGTAGACGGTCTTGTACGGATGCGCGGCGGACCCGTCGGCCGCGTCGTCGTCGCCGGTTGGCGAAACGTAGCGAAGGGCGCCGCTTATGGTCGCGGCCGCGCAGACATCCAGCTGGACGCCGACGGCCGCGTTGAAGCTTGCGGGATCAAGGGATGCGGCCCTGGCGCCGGTCGCTGCCAGCGCCAGGAAGACGAAAACCGGAAGAAGGGCGGTGTGGATCGACATGTTCACGCTCCTTGCCTTGAAGGAACAGCGCGGGATGGGTACGCCGCCTCGGATGCAACGATGCGGGAGGATGAGAACGAAAACGGCGTGGCCGTTACGATCGGGGAAACCGAAACGCGACGCGCGACGGGAACAAGGCTCAAAAAGACGGCAGGAACGCGAACCGGTCAGCGGGCGGGCCGGTTACGCTTCGACGGAGGAAAAAGAGCCGCGCGATCAGGGAGTCGTTTTTTTCGCATAACAGCTTTTCGCAAAGCCATACAAGCGGAATCGATGCAAGGCGCGGCTAGGAAAGGACAACACAAGACGGGAGGGGATGGCGCTTCGCCGCGGCCCGCTTCCTCTCGACCATCCGGCATGGGGACGGGCGGCAGCCCGCTTGCGAGGCTCGGAACTCCCCGGCGATCCGGTCCGGATCGCCGGGGAGCGCGTGAAGACGCGTCAAGACCTGGGGTCAGGCGTCGTATTTTTCCTCAAGATAGCGGATGAGCGGCTCGGGAGAGGGCGCCTCGCCCGTGGCTTTCGTGATGAGATCACGCGGCCAATACGTCTGGCCGGGTTCGTGGATATGCGCGCGAAGCCAGGAAAGAAGCGGGGCGAACTCGCCCCTGGCGAACATGGCCTCGAGGTCGCCCAGCTCCCGTTTCGCCGCCGCGAAAAGCTGGGCCGCGTACATGTTGCCCAGCGTATAGGTGGGGAAATAGGCGAAGGCGCCCATGGACCAGTGCACGTCCTGCAAGGCGCCCAGGGCGTCGGTCGGCGGCGTGATCCCGAGATATTCCCGCATCTTCTCGTTCCACGCCCCGGGGATGTCCTTGACGGACAGCTCTCCCCGGAACATGGCCAGCTCCAGCTCGAAACGCAGCATGATGTGCAGGTTGTAGGTGGCTTCGTCCGCCTCCACCCGGATGTATCCGGGCGCCACCCGGTTGACCGAGGCCAGAAAGGCGTCCAGGGAAAGGCCCCTGAGGGCCGGGAAGCGCTCTTTCGCCTTGGGCAGGCAGTATTCCCAAAACCCCCTGGTCCTTGCCGCCATGTTTTCCCACAAGCGCGACTGGGATTCGTGCACGCCGAGGGAAATGGAGCTGCCGCGCGGGGTTCCGAAATGCTCCTCCGGGCAGCCCAGGCTGTAGAGGGCGTGGCCGGTTTCATGGATGGCCCCGAAAAAGGCCTTGGTGAAGTCCGTTTCGTCGAAACGGGTGGTGATGCGGGCGTCGCCCGGGGCGATTTTCGTGGAAAAGGGGTGGGCGGCCACGTCCAGGCGCCCGCTGTCAAAGGGAAAGCCGATCCCGGCGATGACGTCCCTGATGAGGGCTTCCTGTCCGGCTACGGGGAAATCCCCCGCGATGGGCGCGGCGGGACCTTTCTCCCGGGCCCTTTCGATGAGGGGAACGAGGGCCTCGCGCAGCTTGGCGAAAAGCGGCTCCACGGCGGCGGCCGTCTCTCCGGGCTCAAAAGCGTCGAAGAGCGCGTCGAAGGGCTCGGTCTCGTAGCCCAGGCGTTCGGCCTTTTCCTTGGAAAGTTCGAGCTGGCGGGCGAGGTTGGGGGCGAAGAGCGGCCAGTCGTTTTGCGCCCTGGCCTTTTCCCACAGGGCGTGGCCCTCTCCGGCCGCCTGGGCCATGTCCCTGGCGAGCTTCGCCGGAATCTTGCGCGTCTGGTCGAAGTCCCTGCGCCATTCGCGCACGTTGACCGCCTCCGGGCTTGCGGGGTCGGCCGTAAGCTCCGAGTCTTCCACCACGGCGAGCTTTTGGCCGATGCGCCTGTCCACGCCCATCTTGTGCAACACCCCGGTCATGGCGGCCATCTGGGCGGCCCGGGCCGGGTGGCCGTTGGCGGGCAGCATGGTCTGCTGGTCCCAGCCGAGAAGCGCGTAGGCGGAGCCCAGGCGGGACATTTCGACGCTGTGATTGCGAAGCCACTGGTAGGCGCGGCGGGGATCGGCCATGGGGAGTCTCCTTTATTGGGCGCCGTTTGTAATGGGCGCGCCGGGCGTGGCGGGGGCGGCGGGCGCGGCCAGGGAATCCAGGGAGGTGACGGGCTCGGACGGGACATCGGCGGCGCCCGCCTCCTGGGTGGAGGCGTCGGTCTCGGCGGCGCGCATGGTCGCCTTGACCGAGCGCATGAGCGCCTCTTTTTTCAGGTAGATGGGCTGGCGCCAGAAGCTCACGTCCCCGGTCCCGTCGTCATCGTGATAGGCGCAGTAGACGTTGACGCCCGGGAGAAACCAGGCCTGGTAGTTCTTTTGGGGCTTGGACTCGCTGGGCGGTCCGTAGGCGGCGACAAGCCTGTCGACGTACCCTTCGTAGGCCGCCACGCCGGAAAACTCGATCCAGACCTGGTAGAAGGCGTCCTCGAAAAATTCGTAGAGGATTTTGGAGACCGGCTGGCCCAGAAACATATTCGGAGCGTTCGGGTCCGCGTAGGCGGCGCTGCGCAGGGAGGGCTGCTCGCTGGCCAGGACGAGGCCCGCAACGTCCGCGTGGGAAAGGCCCCAGGGCAGGCCGCCGAAACCCGCGTCCAGACCGGCGGGAGAGGGCAGGTTCTGGACTGGCGAAAAGGACCGGGGCGCGAGCGCCGGGACGGACTGGGCCGCCGGGGCCGCGGCGGGTTTGACGGGCGCTGGCGCGGGCGCCGGCGCGCAACCGGAAAGAAAACCGAGCAGGACAAGGACGAGAACGAATCGCATGGACGCTCCGTGATGATCAAAGGATGGGCCTTGGCGGCCGAACGCCCCGGCGACGGCGCCGGGGCGTTCGGCGTGGGGCGGCTCGCGCCCGACTGTACGGAAGGGGCGCCCCGATTACAAGAGGCCGAGGTCCTCGTCCGCCAGGAGCCGGACTCCACGGGCGGACAGGATGCGGGCCATGTCCTCCCTGTCGGCCAGTCCGCTGGTCTCAAGGGCGCCCAAATAGCCGCGCAGGCGTTTTTCCTGGACGAAGTAGGAGCGCGCGATCAGGCGGATGTCGCGCAGGCCCGAAACCCGCCGCAGCCAGCCCGGCCCCTCGGCGTAGACGATCCGGGAGGCGGAGCTGGCGCTGATGAGGGCGTAGAGATAGCGCCTGGGGGTCTGGGCGAGCATCCTGGCGAAATAGCGCTCCGTCAGGATGGGCGGGCAATGGGCGGCCACCGCGCCCGCCAGTTCCGGCTCGCTGGCGATGTCCGGATTCTCCTCGCACAGGATTTCGTAGAGACGGTCGCTGGCGGCGTTGATTTCCCGGGAGAGGTCGAAGCTGATTTCGGTCAGGGACTTTCGACCCCCGTGGGCCTTGTGCTCCCGGAACAGGAGCCTGGCCTCGCTCGCGGCCTTGTCCCGCAAAATGGCCAGGGTCTCTTCCACGTAGCGGTCCTTGATGGCCAGAAACTCCTCGTCGCTGAGGACCAGTCCGGCCAGGATCTCGTAGGACGAGCAGATCACCCCGGTCTTGTTGGCCGAGGGGCCGGGAATGATGAGCGCGCCCGCTTCCTCCAGTTTGGTCCTCGCCTTGGCCGAGATGAAGAGGTTGGCGCCTTCGGCCACGGCCTTGGCCGAGGGACGGCCGTCCCGGGTCAGGAATTGCTCCCAGTTGCCGGTATTGATGGCGTCGGGCCGCCCGCCCGCCGGGATGAACAGATCGGCCTCGGCCGTATTGTGCAGGGCGTTGCGCAGACGCGCCCCCTCGGGGGAGGAGGCGGAAACCACGAAGGCGCCCCGGCCCTTGAGCCGGGCCTGATCGAAGGCGTCGATGCTCTTGTCTCCGTCGACCAGGCGCATGAGTTCCGCGTGGTCCAGCCCCTCGGGATCATAGGCCGCGCCGTGGCCGTCGGACATGGCCACGATGCGCGCGGTGTCGGGATAGTCCCGGATGAGAATCTTCACGGCGTTCCCGGCCACGTCCCCGGCCGGACCGCCGGTGAGCTTGACGGTGAAGGGCCGGGCCGCGGGATCGACGCCCAGGGCGCGCAGGGCCTCCACGGCGAAGACCACCACGCCCAGGCTGGTCACGCCGTAGCGCTTGTGATTGATGCCGGTCTCGGGCTTGGAGCTCATGAAGGCGTTGGGCCAGCGGGCGCCGCGCTCCCTGGCCCGGCGCACGGTCCAGCGGATGTGATCCGGGGTGATGCGCTCGTCGGGGCCCAGGTAGATGATCTCCTCGCGGCCCAGATAATCGGTCACGCCGGGCAGGGCCGGCCCGTCTCCGGGATTGGGGCCGGGCAGGGTGAGGTCGAGCAGGCTGTCCACCATGCTCTTGTAGGCAAGCCCCGGATCGGCCTGGGGGCCGAGCAGGATGACGGCCTTGGCGCCGCCTTCAGGGATGTCCTTGTTTTTGTACTGCTGGGATAGCGCCAGCCCCGAAGCCTCGTCGAAGAGCCGGTTGGATTCCACCTCGAACTGCTCCTGGGTCCGGGTGGGCACGAGCCGCACGCCGCCCCGGGCCGTTTCCCGGTAGCGCACGTGAAAGCCCTGGGCGCCTGGACCGTGGAAGAAGAAAAAGCCGAAGGGCCGCTCCTGGGAAGCGTCCTCCCCGGCGTAATAGTATTCCTCCAGAAAGGCCGGATCCATGCGAAAGCCGAGACCGAAACGCCGGGGCAGGAAATAGTTGGTGCGCAGGGCGTGTTTGAAAAACCGCAGGATGAGGGTCAGTGTCTTGACGGCTACCGCGTCCTCCACGTTTTCGATCATGGCGGCGGCTTTTTCGTAGAGAGCCTCGGAAGCGCTCTCGCGGTCCTCCTCGTCCGGGGAGAAGCGCTTCAGGAAATAGTCGATACAGGCGCCCGCCTCTTTTTTATGGGCGATGAGCGCCCGCACCAGATTGTCCGAGGTGTAGGCGTAGAGGTTGGTCTTGATGAGAAACTGGTGGGCGAATTCGCAGGCCGCCTGCAACAGTCCGGTCTTGTCCAGTGACCAGCCCTCCTCGCCGGAAAAGACCTGCAGACCATGGGGCGCCAGCCATTTGATGCGCGACAGGGAGGAGGCCAGGCGCTTCCAGATGGGGGATTCTTCGGGCAGCCCCTGGCCGTCAACGCTCACGTAGAAGCTTAGGACCGCGAAATCCGCCGCCCCCGGAATGGAGAAATGGTCGGCGTAGCCCCGGTGGATGACGAGGTTTTCACGCAAAAGCTGGGTCACGGCCTGGAGGATCAGGCCATGGGCCGGAGGCTCGGACATGCAGATGATGATCCGGCTCTCGTTGCGGTCGAACTGGGGGTTGATTTCCACGTGCACGGCGTCCCGGCCGGAGACGGCCCTGAACAGCCGGAAATGGCGCGAGGCCCGGATGGGGTCGAATTTTTCCACATAGTCCGCAGCCGCGCCGGACAGGAAGGCGAAAAAGCCGTCCCTGTCCTCGGCGTCCAGGCCCGAGCGGGTCATCTTGGTCATGGCCGCCTTGAAGAGCTTGCTTTGGGGGTCCGCCTGGGGCTGCGGGGAGAAAAGCAGGACGTCCAGGCGCAGAGAGCGGTCCGTGGAGGCGTAGATGCGGGCGATTTTGATGTCGGATGCGGCGTGGGCGAATAGATGCCTGACGAGCGCCTCGCCCGAGCCGTCCGGGGAGATGAGCGTGACCTTGGTATGGCCCGCGTCCCATTGGCTGACGGTCTGCCCCTCCTGAAGAACCTGTCCGGAAATGATGGCGTGCAGATGGCGCAGGATTTCCGATTCAGGATGGGTGCGGAAATAGTAATCCGGCATGTTGTCCATGAACCAGGGGGCTATGTGACCGGCGGATTCCGCCAGTTCGCGTTTGATGGATTTCAGAACCTTTGATTTTGAGGCCTGACGTTTTGGGACGGATCGTTCCATGTCGATACTCCGGCGTCGAAGATTGATTGTTTTAATCCATACGCCAAGCATCCGGTTAAGGAAAGAAAAATAGAAAATTGTGTTGCCATCATTGCGAAAAAAAGGATATGCGAACAAACCGAACGAGTAGTGTCCGCAAGCATGTTTTTGCCAAGGAGAGTGGGGTATGAGCGTTCAAGGCGTCGTGAAATGGTTTAATGAGAAAAAAGGATTTGGCTTCATCCAGTGCCCGGATGTGGGGGATGACGTATTCGTTCACTACAAGGACATTCAGGGCGTGGGCTTTCGGACGTTGCTCGAAGGCGAGAAGGTGGCCTTTGAGGTCATCGACGGCGACAAGGGCAAGAAAGCCGTCAACGTCACCCGCATGAGCTGATTTTTTCCGTCCATCGCGCCGGGGCGGGCCGGACGCGCTGTTCGGCGTCCGCGTCTTTTGTCGCGCCCTCGCGCGCGAAAAGAACGGGCGCGAGGCGGACGCCTTCAGGAGCGTCGCCGCGCCCCTGCATAAGTCAAAGGGGAGGGCGGGAAGGCGAATATCTCCAAGTGCGTCGCCGTCCCTCGCATACGCCAAAGGGGAGGGCGGGAAGGCGAATATCTCCAAGTGCGTCGCCGCCCCTCGCATACGCCAAAGGGGAGGGCGGGAAGGCGAATATCTCCAAGTGCGTCGCCGCCCCTCGCATACGCCAAAGGGGAAGGCGAAAACGCGCGCCCAAGCGCGACGCGCGGACGACGTCAGCCGTCCGCGCCGTTGGACATGGGGGCGGCGGGCGAGCGGCGGCGCGGACGGATTTCCCGCAACGCCAAGAGAACCGCCCGTCCGGTTTCCCGTCCCGGCGGTCCCTGACCGTCGCCCGGATCGTTTGGGGCTAGTCCCGCAAGGTGGCCGTCAGCCGCAGGGGCGAAAGGAAGAGATCCAGCGCGTCCGTGATGTTCAGGGCGATCACGTCCGCCGCCGCCACAGCCGAAGCCGCCGCGCACTCCTGCTGGATCACCGCCACGCCAAGACCCGCCTCGGCCAGCATGAGCCGGTCGTTGGCTCCGTTGCCGATGCAGATGCAGGCCTCGGGGTCGAGCGACCTGACGATGGTCTGTTTGGCCGCCGCTTCGTCCCCTTTTTCGATGATCTCCACCGAGCAGGGCAGGTCCTTCAGCGCGGTCTTGACCTTGCCGAAGGTGTCCGCCGTGATCACCCGGATGTCGAAGTCCTTGGAGAGCGCCGTAAGCCGTTCGGCCACTCCGGGAAGCAGCGCGCCGTCGGCGGCCAGGGTGCCGTTGAAATCCAGAATGAGCCGGGTCAGTTCCAGTTGGCCGAAGCCGGGAATGTCGAATAAAGGCATGGAGAGTCCCGCCTCGCGACGTCCTCGTAACGGAGCGCCGCTGGGTTAGAATTTGTACGTGAGGCCGAACATGACCTTCCAGGAATCCTGCACGGCGCCGGTGAAATCACGGTAATAGTTCCAGGTGGAGGCGTCGTATCCGGTGAACTTGGCCCAGCCCGTTTCAAGCTGCAGAGCCAGATTCTGGTAAATTTCGTAGCTCCCGTCCAAGGTGGCGCTGACGATCCATTCGCCCTCGGCCAGATTCTTGCCCATGGTCAGGTACTGGCCGTTGCCGCCCGAGGCCAAAACGGCCTTGCGCAGGCCGGCGGCGGAGCTGGTTCCGCTCATGGCGGTGAAGCTCAACCTGTTGGTCAGCCGGTCGAGCAGGCTGATTTCGGTGATGGCGAAGGTCGCGCCGAAGGAGCCGATGGGGTCCACGGCCAAGTTGTCCTTGGTGAAGTACTGTCCGCAGGGGAAAAGAAAGTTGCCGGCCATGCCGAAATAGCCGGTGACGGCGGGCATGCGCTCGCTGCCGTTGGTCAGGCTCGCGTCCTCGCCCGGACTCCACCAGACGCCGAGCTGGGGCGTCATGAAGTCCAGTCCCCGGTATTGCAAGGCCGCGTCGGCGAACCAACCCCAGCGTTTGAGACGGTCCGCGCCGCCCATGCCGCCCTGGCCATAGATCAGGTCGGCGTAGACGTAGACCGGATCGAAGGCCGCGATCTCCATCGTGCCGCCGCCCCACCAGTAGAACGTCTGGTTGTCCGCGCCGCCGCTAAGAAACGAGCCCCCGGAAACCATGTTGTTGCGCACGACGGTAGGGGCGTCCGCGTCCTTGCCCGCCACCACGGCCATGGTCCAGGGCGTCAGGCTCAGGCCGTCCATAGTGAGGGGGAAGGCCGCGAAATAGGCGTCGATTTCGTCCGCGACCTGGGTGGTGTCCGTATCGTAGCGCTGGTTGGCGTCCACCAGCCGGTCGAAGCCGAGGACGGCGCTGACGCGGTCCTTGACGATGGGCGTCTCGATGATGAGCGCGGTGGAGCTGTTGGAGGCCTGCTTGGAGGCGAGCACCGGGGAGTCGAAGAACGGGGCCGAGTGGGGCAGGGAGACCGGCTGCAGGCCCGCCGTGACTTTCGCGTCCGTTCCGGGAATCTTGAACTGCAGATAGGCTTGGTAGACCTCGAGATCCACGTCGGGGGTGTCCACCCGGTACTGGGGGCCGCCCCAGTTCGAGTCGTTCACCCGAAGACCCAGGCGAAAGGCCAGTGAGTCATTGGCCTTGAAATCCGTGCGCAGGCGAAAGCGCTGCCAGATGACGAACGGCTCATCGGTTTTGGTTCCGGTCGCGTTCCAGCCTGTGAAATTCTGGTTGCCGAAGAACGAGCCGTAAATACGCACGTCGCCCGCCATTTTGACGTCCAGCCCGGCTAGAGCGGGGGATGCTGATAAAAGAAGAATGAGGGCCAACAGGGCGGGCGCCGCGTTTTTGCGCATCCATGGCTCCTTGTCGTCGGGCATTGTGTTTTCGCGTTCCGTACCCTTATCCTGGTCGCGGCTTGAACACAATGCGCAACCCACGCATTCCATAGGATTTTCCAACAATCGTCCGAAAACGCGCCCATGACGCCGCCCGCCCTCCCCAAAGGCGCCGGGCCCCTGCGCGGCTGGCGGCGCCTGGCCGGACCGGGACGGGACGGTTTTTTGGCGCTTTCAAGACCGCTTTGAAAAAAAGATAATGATTCCAGTGAATTTCATTCTGGCAGACTCCTTGCAGAAGGCTTAACGGCGCTTGGTCGACAAGACGCCGCCAAGGCACGAAAGGAGGCCATATGCTTTCACTGTTCACCGGACCTGAAAAGAAGGTCAAAAAGCAGACTGACGAGATCAAGCGCGGCCAGCGCCTGCAAAACGCCAAAGAGATGTTCTTCACCGGGAAATTCCCGGTGGTGACCACTCCCTTGATCGAGGGGCGGCGCATCCGCAAGGTGCTTGGACTCGTCAGCGGCCGCAGCTACGATACGGAATGCGCCTTCTACGGCCTGACCGCCAGCGCCATTGACATCGGCGCGGACGCTATCATCGGCTATCAGGAGAACGTGGCCTTCCATCCGGATGGCTCCCGCTATTTTTCCTGCTACGGCACGGCGGTCATCCTGGAACGCGAGAAAAAGGAAAAACTCACCCCGCGCCAGATCGCCATGCAGTAGGCGCTCGCGGGCGTTATCTCGACGCATTTTCGCGCGTCCGGGCCAAGCGCGCTTGGCCCGGACGCGTCAAAAAACGGACGCGTCCCGCTTTCCCCGCCCGGTCCGTCCGCCGGATCCTTCCCCTGGCGGCGGGGAGCTCTCCGGACCGCCGTTTCCAGCGGCGAAAGACAAGCGGCGCGGCCGCCGAGGGCCCGCCAAGCCCACGGCGCGTTCATACGGCGCCATCCCCCGGTTCTTTCGAGCGATCGCCTCCGTCAAAATTGACAGCGTCCTTTATTGCTGTAAGCTTCCTCCTGCCGCGAACGCGCCGGGCGGGGCCGCGCGAGCGTCCCCAAGGCCGCGCGCCGAATACGACATCAAAGGGAGATTGCGCATGGATGACGTGAAGATCGTATTGCCTGAAAGCGAGATGCCGAGCAAATGGTACAACGCCTTGCCGGATTTGCCCACGCCGTTGGCCCCGCCGCTCGACCCGCAAACCAAAAAGCCCGTGGACCCCGATCAGCTGGCCGTCATTTTTCCCAGGGCCGTGATCGAGCAGGAACTCTCTCCCGAGCGCTGGATCCCCATTCCCCAGCCCGTTCTCGACGTCTACCGCCTCTACCGGCCCACCCCCCTGGTCCGGGCCAGCCGCCTGGAAAAGGCGCTCGGCGTCAAATGCAAGATCTACTACAAAAACGAGTCCGTCTCCCCGGCGGGTTCCCACAAGCCCAACACCGCCATACCCCAGGCCTATTACAACAAGCAGGAAGGCGTGAAGCGCATCGCCACCGAGACCGGGGCGGGGCAGTGGGGCACGGCCCTTTCCTTCGCCTGCAGCATGTTCGGCATGGCCTGTACCGTGTACATGGTCAAGGTGAGCTACAACCAGAAGCCCTACCGCAAGATGCTCATCAACGCCTACGGCGGCGAAATCTTCGCCTCGCCCTCGGAAATGACCCGCACCGGCCGGGCCATGCTGGAGAAGGATCCGGACTGCGCCGGAAGCCTGGGGCTGGCCATCTCCGAAGCGGTGGAGGACGCGGCCACCCATGACGACACGAAATATTCCCTGGGCAGCGTCTTGAACCACGTGCTGCTGCACCAGACCATCTGCGGCCTGGAAACCGAGAAGCAGCTGGCCATGGCCGGGGACAAGCCCGACTACCTGGTGGGCTGCGTGGGCGGCGGCAGCAATTTCGCGGGCCTGATCCTTCCCTTCCTGCCGCGCAAGCTGGCGGGCGAGAACATCAGGATGGTGGCCGTGGAGCCCAAGGCCTGCCCCACCCTGACGCGCGGTCAGTTCCGCTACGACTACGGCGACGTGGCCCGGCTCACGCCGCTTCTCAAGATGCACACCCTGGGGCACTCCTTCATGCCCGCGCCCATCCACGCGGGCGGCCTGCGCTACCATGGCGACGCCCCCATCCTGTGCAACCTGGTGGACGAGGGCCTCATCGACGCCGAGGCCTACTACCAGACCGACTGTTTCGACGCGGCCAAGCTTTTCCTGCAGACCGAGGGCTTTTTACCCGCGCCCGAAACCTCCCACGCCATCAAGGGCGCCATCGAAACCGCCAAGAAGGCCAAGCCCGGGGAGACCGTGGTCTTCCTCTATTCCGGCCACGGCATGCTCGATCTGGCCTCCTACGACGCCTACATGTCCGGCAAGCTGACCAACTTCGACTACCCCGAAGAGAACATCGTCGAGGCCCTGAAGGATTGCCCGGTCATCGGCTAACGCGGCGTCCTTGGAAAACAAGGCGAGGTTGTTCCAGACATCGCCATGACGAAGTACCCTCAAGATTCGCAGCGCCCATCGCCTAGACGAGGCTCTGGGCGCCACGCTTCCGGAAATGCGAACCCCCGGCGCCGTCCGGGGGTTCGCATTTTCGCCGGGCGAGCCCATGCTTCAGATTGATTGATGGAACTTGACAATCATTATCAGTATCGTTACTTCTTGGACGACGCCAAGGAGTCCGTATGAAACGTTGCTGTCCGCTCACCGAGTTTCCCGCCGGAAGCCGGGTCAGGATCGAGAAACTCTGCGACTGCCCGCGAGCGAGAGGACGATTGTGCGCCCTGGGGCTGACGCCGGGAACCGTGGTGGAAATCCGCTCCCGGTCCGGAGGCCCCTGCCATTTGCTGGTCCGGGGAACAAGCCTGTCCCTTGGCGGCGGATTGGCCAGCCGGGTCCTGGCCTCCATGGCCTGCCCCCCGTGCGCCGAGACGCTCGAAACCGCGCCCGCCACGGAGTCCCTGACAAAGAGCGCCAAGGCCTGAGACCGGCGGGACGGGCGAGTCCTCAGGGATCGGTTCCCGGAAAAGGCTCTTTTTTGCGAGCGAACGAAGTTTCCGGCGGCGATGCGCTGGGTATGCGCGGTTGAACGGCGCGTGGAAGGCGGGGTCGGAAGTGTTTTTGACGAACCCCGGGGTTTCAACAACGCGACATGAACGTGAAAGGGCGCCGTGATCGCCTAACAGGCGGACAATGCGCGCGAAAAATACCGGCCGCGACCCGTTCGCGGCTTTCTTCATTCCAAATTTCAGAGCGATTTCGTCGTGAAGGAGAACGCCATGGCAAGCGCATCCGCGCCCGGCCCGGTCTGCCTGCGCACCTTGAAGGTGGGGCAAAGAGCCGTCATCCACAGCATCAAGGCTTCCGGAGAACTCGGCCGCCGCATCCGGGACATGGGCCTCATCAAGGGCGCTGATATCGAAGTGGTGGGCCGCGCGCCCCTCAAGGACCCCGTGGCGCTTCGGCTCAAGGGCTTCACCCTGACCCTTCGCAACAACGAGGCCGACGACATCCTGGTGGACCTTCAGGACGAGGACCAGGGATGAACGCGCGCAAGACCATCGCCCTGGCCGGAAACCCCAACGCCGGGAAAACCACCCTGTTCAACGCCCTGACCGGCTCTCGCCAGCATGTGGGCAATTATCCCGGCATCACCGTGGAGAAAAAACAGGGCGTGGCCGTGTCCGGGGGCGAGGAATTCACCATCGTGGACCTGCCCGGCGCCTACTCCCTGACCGCCTATTCCCAGGAGGAGATCGTGGCCAGGGACTTTTTGGCCATCGAACGGCCCGACGCGGTCATCGACATCCTGAACGCCGGGGCCCTGGAGCGCAATCTCTACCTGACCGTGCAGATCATGGAACTCGGCGCCCCCATGGTCCTTGGCCTCAACATGATGGACGAGGCCCAGAAACAGGGGCTCATCATCAATTCCGTCAAGCTCGGCAAGCTCCTCGGCGTTCCGGTCGTGGAAACCGTGGCCAGAACCGGCAAGGGAGTGGACGGGCTCCTGGCCGAGGCAGCCAAAGCCGCCAGCCGCGCAAATCCCGAATCGGCGAAACCCCTGGTCATCTCCTACGGCCAGGACATCGACCAGGCGCTCATGGAAATGACCGCCCTGATCGAGGAATCCAACTTTTTGACGGACCGTTACCCGGCCCGCTGGACCGCCCTCAAATACCTGGAAGGCGACGAAGAGGTCATGGAACTCGGCCGCGGTCAGGACGCCGCCGCCAAGCTGGAAGAGATCGCCGCCGCTACCGCCGCCCACTGCCAGGACACCCTGGACGCCTACCCCGAGGCCATCATCGCCGACTACCGCTACGGCTACATCGCCTCCATCCTCAAGCAGGGCGTCCTCGCCCGCGACGTGATTCGCCAGCGCATGGACGTCTCGGACCGCATGGACAAGGTCCTCACGCACCGTCTTTTCGGTCCCGTCCTCATGCTGGCCGTGCTGTTCGCCGTCTACCAGATCACCTTCACCCTGGGCGACTACCCCCTGGGCTGGATGGAGGACTTCTTCGGCTGGCTGGGCGACGTGGTCTCAAGCGCCCTGCCCGACGGCCTCCTCAAATCCATGCTCGTCTCTGGCGTCATCGACGGCGTGGGCGGCGTCCTGGGCTTCGTGCCGCTCATCCTCCTGATCTTCCTCCAGATCGCCTTTCTGGAAGACTCGGGTTACATGGCCCGCATCGCCTACATGCTGGACCGTATCTTCCGCATCTTCGGCCTGCACGGCTGCTCGGTCATGCCGTTCATCATCTCCGGCGGCATCGGCGGCGGCTGCGCCGTGCCCGGCGTCATGGCCACCCGCACCCTGCGCAGCCCCCGGGAAAAGCTGGCCACCATCCTGACCGCGCCGTTCATGACCTGCGGCGCCAAACTGCCCGTGTTCATCCTGCTGGTGGGCGTGTTTTTCCCCAAAAGCCAGGCCCTGGTCCTCTTCGCCATCACCCTGACCGCCTGGATCATCGCGCTGGCCGTGGCCAAAATCCTGCGCATGACCGTGATCAAGGGACCGTCCACCCCGTTCGTCATGGAACTGCCCCCATATCGCCTGCCCACCCTGCGCGGCATGTGCATCCACACCTGGGAGCGCACCTGGCAGTATATCAAGAAGGCGGGCACCACCATCCTCGCCATCTCCATCCTCATCTGGGCCGCCATGACCTTCCCCGGGCCGTCCGAGACGGCGACGGCGGCCTACGACGCCCAGCGCGCGGAACTGACGGCCGCCATCGCGCAGGCCCAAGACGCGGGCGCCGGCGTCGCGTCCCTGGAAGAAAAACTCGCCGCCCTGGACGCTGGCGAGGCCATGCGCAAATTGAGCGCCTCGGCCGCCGGACGGCTCGGAACCGCGCTGGAACCGGTCTCCAGCCTGGCCGGGTTCGATTGGCGCACCAATATCGCGCTTATCGGCGGCTTCGCGGCCAAGGAAGTGATCGTCTCCACCCTGGGCACCGCCTATTCCCTGGGCGACGCCGACCCCGAGGACGCCGTCAGCCTCAAGGAACGCCTCTCCACGGATCCTTCCTGGACCATGGGCAAAGGCGTGGAGAGAGATCGGAAGAGCACACGTCTGAATCCAGTCACGGCTACATCTCGTATGCCGTC
>CALGYO010000043.1 GCA_937934715.1 uncultured Desulfovibrionaceae bacterium | reverse complement strand
ACGGCCACGCGGAGCGGGGCCTGCGGCGAATGCCGCGGGAGCGGGTTGTTAAGTATTATCCGCTCCCAGTAATATGAGCTGGAGGCGCATGCGGATTTTCCAGGAATTCCGAGGTGTTCTCGCATACAGCGGCCGGACGCGCCCGCCAGGTCCGGGCGTCTGCCCGCCGCTTCCTGGCCATCGCGACGCCCGATGAGGGTGGTTCCGCCAAACCGCCAGTGAGTTCGGCGCGTCGCAGAAGCGAAAGGGCAGCCGGACACGACCCGCGCAAGCCCGGGGTACGGCTCATCCCGGCGCGCGGGAAACCCTGGAAGCGGCTCCCCGCGTACGAAGCCAGGCGGGCGGCTTTCCCGATCAACCCGGCAGACCGGCTTCCGCCAGTTCCGGGCCGAGGTAAGTCCGTTCGTTCTCCCCGAGCGCGCCCAGGCTCAGGCAGAGGATCGTCCACAGGTTCACGGTGCGCCAGCCGCCCTCATAGCGCTCGGAGAGCTCCTCGATCTGGGCGTGGCAGTTGTGGCAGGGCGTGATGACGTAATCGGCCTTGGTGGCCTTGATCTGGTTGGCCTTGACCTTGCCGTAGCGCAACCGGGCCTCCTTGTAGCCGGATTGCAGAAACCCACCGCCCCCGCCGCAGCAATAATTGTTGGAGCGGTTGGGGAACATGTCCACGAAGTTCTCCGCGCCCACGCAGGCCTTGGTCACGAAGCGCAGATCCTCGGCAAAGGGATCGCCCATGGATTTGCGCACCGCCATGCACGGGTCCTGCGCGGTGAAGCGCAGCTTGAGCTCCTTGTTCCAATCCGAACTGGGCTTGAGCTTGCCCTGGCGGATCCAGCGGGCGTACCAGCGCACGATGTGGTCGAACTCGACGCCAAGGTTGATGTTGAAGCGCTTGAGGCCCTGCCAGACCGAGTAGAAGGAGTGGCCGCACTCGATGTTGATCCAGGATTTGCAGTTAAGGCTCTTGACGCCCTGGACCTGCTTTTCCAGCACGGCGCGCCAGTTGTCGTCCTCGGCGGCGAACATGCAGTAGTTCTCCGCGCCCCAGCCAACGGACGGGTATGTCCAGTCCACTCCGGCCAGATGCAGGATCTTCCACAGGGGAACCATCTCGTCCGGCTCCTTGACCGGCTCCCTGGAGTTCTGGTTGACCAGGAAGGAGGCGCCTTGCTTGTCGATGGGCGCCCGCAGGTCCTTGAACGCGGGCTGGGTTTCGCGCACCTCCTCCAGCACGTCCTCCACCACGAACCGGAAATCCGCTGAGGAAATGCCCACCGCGCTGGCCCCCTCGGTCCTGAGCCCCTGGTCGCAGGAGCCGATGATCCCCTTGGGCTTTTTTTCCCTGGGCCAACTCGCCCTGACCTCGTAGACCAGCGCGGGGATGTTCACCTGCATGGGGCAGGCGTTCACGCAACGATAGCACATGGTGCACATCCAGACCCAGGGCGTGGAGAGCAGCTCCTCGTCCAGGCCCAGGGCGGCCATCCTGAGAAATTTCCTGGGGTCCATGCCCTCCATGTCCGTGGCCGGGCAACCGGCGGAGCATGCTCCGCAGGTCAGGCACATGGACAGGTTTCCTCCGGCGGGCAACAGCGCGGCGATTTTGTCCGCGAAGGTCCCATGCCGCCGCTCGTCCAGTTGTAAGGCCGCTTCGCTCATGGCTCAGCCCTCCTGATGGTTAGGATGTTGTTGCGGGACGCGACGCCGGCTGTGGATCACGAGTATAGGGTAAGGCTATGCATTGTTCAGAAAAAGAGTAGGTATTTCTATGGATTGGGAGAGAGGTACGGGCCGGGCGCTTGAGGCGTCCCTGTGAAGGACGAAAGGAAATCCTAGGAGTATAAGAAATCTCCATGGTTGCTATATATAATATCTATTGTCAGCCGTGTCAACGGTTTGTTCCGGGGGGAGGGGCCGGCGAGCGGAGCGCCATGGCCGCAAGGAGCCGTTGAGGGCATGGCCGGCGTTTGCGCCGCCCGCGCCGTCCGCGAGTCAGCCGGGATCCGGTCCGGCGTACGGCGACGCGGTCCGGGCGCCGGGAGTCCGCCTCGGAGCCGGGACAGGGCCGGGACGGGGAGGGCGAGCGGAGCCGGATGCGAGGGCATGCGGATGGACCGGCGTCTGCGCCGGACGCGGCCCACCAGTCGTTCAGAAGGACGCCGCAGGGCGCGGGGAGACGTTCGGGTCGCAGGGCGGGCCCACAAGCCGGAAGGCGATCTCCCGGATTGACGGGGCGCGATTCACGACGGCGATTCGGTCTCGGGCGCGGCGGGATCCTCCCGGCTTTGGGCCGTGAGCAGGGCGTCCAGCTCCTCGTCGGGAATGGGCCGGGAGAAGAGATAGCCCTGAGCGAATTCGCAGCTCATGCCCGTGAGCAGGTCCCGGTGCCCCTGGGCCTCCACGCCCTCGGCCACCACCTCCAGGCCCAGGCTGTGGGCCAGGGCGATGATGGACTTGATGATCTCCCGGCTTTGGGCCGCGTCCTCCATGGAGCCCACGAAGGAGCGGTCCACCTTGAGGGAATCGAAGGGAAAGCGCCGGATGTAGCTTAAGGAGGAGTATCCGGTGCCGAAATCGTCGATGACCACCTTGACGCCCAGGGCCTTGAGCCGGGTGATGGCGGAAAGGGCCAGGTCCGCGTCCTCCAGAAGCACGCTCTCGGTCAGCTCCAGCTTGATGCGCTCGGGCTCGACGCCGCCGTCCTTGATGGCCCTGTCCACGATGTCCACGAAATCCGGGCGCTTGAACTGTTTTCCCGAGATGTTGATGTTCATGGTGAAGGAGGCGGCGCCGGGGAATTTGTCCGTCAGCTCCTTAAGCTTGCGGCAGGAGCGTTCCAGCACGAAGGCGCCCAGTTCGTGGATGATGCCGGTCTCCTCGGCCACGGGGATGAATTCCGTGGGCGGGATCATGCCGTATTTGGGATGGCTCCAGCGGCACAGGGCTTCGAACCCCGTGATCTCCCCGTTGCGCAGGGAAACGATGGGCTGGTAATAGAGGCTGATTTGCCCGGCGGCCACCGCGTTCCTGAGATCCATCTCGATCTCCAGCCGTTTGCGGGTCATGATGTGCATGCCCGCCTCGAACACGGTATAGTGTCCGCCGCCGTGCTCCTTGGAGAAATACATGGCGTTGTCCGCGTCGCGCAGGATCTGGTCCGGGTGTTCGTACGCCGTGGACCCGAGGACCAGGCCGATGCTGCAGGTGATGTGCACGTCTTGTTTTTTGAGACGGTAGGGTTCGGAAATCTCGTTGAGGATGCGTTCGGCCACGACGGAGGCCCCGGCCGCGTCCTCCACCTCGTCCACCAGAATGGCGAATTCGTCGCCGCCGAAACGGGCCAGGGTGTCCACCGAACGCAAGAGCTTGAGCAGGCGGTTGGCCGCCACCATGAGCAGCCTGTCGCCGGTGACGTGGCCGAAGGTCTTGTTGACCAGCTTGAATCGGTCGATGTCCAGGTAGAGCACGGCGAAGGAGGACTTGGGGTTGCGCTTGAGGCGGCTTATGGCCAGGCTCAGGCGGTTGAGAAAGAGCGCCCGGTTGAAGAGCCCGGTCAAGGCGTCGTGGAAGGCGTCGTGCTGGATGTGCTCCTCAAGCTGCTTCTGGCGCCCGATATCCGTGAACAGGGCGGTCAGCCCGCCCCTCGGGCCGTTGCGGCGGCAAAGGGTCAGGGCGTGCCAGGTCGAGACCGTGGCCGTGCGGCAGCGCATTTCCAGGCTGAAATAGTCCCGCTCCATTGCAATCAGTCCGGCGAGCCCCTGTTTCAGGGCTTCGGGGTCGTACTGGCCGTAGAGCGCGGCGCACAAGCCGGCGATATCCATGCCTTCCACGCGCCCGGTGAGTTTTCCGTCCAGGGCGTCGCCGGCCAGGGCGAGCAGGGAGGCGCCCGCCAGGCGCACGCGTCCTTCCAGGTCCAGGAGGGCGGCGTGCCCCGGCAGGGAGTCGATCAGGTCTTTTTCCAGAACGTCGAGGACAGGGGCGTGCTCAGAGCTCATCTGCGTCTCGCGCGGAAAACGCGCCGCCGGACATGCCGCATTGGCGCGTTTTTTTGTGTTGGTACATTTCCTTGTCGGCCTTGCGGATGAGCGCGCCGGCGTCCTCGCCGTCATGGGGGAAGACGGCGGCGCCCAGGCTTGCGCTCACGAAAATTTCCCGGCCGTCGATTTCGAACGGCTCTTCAAGGAAACCCGAAAGTCTCCTGGCAAGCTCCGGAACGTCTTCCGGTCCATGCGTTTCGGGAAGCAGGAACAGGAATTCGTCCCCACCCATCCTGGCCACGGTGTCCGAGGCCCGCAGGCGCTCGCGAAGCCGGCGGCTGATGGCCACAAGCAGCATGTCTCCGGCGTGGTGCCCCATGGTGTCGTTGACTTCCTTGAACCGGTCGAGGTCCGCCATGAAGATGGTCAGGCTCGTCGCGTTGCGCTTGGCCTTGGCCAGCTCCACGTTCAGACGGTCCAGAAACAGCGCCCGGTTGGGCAGGTCGGTCAAGGGGTCGTGGTAGGCCAGCCTGCGGATGATTTCCTCGGCTTTCTTGCGTTCGGTCACGTCCTTGAGCATGAGCACGTACCCGGAGTTCACGCCGGAATCGTCCCAGATGCCCGAAACCCTGGCCTCGATATGGCGCGGGCCCTCGCCGTTTTGGGACAGGAAGGTGAAATCGTGGGTCAGCCCGGGCGCCAGGGGCCCCAGGGCCTGGGGCATGCGGTCCTCCGTCACGCCGAGCTCCCGGTGGATGCCCTGGATGGAACGGCCGATCACGTCGTGGCTTTTCTTGTGCAGGATCGATTCCGCGGCGGGATTGAAGTAGTTGATGCGATAATCCCTCCCGGCGGCCACGATGCCCATGTCGATGGAGGAGCGCAGGATGTTGTCCAGATAGACCGTTTTCTCGCGCAGGTCCTTGGAGGCCAGCATGAGCTCGGATTCCTTCTCCCGGATCACGTCCTTCAAGGTCTCGATGTACTTGCCCTCCAGGCCCTTGATCAGGTTGGACTGGGTGGACAGCCCGCACAGCCTGCCCGCCTCGTCCGTGACCGCCAGCCTGCGGATCTTGCGGATGCGCATGAAGTCGGCGGCCTCGCGCACCGAGGCGGACTCCCGGATGCAGGCCACCGGGGAGCGCATGACCTGACCCAGGGTCATCCCGGCCGGATCGCGGCGCTCGTCGGCGAGCTTCACGGCGTCGCGCTCGGTGAATACGCCCACAGGCGCGTCCTTTTCGGCGGCGATGATGCAGCTTATGGATTTGTCGGACATCTCCGTGAGCGCCTGGGCCAGGGGGTAGTCCACGGGCGCGGTGAAGACGAGCTTTGACATGATCTGGCCCACCCGGCGCACCTCGCGGAAATACTCCGTGCCCAGGTGGTTGATCAGGTTCGACTGGGTGATCATGCCGCAGGCGAGCCCGGCCTGGTCCACCACGACCAGATGGCGGATTTTGCTGTGGCCCAGGATGTTGAAGGCTTCGTAGATGTAGGTTTCGCCGGTGACGGAGAGCACCGGCGAACTCATGATGTTCTGGATGGGCGAATCGAGGAAGGACAATCCCCGGTTGGCCATGTAGCGCGTGATGTTGCGCTCGGTGATGATTCCGGCGGGCCGGCCTTCCCGAAGAGCCACGATGCAACTGATATTGTGTTCCCGCATGAGGCCTACGGCGCGCGCGACCGGCTCTCCCGGGTCCGCGCCGATGACCTTGGGCGTGAGGATTTCCTTGATTTTTCTTTTGAAGATAGCCATTGACTCGCTCCCTATGCAAAAGGCGGCCCGTGGGAACGAACGCGCCGCCGCGATTTCTGGATAGCACATGTTTTCGCATAAATCACGCCCGGCCCCCCCCGGCCCGGCGATTTTTTGGCGGTTCGAAAAAAGCCCGGGCAGGCGCCCAAGAGGCCGTGAACGTCTTGACGCGGAGCCCGTTAGCGAATACTCACGGGGCTGGACGTTAGCCAAGGAATTTGGTTAGGAAGCCAGAAAAAAGGAGGACTACGATATGGCCATTGAAATCAATGAAGACGAGTGCATGGGTTGCGAAGCTTGTGTGGAAACCTGCCCTGACGTTTTCGAGATGAACGAAGACGGCGACAAGGCCACCGTGAAAAATCCGGATTCCACCGACGACTGCGTGGACGAAGCCATCGATTCTTGCCCGGCGGAAGCCATCTCCAAGTGATCGTTCGGTTTTTCTGAAACAGAGAAACCCGCGTCGGAGACGATGTGGGTTTTTCTTTTTTCATCCCCTCATAAGCTTTTTCCCGATCAGCCGATAAGACCGTCAAAGGCCAAAGCCCGGATCGCGCTTCCCCTCCATGGAGGCCTTTCTTGCACAGGGAGGGGCCGGAAAAACGGAACCGTTCTTGCATCGCATTCCGGCAACAGGAACGTCTTCTCCTCCACGGAGGGTCGAGCCATGAACAGGCTGAAGAATTATCTGCAACACCGGCTGAATCCCGCGCACATGTATTGCCGCCTTCTGGACATAGGCGTGGGCCGCGCGAAGGCCCTCAAGATGTGCGCCGTCTACGAACGTCTCATCTACCGCGGTTTCTTATGGACCGTCTGATCCGCCTCCCGGCCTGTCCGGCCGCTCTTCGTCCGGCCGCGCCAAGCGCAAGCGCCGGAAACGCCTTCCCGGCGCGCCAAGCTGTCTTGCGCCGCCGCGTGCGGAAAAAATCTCCCGTCCGCCCATAGGGACCCCATGCCAGGCGGCCTTCCCGGCCGCTTTCGCCGTTTCACCGCATTCTCCTTGAGCCCGCCTTTTTCACTTCCGCCTTCCAGACCGTGCATTCCGGCTTCGAGACGAGCTGTTCAACATTTTTCGTTTGCCTTTGTTATACTGTGAAACAGCGCGTTCCCAGTCCGGACCGCGCCGGGCGCCCTTGACGCAAAGACCGGAAACAGGTTTAAGGCGTAAGGTCCGGCGAATCGCAGGCCGCCGCCCGGACGCTTCGCCGCTTATGGTCTGATTCACGCCGTTTATGGAAAAGTTGGCCTGCGAAACGGTGAAACCATGGCACTGTCCCGTCAGTTGGCGGGAGCCCAAGGAGAATACGGATGTACGTTGGTCTCAAAATGCTCAAAGACTTCAAGAAAGTCACCCCGAACACCCCGGTGAAGGACGCGGACAAGCTCCTCAAGGAACATGACCTGTGGATGCTGCTCGTTGTGGACGAGGCCGGAGATCTGGTGGGCTACGTCAGGAAAGAGGACATCAACCTGGCCCTTCCCTCGGTCATGACCACCTTGGAAAAGCATGAGATTTTGTATCTGCTCGCCAAACTCACCGTGAGCCGGATCATGCGCCGCGACATCACCAGCGTGCATCCAGAAATGGAGATCGAGGAAGCCGCGGACATCATGCAGAAAAAAAGCCTGGCAGGGTTGGCCGTGGTGGACGACCGGGGCAAGCTCGTGGGCTACATCAACCGCTCGGTCATGCTCGACGTGCTGGTGGAGGAAATGGGCCTGCGCCAGGGCGGCTCGCGCATCGTCTTCGAAGTGGAGGACCGCACCGGCGTCATCCACGAGGTCTCGGGCATCATCAAGGACATGGGCGTCTCCATCATCGCCACCGGCACCTTCTACCACCACGGGCGGCGCATGGTGGTCATCCGGCTGGCCACGGACGATCCCTCCCAGGTGGCGGGCGCCATCGAGCGCAAGGGCTACAAGCTGGTCTCCGCCGCGAATTTCGAAGAGGAA
This sequence comes from uncultured Desulfovibrionaceae bacterium, assembly GCA_937934715.1. Classification (GTDB taxonomy): domain Bacteria; phylum Desulfobacterota; class Desulfovibrionia; order Desulfovibrionales; family Desulfovibrionaceae; genus CALGYO01. The sequence continues at coordinate 5,197 of CALGYO010000043.1, read as the reverse complement.
TGGGAGAGCTGATGTCCTATCTGGAGGTTTCGGGAATCACCCTGACCTTTCGGGGGGTGGCCGCGCTTCTCGACGTGAGCTTCACCGTGGAAAAAGGGGCCATCGTCTCGCTCATCGGTCCCAACGGCGCTGGCAAGACCAGCATGCTCAACTGCATAAGCGGCCGTTACCGGCCCGATTCCGGAAAAATCACCCTGGGCGGCCGGGACCTGCTCGCGGTCCCGGCCCACGCCCGCACCAGTCTCGGGCTCTCGCGCACCTTCCAGAACATCGCCCTGTTCCGCGGGCTTTCCGTGCTCGACAACCTCATGGCCGGACGCCATGCCCGCATGGACTACGGCCTTCTGGCCTCCATCCTCTACCTGGGCAAGGCCAGGCGCAGCGAGGATCTCCACCGCCGCCGGGTGGAGGACGTCATCGATTTCCTCGGACTGTCCCCCTACCGGGACGTCCCCGCGGGCAAGCTTCCCTACGGCGTGCAGAAACGCGTGGAGCTGGGACGGGCGCTTTCGGCCGAATCCGACTGCATCCTCCTGGACGAGCCCATGGCGGGCATGAACCTGGAGGAGACCGAGGACATGGCCCGCTACATCCTCGACATCAACGAGGAGTGGGGCATGACCGCGCTGTTGGTGGAACACGACATGGGCGTGGTCATGGACATCTCGAAGAAGGTGGTGGTCCTGGATTTCGGCCGGGTCCTGGCGCAAGGGACTCCCGAGGAGGTCATGGCAGACGAGAACGTGGTGGCCGCTTATCTCGGAGGCGAGGACGCCATATTTCTGGGACGATAGCGCCCCGGCCTCCGGCGCCTGCGCGTCCCGGCTCCGGCGCTTAGACGCCCCGATTCCGGCGCTTAGGCGCCCCGGTTCCGGCGCTTAGGCGCCCCGGCTCCGGCGCTTCAAAACACCGGCGCATATTTGTTTCATACTGAAATAATAGACTTTTTCGAACTCCAACCGACGGACCTCTCATGCAGCGAAACGCCCGGCCCGCCCCGTCCACACGGTCCGCCGGCCCCTACGAAACCACCCTGCCCGGATTGCTGGCCGCCCGGTCCCGCGAACACGGCAAAAAGACCGCCCTGCGCGAAAAAGAGCGGGGCGTATGGCGCCGTTTTTCCTGGGAAGCCTATTTTCAGGCGGCCGCCGAATTCGCCGGAGGCCTGAAGAGCCTGGGGCTTGGGCGCGGGGACATCGTCATCCTGATCGGCGACAACAGGCCCGAATGGCTCTTTGCGGAACTGGCCATCCAGGGCCTGGGCGGCATGGCGCTCGGGCTCTACCAGGACGCCCCCGCCGAGGAGATCGCCTATATCTTCGAACTGTCCCGGGCCAAGCTCGTGGTGGCCGAGGACCAGGAACAGGTCGACAAGATCCTGAGCCTGCGCGAAACCCTGCCGGACCTGCAATACGTCGTCTACCACGATCCCAAGGGCATGGCCTTTTACGACGAGCCCGGGCTCATGGATTTCACCGCCGTGCGCAAGCTGGGCCGGGACTTGGCCGGCCGCTTCCCCGCCTTCATCGACGAGCTCTCCCCGGACGATCCCTGCCTCATCGCCGCCACCTCGGGCACCACCGGCCGCCCCAAGCTCGCCATGCTCTCCCACAGAAATCTCCTGTCCATGGCCTACAACCTGGGCCAGGCCGACCCCAAATACGCCAGCGACGAGTTCGTCTCCTTCCTGCCCCTGGCCTGGATGGGCGAACAGATGATGGCCGCCGCCTCGGCCCTGCTTTTCGGCTTCACCGTCAATTTCCCGGAAGAGCCCGATACCGTGCGGGAAAACATCCGGGAGATCGGCCCCAACGTCATTTTCTCGCCGCCCAGGGTCTGGGAGAATCTGGCCGCCTCGGTCCGGGTCAAGATCATGGAGACCACGCCGCTCAAGCGGTTTCTCTACAATTTCTTTCTCCCCGTGGGCATCCGCTACGCCGACGCGCGCTTTGCCGGGAAAAAGCCGGGCCCCCTTCTCAAACTTACCTACGCCGTGGCCTGGTTCTGCCTCTTTCGCGCCCTCAAGGACCGGCTGGGCTTTTCCAGGGTGCGCTCGGCCAGCACGGGCGGGGCGGCGCTCGGGCCAGACGCCTTCCGCTTCTTCCACGCCATGGGCGTCAACCTGAAGCAGATCTACGGCCAGACCGAAATCGCGGGCATTTCCTGCATCCACCGGGACCAGGCCGTGGACTTCGACTCCGTGGGAGAGCCCATCCCGGGAACCGAAATACGCATCGCGGACGATGGGGAAATCCTTTCCAGGAGCGAGGCCGTGTTCCTCGGCTACTACAACAATCCCGAGGCCACCGCCGAAACCCTGGAAGACGGCTGGCTCAAATCCGGCGACGCCGGGTACTTCGACGATCGCGGCCGTCTGGTGGTCATCGACCGGGTGAAAGACGTCATGACGCTTTCCGGCGGCGCGAAATTCTCTCCACAATTCATGGAGAACAAGCTCAAGTTCTCGCCCTATGTGAAGGAGGCCGTGGTTCTCGGCCACGGCCGGGAACATCTGGCCGCCATCGTGTGCATCGACGGCGAGATAGTGGGGCGCCACGCCGAATCAAAGGGGCTTACCTACACCACCTACCAGGATCTCGCCGCCAAGCCCGACGTCCACGACCTCCTCAAGGAGGAAATCCGTTCCATCAATCGTGGACTCAAGCCGGAGCTGCGCATCCGGCGCTTTGTCCTCCTTTTCAAGGAGCTGGACGCGGACGACGGCGAGCTGACCCGCACCCGCAAGGTGCGGCGCAAGGTGGTGGCCGAACGCTACGGCGCGCTTATCGAAGCGCTGTACGGGAGTAAGGTTGAAATAAGTCTCGAAACCGAGATCAAATACCAGGACGGCAGCGTACGACAAATGCACGGAGACCTGCGCTTGGAGAATGTGGAAGGGTAAAGTCTAAGTAGAGGTGTCCGGCGGACAGCATTTTGAAATAATAAATATATGATTTCAAGTGGTTGATGATGAAATATGTGAAGAGATAATTATGAATAATACAGTTAGAGAAAATGAACATTGTGTTATTGGAAATCCAAGGTGTGGCTATGCTTTTTCTTCGTCAAGATCTTGTTTTATCGCATATGGTTTCAAAGACAGTCCGCTGGAGAAAGATATTATAACTAGTGTTTTAAAAGATAATAATATTGAGCCAGTAGAAGCTGAGAGCATGTTGTCTTCGGGAGAGTTGATTTTTTGCGCAAAAATTTGTTCAAAGATCATAACTGCTCAATTTTGTGTTGTCCTGCTCAATAATAGAATTGAGGGTGGTAGTGAAGTGCCTAATGCAAATGTTAATATGGAATATGGGCTCATGCTCGGATTCAATAAATATATTGTGCCTTTTCAACGAGAAGATCAGCGTCTTCCTTTTAACGTGGCTGGTCTTGATACAGTAAAGTATAGTTATGAAAACTTTAAATTTTTAGCCGAAAAAAGCATTCTTGCTGCCATCAAGAAAACAATTCCAAATGAGCAGGTCGTTAGCGTTCCTGACCACGTGGTAGGTACATTTCTTTTGCACAAAGGGGGGATGTTTCTTTCTCTACAGGATCGAGGGGAGCGAGATATTTTCATGCTCGGGCAGCAGTTAAATTTTAGCTTGTTGTCAGATTTTACAGGAACATCAATTATATATTTTGGAAATTTTCAGGCATTAAGACCAGATCTTATTATTTGGCGACTATCGATATTGGATGATATTATAATAGCTAGGATTTCATCATTACAACATAAAGTGTTGAACGGAGTAGGTACGCCGGAGCAAGCAAAAAATGCAGAAAGAATATTGTCTGAGGCGCAGGTATGGGTTCTTGTTGCTTCTGACAAAATTAAAAGTATTGTGACCACTAAATTAAAATATATGAAATTGAAGCTTAAAATTACACTATTTTCAGTTTCCGATATTGATAACGAGTTGTCTGCTGTGCTTTCCTCGTAGCTAAAGAGTAAGATTATGGAATACTATCTTCAGCTCATGATAAGCGGCCTGGTGGTGGGCGGCATCTACAGCCTGGTGGCTTTGGGGTTCGTCATCATCTACAAGGCCACCAAGGTGGTCAATTTCTGCCAGGGCGAGCTGGTCATGGTCGGCGCCTACGTCTGCTTCGCCCTGACCGTGCAGGCCGGGCTGCCCTTTGCCGTCTCCTTCCTCATGACCCTGGCCTTCTCCTTCGTCCTCGGCATGGCCATCGAACGTTTGGCGCTCAGGCCGCTTATCGGCGAGCCCATAATTAGCGTCATCATGGTCACCATCGGCCTGTCCTCGGTTCTGAAATCCCTGGTCCAGCTCTTCTGGGGCACGCAAATCCGCGTCTTCCCCCCCGTGCTGCCGCAAACGCCGGTGGTCATCGCCGGGCTGCCCGTGGCGCCGGTCTACATCGCCGCCTTCCTGCTGGCCGCCGCGCTCTTTCTCATCTTCACCGCCTTTTTCAAATATTCGCGCACCGGCGTGGCCATGCGGGCCACGGCCTTCGACCAGCAGGCCGCCGCCAGCATGGGCATCAGCGTCAAACGCGTCTTCGCCCTGTCCTGGTGCATCGCGGCCATGGTCTCCTCCATCGGCGGGGTCATCCTCGGCAACATCAACGGCATCAACGCCCAGCTGGGGCATCTCGGGCTCAAGGTCTTTCCGGCGGTCATCCTGGGCGGACTGGACAGCCTGGCGGGCGCGGCGCTCGGGGGGCTGGTCATCGGCGTGCTGGAAAACGTCTGCGACGGCGCGGCCAAGGAGCTGCTCGGCCTGGGCGGGGTGAAGGACGTGGCCGCCTTCGTCTTCCTGGTCCTCATTCTCATGATCAAGCCCTACGGCTTGTTCGGAACCCACGAAATCGAGCGGGTGTAGCGCATGTACGGACAATGCGGCCTTTTTTTCAGGACCTACGCGGGCGAGGCCCAGCTCTTTCCCGGCCGGTTCCTCAAATGCTCCATGGCGCTCTTTTTCCTCGTCCTGTGCGTCATCCCGCATTTCATGAACCAGTATCTGGTCTCCATCCTGTGTTTCATCAACATCGCGGTCATCGGCGCGGTTTCGCTCAATCTCCTGACCGGAACCTGCGGCCAGATTTCGCTGGGCCATGGGGCCTTCATCGGCGCGGGCGCCTACGCGGCCGGCTATTTCTCCGGCCTTGGGCTGCCCTTTCCCCTGGTTCTTCTTCTGGCCGGAACCATCACCGCCGCCGTGGGCATGATTTT
>CALGYO010000042.1 GCA_937934715.1 uncultured Desulfovibrionaceae bacterium | reverse complement strand
CGGTCTAGCCCGAATGCCGCAGATATTGCTTATTCTTCCGGTCGATGAGCTGGAGATACCGGAACTTGCCCTTGAGCTGGCCCGCCTCGAAGGCGCGGTACCCCTCGGCCACGCAGTCCGGACAGGCCCGCATGGGAATCTGCACCCCCAGGCACATGGGATTGCGCGAGGAGTCCGTCTCCACCCGCATGACGCCCGGACAATGGCCGCACAGTTTCGTGAACTCGTTCTGGTACTCGGTGATGTGGTCCGTGTCGTAGTATACGGTGCGCTTGCGCCTGAGCCAGCCCTGGGATTCCTCGCCGTAATTGGCTTTTTTCGGGGGGTTCAGGTGCATCTTCAGGAGCTGGCCGCACAGTTCCTTGATGTATTCCGTGACCTGAGGGCCCTGGCGGATGGAGGCCGGATCGAAATGGGGTTCGCGCACGTGGGAATAGTCGAGCCCGGCCATGGACAGGACGATGCCGAGATTGACGTAGGGAAGCGCGCCCTGGATGGCGTAGCCCCCCTCCAGCACGGCCAGCTGGGCGTTCAGCCTGCGGCTGAGTTCCGCGTAGCCCTGGGCGGAGAAGGACATGTTGGTGATGGGGTCGGAGAAATGGTTGTCCTGTCCGGCCGAATTGATCACCAGGTCGGGCTTGAACGCCTCCAGGGCGGGCATGACCAGGTTGTCCAGGGCGTAGAGGAAGCCCTCGTCCGACGTTCCCGGAGGAAGCGGGATGTTGAGGGTCTTTCCCATGGCGCCCGGCCCGCCCATCTCGTTGGGAAAGCCCGTGCCCGGATACAGGGTGCGGCCGTCCTGGTGCATGGAGATGAAAAGCGTGTCCGGATCGTTCCAGTAGATGTCCTGGGTGCCGTCCCCGTGGTGGCAGTCCGTATCCACGATGGCCACGCGCAGGGGGCCGTAGATCTCGCGGATATGCTCGATCATGACCGCTTCGATGTTGATGTTGCAAAAGCCGCGCGCCCCGTGGACGCATTTCATGGCGTGGTGTCCGGGAGGCCGCACCATGGCGAAGGCGCGGTCCGCCTTTTTCTCGAACACCAGCCGGGCGGCCTTGATGGCGCCGCCCGCGGAGACGAGATGGGATTTGGTGGTGACGGCGGCCGCGTCGGGAAACGAGAAATGCGTCCGGTCCACGTCCTCGATCCCCGCCATGTCGGGCTTGTATTCCGTGATGCCCGGAATGTCGAAGACCCCCTCTTCGCGCAGCTGGTCCTGGGTGTAGAGCAGGCGCTCCTGACGTTCGGGATGGGTGGGGGAAATGGCCCAGTCGAAGGCCGGGAAAAAGACGAGGCCCAGGCTGTTCTTGGCTTTCAGCATTCGCAGCTCACCGCCTTGCGGTATTGGGGCAAAACGCAGGGCCTGACCTGGCAGGCCACCCGGATGTTCTGGCCGGTCATGGTCATGCCCTCGACCATATTGAAGGAGGAGGATTCGGTGATCTCCACCTCCGCCTCGCCGTCGAACATGTCCTGTTGGCGCATATGGTTGCGCAGGGCGGCTAGGGCGTCGTTCTCGGCCGCGCGCAGGTTGTAGTCCCTGGGGGCCTGCCTGGTAACGCCCAGGCTGGGGATGAGCATGCGGCCCTTGGAGGTGTCCGCGAAAAGCTCCACCGAGCAGGTGGGCCGGGAAAGGGCCGCGCCGATGGCGTTGGCCACGGCGTAGTGCTCGGGCACGACGAGCTCTTCGTTGAAGGCGTCGGCCAGAAGCGGGGCCAGGGCCTTGGCCGGTCCGCCCATGGCGTAGACCCGGCCGGGGACGAGTTTCTTGCCCTCGAGCATCTCGTAGATGGTGTAGACCGGCTTGTCGTTGATCTCCCGCACGAATCCGGCCGTTTCCTCGCGAATGCGGTTCACGGCCGAGGCGGCCGCGTATTCGGCCAGGGTCTCGCCGTCGAAGCCGTGGGCCGCGCCAAGCTCCGTCAGTCCGCGCCTGGAGGCTTCGGCGTCGCCGAAAGCGATGAACCCGAGCACATTGAGGGCGTCCACCAGGGTGGGATGCGCGCCGCCCATGGCCATGGACGGTCCGAGCCGGTTGGGGCCCACGGTCACGCTCTCGGACGTGACCCGGATGGCGGAATCCCCGCCCACGCCGATGGACCGGGTGCGCAAGGCCCGCACCAGGGTGGGCCTGCCCGCGATGGCGATGCCCTCGTGCTCGATGAGCGGGGCGCCCTCGGCGAACACGGCGATGTCCGTGGTGGTGCCGCCGATGTCCAGGATGACCGAGTCCGTGACGATGTCGCACACGGCGATGATGCCCATGACCGAGGCGGCGGGACCGGACAGGATGGACTGCACGGGCTGGGAGCGGGAAAGAGCCAGGGGGATGGTGCCGCCGTCCGCCTTGAGGACGTTGATCCGGGCGGTCAGGCCAAGATCCAGGGCGCAACGCTGCACCGCGTCGGCGAAGCGGTTGTAGAGCCGCCAGACCGCGCAGTTGTAGTAGGCGGTGGCGATGCGGCGGCCAAACCCGGGCTGGCCGGAAAATTCGTGCCCCATGGCCACGTACTGGGCCTCGGGGTGGACCAATTCCTTGATGCGCTGCTCATGGGCCGGGTTTCTGGTGGAAAATTTGCTCACGGCCGCGAAGACGTTGACCCCGGCGTCCCGGCAGCGCCGCAACCCCTTGATCACCGCGGCCTCGTCCAGGGGATCGACTTCCGCTCCCCGGTGGTCGATGGAGCCGCCCGCCGTGAAGAAGAACTCCCCCATGGCGTAGTTGGCCGGGTCGATGCCCGGACCGGCGGACACGAAGACCCCGGCCGGTTCGGTCTTGCCCTCCACGATGGCGTTGGTGGACAGGGTGGTGCTCAGGTTCAGCCGCTCCACGCCCTCGGCCCCGGCCTCGGAGACGATGGCGGCCAGCGCGGACCGCACGGAACCGAGCAAATCGCCGTGATCCGTCGGCGCCTTGGCAGAGGCGACCAGCCCCTGCCTGCCGACCAGGACCGCGTCGGTATGGGTTCCTCCGACATCGATGCCCAGAAGCATGCGCAACTCCTTGTTTTCCCTGTCCGATTATCAGGAAGCGTCCGGTTCGTCGAGGGGCGGATTCCAAGGATCGGCCGCCAGGGCGGAATCGATGGCTTTTTTCAGGGAGCGAAGGTCGAGCGGTTTGACCAGAAAGGCGCTGGGTTCGGTCTCATAGGCGCGAAGCCGGGTCCGTTCATCCGAATACGCGGAGGCGAAAATCACGGGAATCCGGCGATTGCTCCTGATCCTCCGGGTGGTTTCCACCCCGTCAAGCTCCCCTTCGAGCATGATGTCCATCAGAATGAGATCCGGTCCGGCTCCGGGCAAAAGCCGCAAGGCCTCCTCCCCCGACCCCGTCATGGCGCAGACCTCATGACCGAGCCTGCGCACCATGGCCCTCACGTCCAAAGCCACGATGCGTTCATCCTCCACGATCATGATGCGGCGCGGCGCGCCGCCGGGTCCTGCCATCACCGGTATTTCACCTCCAGCCTATCCATATAGGCCGTAAGCTCGTCCATCCGGGCGGCGGCGGTCACGGCGTCGCGGCGCTCGGCGGCCGTCTGGATGGCGGCGCCGAGAGCGGACAGGCGCGTGAAGCCGAAGCTGGCCGCCGAGCCCTTGAGCGTATGCCCATGGCGGAAGAGCTTCTCGAAATCCTTTTCCTCAACGGCCTTGGCGATGGCCTTGGCGACGTCGTCCACGCTTTGCAGAAAAACCGGCAGCACGTTGACCAGACGTTCGCGCACGTAGACCACCGCATCCTCGTCTTCCTCCTCGGCCTGGGCCGCCGCTTCCAGGGGCTCGGCCGGGGCGGGCAGTCCTTTGACGTACCGGCGCAGGGTCTCGATCAGGCGGGCCTTGCTCATGGGTTTGGCGATGAAATCGTCGCAGCCAGCGGCCACGCAGCGGTCGCGCTGTTCGGAAAAGGCGTGGGCGGTCAGGGCGACGATGGGCGTGGAGGGCGAGCCCTCGGCCCGCTCCAGCTCGCGGATGGCCTTGACCGCCTCCACCCCGTCCATGACGGGCATCTCGATGTCCATGAGCACGATGTCGAACGGCCCGGCTTCCTTGAAGAGCCGCACGGCCTGGACCCCGTCCTCCGCCTCGATCAGCTTGACGGGCAGGCCGCTGACAAACAACTGGATCAGGCTTCTGTTGGCCTTGTTGTCCTCCGCCAGCAGCGCCCGGCCCACATGGCCGCCCTTCTCCACGCGGCCGCCCTCCAGGGCGCTCATGTCCTCCATGTCCGCCATCTCCGTCATGCCGGCCATCCCGGCCGCGCCGATCATCCCCGTCGACAGGATGGATCCCATGGGAAGGGCGCCCTGACGCCCGGCGTCCGCCAGGGGAGCCCCCACGCCGAAGACCGCCGTGAACACGAATTCGCTGCCCTGGCCAAGGACGGAGACGACGCTGATCCGGCCGTCCATGAATTCCACCAGCCGCTTGCTGATGGCCAGCCCCAGTCCCGTGCCGCCCAGATTGCCGCCCGGGCGCGCGCCGGACTGGAAAAAGGATTGGAAGATCTTCTCCTGGTCGGCCTCGGGGATGCCGGGCCCCGTATCCCTGACGGAAAACCGCAAGGCGCAGGAGCCGCCCTGGACGGGCGAACGATCTTCCTCGCCGGTCCCGCCGTCCATTTCCACCCGGACCGTCACCTCGCCCTGGCTTGTGTATTTCACCGCGTTGCCGAGCAGGTTCATAAGGATCTGGCGCAGCCGCACGCTGTCGCCGATAAGGACCTCGGGAACGAACGGGGCGACATGCAGGGAATAGGTCAGGCCCTTGCGTTCGGCCTTGAAGCGGACAAGCCGGGAGACGTCGTCGAGCGCCGCCCGCAGATCGAAGGGCGCGCGTTCGAGCTCGAAACGTCCCGCCTCGATCTTTGAAAAATCCAGCACGTCGTTGATGACGGACAAAAGAAGATCCCCGGCGGATTTGAAGGCCGCCACGTATTTGCGCTGTTCGTCCGAAAGGCCCGTTTCGGCCAGGACCTCGCCCATGCCCAGGATGACGTTGATGGGCGTGCGGATTTCGTGGCTCATCCTGGCCAGGAATTCGCTCTTGGCCATGGCCGCCTTCTCCGCTTCGAGCTTGGCCCGTATGGCGGCCTCCTGGGCGATCCGGCGCTCCTCCACTTCGGCCTTGAGTTCCCGGGCTCGCTCCTCCACCAGCGCGCTCAAATGCCGCCGCTGGGCGTTCAGGGCGCCCACCCGCCAGCGGTAGCCGAGAGAGAGCAGGGCGAGAAGGGCCATCGCCCCGATAAGCCTGAACCACCAGGTCATCCAGAACGGCGGGATGATGGCAATGACCAGGCTTTTGCCGGTCTCGTTCCATACGCCGTCGTCATTGGCGGCCTTGACCCGGAAGACGTACTCCCCGGGGCTCAGATTGGCGTAGACGGCCGTGTGCCCGTTGGTCTGGATCCAGGAGGGATCGAAGCCCTCCAGCTTGTAGGAGAACCGGTTCTTGTCCGGGTCGGAGAAGTCCAGGGCCGCGAAACGCAGGGCGACCATCCGTTTGGCGTAGGGCAGGCTCAGCTTGGCGATGACGTTGGGATTCTCGTCGCCCGCCAGGGGCTCGTTCATGACGGAAATGTCCGTGAAGACCACGGGAGGGACGTGCCGGTTCCAGCGCACCTGGTCCGGGTAAAAGGCGTTCATGCCGCTTAGGCCGCCGAAGAACATCTCTCCGTCCTTGGCCATGAAATAGCTGTTCATCCAGAACTCGATGCCTTGCAGACCGTCGCGCGGGGCGTAATTGCGGATGAGCCCGGACTGGGGATCATATTTGGAAAGCCCCCTGAAGGCGGACAGCCACAGGTTGCCCTCCTTGTCCATGAGAAGGCCCTGGACCCCGTCGTTGCTTAAGCCGTCCTTTTCCGTCACCCGCATGAACGTCCCGGTCTTGCGGTCGAACCGGTTGAGCCCGTTGTCCGTTCCCACCCACAAATAGCCCTTGGCGTCCTCCAGGATGGGCGTCACCCGGTCGTTGGAAAGACTTCTGGGGTTCCCGGGATCGTTCTTCCAGCAGGTGAAGGTTTCCGTGGTCCGGTCGAAGCGGTTGAGCCCGCCGTTGGTGCCGATCCACAGATAGCCGTCCGAGCCTTCGAAAATATGCCGGACCCGGTCGTGGCTTATGCTCTGGGGGTTGTCCGGGTCGTGCTGGTAGCGCTTGCAGACCCCGGTCTCGGGATCGAAGCGGTTGAGCCCCTTTTTGCTGGTGCCGATCCACAGATAACCGTCCGAGCCCTCGAAAATCCACCAGATCTTGTCCTGGGACAGGCTTTGCGGATTGTCCGGGTCATACCGGAAATGCTTCCATTTTCCTGTTTGCGGATCCAGGAGATTGAGTCCGTTGTCCGCCGTGCCCGCCCAGAGCCTGCCCTTGGAATCGGCCAAAAGGCAGGTGATCTCGTTTTGGGAAAGGCTGTCCGGGTCGGCCGGATCGTTCGCATAGACGGAATAGGCGTTTTTCGCGCGATCGATGCGGTTAAGCCCGCTGTTGCGGGTTCCCACCCACAGAATGCCCGTCCGGTCCACGGTGATGGCGCTTATCTCGTTGCCCGAAAGACTATGCGGATCGCCCTGCTTGTGGGCGTACAATCCGAAGGCTCGCGCCCTGGGATTGAGCTTGTTCAGGCCGTCGGCGTAGACCCCCACCCACAGGATGCCGGAATCGTCCTCGAGCAGGCTGACCACGTCGTCGCCGGAAAGGCTGCGGGGATCCATGGGGTTGTTGCGGATGATGTCAAAGGAGAAGCCGCCGTCCTGCAGATCCAGACGCCTGGCCAGTCCCCGGCTGGAGCCCGCCCAGAAGATTCCTCCGGAATCCTTGAGCAGGGTCCAGACCGCCCGGCCGGGCAGGAAGGTCTCGGTTCGCCGCGTGGCGGGATCGTAGAGGATAAGGCCGTTCGCCTCGGTTCCGGCCCAGATCTTCCCGTCTTCAGGCATGATCGACAGGACCACCGGCCCGGGGCGCCCCTGGCTGGAAAGCCCCAGATCGAGGCGCTCGCTTTCGCCCGTGTCCGGATCCAGCCGGAAAAGTCCGCAGTCCGCGCCCACCAGCAGGGCGCCCGAGGAATCCTCGGCCAGGGACAGGATTTCCGCAGCGCCGATGAAGCCGGGCGACCCGGGCTTTCCCGGATAGCCGGCGAAGGTCCCGGCCTCCCGATCCATGAGCGCCAGCCCCTGGTTGCCGCCCACCCACAACCGATGCCTGGAGTCCTCGAACAGGCTTCTGATCTGGTTGCCCGGCAGAGCGTCCGGGCGGGACCGGTCCTCCTGGAAGACGGTGAAGGAATCCGTCTTCCGGTCGTAGCGGTTGAGACCGCCGTTTTTCGTGCCCACCCAGAGCGTTCCCTGGGAATCCACGAGCAGGGAGCGGATATTGACGTCGGAGATGGAGCCCGGCGCGTCCGGGTCGGTTCTGTAGGTCTTGAATTCCAGACCGTCGTAGCGGTTCAGGCCGTCGTAGGTGCCGATCCAGAGGAATCCCTCGCGGTCCAGGGCCAGGGCCAGGGCCGAGGATTGGGACAGGCCGTCCTCCACGGAAAGGCGCTGGAAAATGAGCGGGCGGGTCTGCGCGGACGCGGCGCCCGCAAAGGCGAGTCCGAAACAAACGAGCAGGACGCCCAGTATATGCGTCGCGCGCGTCATGCGATTCGTTCCCGGTTTTGGCAAAGCCAGGAGGCGCTTCTACTGTCCGGCGTTTTCCCTGGCTCGCTCGTACAGCTCCTCGACCGCCTGGGCGGCAAGCTGGGTCCGCCTGTAGGCCTCATAGCTGGACACGCCCAAGGGAAAATCCTTGGCAAGCTCGAATTCCTTGACGGAGAGCGCCGCCTTGTGCGCGATAACATCCAACAGCTCCTTATGATTCCTCGCGATCTGAAACAGGGCGGCGTCCGCCTTGGCGGGGTCCGCGTACTCCCCGGCCTGATACAGGACCAGGATTTCGCGGAGGTTGCGCACGGTCTGGATCACGCTGACGAACGTTTCGATATAGTCGAGATAGTCCCGGGCAATAAGGCCGTTTCCGCCGGTTTTCCGGTAATACTCGCAAAACGTCTCCCGCATGGACGTCAAATCGCCAGGGGCCAGCCGTAAAAAGTCCTCGCAGGCGGCGGCCACGCCGGTCACGTTGACCTTTTCGGCCATGGCCCGCGCAGGGAGCAAGACGGCGGCAAGAACAACAAGCGCCGGAAGCAAACGCCGCATTTCGTCCTCCTCCCTTTACCCCGCGCCGAAAACGGGCGCCGGAAAACTCAGCCCGCCCTCTTCTAGCACGGGGCGGCCTTTCACGGCAATGCGCCTGACGCTGAAATCGAATAACGAAACCGCATCAGGAGAACAGATCCCCCAGGCCGTATTTTTCGAACAGGGCGCGGCCGGCCGGGTCGTCCGCCAGATCCTTGGCGAGCCGTCTCGCGGCGGCCTCATGCCGGGACGCGTCCAGGGCGGCCAGCAGCTTCTCCAGGTTGTTCAGGTTCTCGTCCTTGAAAAAATCCTTGCAACGGCCCAGGAAATCGCAGGCCACGATCTTCTCGCCCATGTCCGTCAGCCCCTTCCCGGCCACGAACGCCTCGCCCCCGCAGACCGCGCAGCGCAGGTTGCCCTGGTAGCGCTCCTTCACCGGCGCGGTCCATTCCTTCATCACGGCGCCGTTGCAGTCGTATTTGCGCAGGTGGAAGAATTCGCTCCGGCTCGACCACTGGAAGTCCGCATGGGAAATGTCGTTGACGCAATAGAGTTTCCGCTCGGTCATGACGCGTCTCCTTGGGGTGTCTGGGTTGCGATTTCGCCGGGCCGCAGGGGCAGTTCGATGGTGAACTGGCTGCCCTGGCCCGGGGCCGACCGCGCGGTGATGGTTCCGCCGTGGCGCTCGACGATGAGCCGGCACAGGGTCAGCCCGAGCCCCGTGCCGCTCGGCTTGTCCCGCAACGTTTTTTCATGATTGATCTGATGAAACCGGTCGAAAATCCTGTCCAGGTCCCCGGGGTCGATGCCCACGCCCTGGTCCTTGACCAGGAAACGGATGCGGTCCGGCCCGGCAGGCTCGACTATGGCCCGCACCTCGCCCTTTTCCGTGAACTTGGCCGCATTGTCCAAAAGATTGAACAGCGCCTGGCGCAACCGCTCCGGGTCGCAGCGCACAAGCGGGAGATGATCTGGCGCGTCCACCACGAAGCGCAGGCCCGGCCGTTCCAGAAGGGCGGTCCCGGCCTGGACGGCCGCCTCCTCCACGAGCGCGGCCGGATCCGCGTCCGCCTCATGCCAGACCGCCCGGCCGGACTCGATCTCGTTCACGTCCAGGATGTCGTTGACCAGCCGGGTCAGCCGCTCGCCCTCGCTCATGACGATGTCCATGTTCTTGCGCATGCGCTGGAAGCGTCCGGCGAAATCGTCCGCTCCCGGGGGCGCGTTGCGGCAGGCGCGATCAAAATCGCGCAGGGTGAGCTTGGCGAAGCCGCGGATGGAAGTGAGCGGGGTGCGCAGCTCGTGGGAGATGGAGGACAAAAAGGCGGACTTCATGTCGTCCAGCTCCATGAGCTTCCGGTTTGCCAGGGAAAGTTCTCCGGCCTTTTCCTCCAGCGTCCTGGTGCGCTCCCCGACCACCCGCTCCAGATTCTGGTTGAGCTCCTCCAGGGACGTCATCATGGTCCGTATGGCGTCGCTGAGATATTCGAATTCATAGGTTCCGCGATAGGAGGGCGCCTCCCCTATTTTGAGGCTGCGGATGATGCGCATGATGGGGATGTTCACCGAAACATACTGGGAATACAGGACAAGGAACGCCGCAAGCAGCAGGATGCCGCCCGTGGCCGCATAGGCGGTCAAGGCCTTGTGGCGCAAGGCGGCGTAGGTCTCCGGGGGTTTGGCCAGAAGAACCCGCCAGTTCCAGGGCGCGTAGTCGAACCCGTAGACGTAGCGGCGCAGCCCGCCCACGGTGACGGCGGAGGCACGGTCCGGAGGCGCGTCAAGGGCGTGAGCGGCCCACTCGCTCATGGGCAGGGAAAGACTGAGGATTTCCTTGGGACCATCAGGGGTTTTCTCGATGATCAGGCCCTCGACCTTGTACTGGCGCAAGAAGGCCTCGATCTCGTCCTTGGAGCGGATCTGGCAACTCAAAAGATACCCTGGGCTCGCGGCCATGCCCTCCTTGATCAGGACGTCCCGGCGGCTGTCCATGGCGTTTCGGGCCGCCCGGGCCATCCAGGCCATGTTTTCATCCGCCGCGTTTTCCAGAAACTCCGAGGCCGAGGAAAGGACGAAGGAATAGAGCAAGGCCCCCGCCAGGGCCCAGGAGATGAGGATGGGCGCGGCGATGCGCACGGCCAGGCGGTTGGGGAATCCGCGCACGCTCATGGAGCCGTCTCCCTGGACAGGGTTGCGCTCCAAGACCGCGCGGACAGGCCGCGCGATCCCGCCGGAACGAACGCTCCCCGGCGCGCCGCGCAACCGCGGCCATGGCCAAGGGAAAAAGGAACCGCCATTATTCGTAAAAATAACACTGCTCAGGCATTCCTTCCCAAGATTCCGTGGGCGCAACGTAATGAGGATACGTCCATTGTCCAGGGACAAGCCCTTCCCACAGCATGGCGTCTTCAAGACGCTCTTTTGCGCTTGTTGCGGACGCGAGACGGCCCGTCCTGGCGGGGGAACGCCTGGAAACGCAACGCGCATGCGCCTTGCCGGGGGACGCGCAAAAACATTTTGTTTGTAGACTATTTTTGCAGGGAAAGAAAGGCGGGACCAGGGGCGGGCTTTTGCTTTTCTTTTTGCCCATCGCCTGATAGGCCTCCCTTTTTGCGAATGAATCAACCCTGTTGCGGACCGCATTCTCCTGTTGCGGAGTCATGATGACCGGATACGCCCTGGTGCTGGCCGCGGCCGTGTTGTGGGGCCTCATCGGCCCGGTGAGCAAAATGGCCTTTGACGCGGGCATGCCGCCCCTGGAAGCGGCCTTCTGGCGCACGGCCATGGCCTGGGTTCTCTACGCCATCCACGCCGTCTGCATCGGCAAGGTGCGCATCGCCAGGCGCGACGCGCCCATGATCGGGGCGTTCGGGGTGCTGGGCGTGGCCGGGCTGTTCGGATTCTACGTGACCGCCGTCAAGGCGGGCGGGGCCGCCCTGGCCTCGGTGCTGCTCTACACCGCCCCGGCCTGGGTGGCCGTGATGTCCTATTTCCTGCTCAAGGAGCGCATGGGCTCGTTCAAGGTGGCGGCGGTGATCGCCACCATCATCGGCGTGGCCGGGGTGAGCCTGGGACCCCAGATCGACGGCTCGGGACCGGCCGTCACCACGGCGGCCATCGTCTTCGGCCTTCTGTCCGGCTTCTGCTACGCCCTGTATTATATTTTCGGGAAACGCTACCTGGGCTCCTACTCCACGCCCACCCTTTTCCTGTACGCCCTGCCCGTGGGCGCCTTGACGCTCCTGCCCTTTTTCCAGTTTTCCCACCCGGACCCCAAGGGCTATCTCGCCTGCGCCATCCTGGCCGTGTGTTCGACCTACGGGGCCTATTCCGTGTATTACGCCGGACTCAAGCATCTCGAAGCCACCCGGGCGGCGGTGGTGGCCACCCTGGAGCCGGTGGTGGCCTCGGTCCTGGCCTATTTCTGGTACGGGGAGACCTTCACCGTCACCGGCTACATCGGCAGCGCGCTGATCCTGGGGGCGGTGCTCATGACGGTCTGGGACGGGGCGCGCCATCGGGTCGGCATAAAAAAACGGGTGCTCGGCGACGCGGGCCGCTCCGGATAGGTCCTTCCCCCGCGCGGACGCCCTCCCCGCATCCTTCGCGGCCGAAGGGCCGCCGCCTTTGCCCGGCGCGCGAAAACGTGTTGACGCGCCAGCGCTTCCCGCCAATATTACCGGGAGCGGAAAAGGCTTAACAACCCGCTCCCGCGGCATTCGCCGCAGGCCCCGCTCCGCGTGGCCGTTCTTATAACTTCGAGCAACAAAATGTTAAACATTTTGCGCTCTCAGTAATAGTAGCGCATCCCGGATATCCCGATATCCGGACATCCCGATAGCCGGGGCGGCGTTTTTCCGGTTTGAACATCCAGCGCGATACATGATTCCATGAAATTCTACGCCAGCGTCTGCGCCATAGCGAAGGATGAGGAGCCCACGATCCGGGCCTGGGCGTTTTACCATCTCGCCATCGGCTTCGAGCACATCACGCTGTTCGACAACAACAGCGCGGTTCCCCTGAAAGACGTCTTCGCCGATCTCATGAGGGAAGGCGTGGTCGCGGTCATCGATCTCGACTCCCGCGAGAACCAGCAGCTTTCGGCCTATTTCAGCTACATCAAGCAGTTCCCATCCTTTTCCCGGTGGGTCGCGTTCATAGACATCGATGAATACGTCGTTCCCAAAAAGCACGCCGATATCAAGGAGTTCCTGGCGGACTACGAGGAGTTCGCCGGAGTCGGGATCAGCTGGAAGATCTTCGGCTCAAACGGACATCTCGCGCGCCCCAGAACCAGCGTCCCGGAAGCCTACCCGCGCTTCATCGGCAAGGACAGGCAGATCAAATCCATCGTACAGCCGCAATTCGTCCTGAAACCCGTGTCGCCGCATCATTTCGAGTTTGCGCAGGACAAATATTGCGTCAACGAGGACCGCATCCCCATCCTGGGGCCCTTTTCCTACCACAGTTCGGAAACCATCCAGATCAATCATTATTATTATCAGTCCCAGCAGGATTGGCACGAAAAGATGGAGCGGGGATTCGCCACCAGGCTCAAGCATAAAAGCGGTTATGCGATAGAGGAGTTCTACAGGCAGGCGCGGCTCACGGGCGAGGAGGACCGTTGCGCCCTGAAATTCCTCCCCAGGATGCGTTTTCTGGAAAAGCAGCCGCCGGGCGTGGCGCGCGACGTGGTCCAGGAGGACGCGAGAACGGGCTGCGAAGGATACTGCCGCCGCATCACGCAGCTCATCCTGGGGTCCAAAGCGCGCGAGGCGATAACCGTCTTCCGCAAGGCCGCGCGCTACCACGATGAGGCCGCGCTTTACGCCATCGGCATGAAGCTATACCTCATGACCGGCGATTTTCCCGCCTTTCTCGCCACAGCCCGGACCGCCATCCTGAAAACCAAGGATTCTCCCGCCATGCGCAAGCTGATCCTGGAAGCGCTGGCGGACGGCTACGCGCGCGCCGGATTCCCCGGCCGCCACGCGGCCATCATGGCGGAGATCACGTCCTGAGCCGCAGCTGATGCCCGGTTGGTTGGGGAAGAGGCCTCTGGCGCCAAGGGGCTATCGCCCCTTGGAACCCCATCAATACTGAAACCGGCCATGGCGTATGGATGAAGCGTCGGCTGGTTTCAGGTAATTTTGCATCAGTCCCATCATGTGAAACGCCCCGCGAGCTCGTAAGCTCGCGGGGCGTTCTTGTCAGCGCTAAGGGGGGGCCGTTATTTTTCAACCTTGGCGTAATGCTCCATGGGGTTTTTCTCCATGTCCGGCCCCATGCTCCACTCGAACCAGCCGCTGTCGAAATTGGCGATGTTCTTCCAGCCCAGCGCGTAGGCGTAGAGAAAGGCCAGGCTTGAGCGCCAGCCCGTGCCGCAATAAAAGGCGGTGGGCTTATCGCCGGTCAGCCCTTGCGCCTTCCACATGGCCGCGACCTCTTCGGGGGATTTGTAGGAGCCGTCCGGGTTCATGTAGGCGTCCATGGTGGGCAGCGTTTCGCCCGCCTTGGCCCAGACCGCGCCTTTGATGCGGCCCTTGGCCGGGATGTAGGAATACGGGGCGCCGGTTCCCTCGAATTCGCCCTTGGTGCGCACGTCGCCGAGGACGATGGCGCCCGAGGCCAGGGCCTTGCGCAGGGCCGGGATGCCGATCAGGTATTCGGGATGCAGCGGCTTGTCCGCGCCGAAGCTTTTCACGGGCGCGCGCGGCGTGGTTTCGGTCGTGAGCGCATAGCCCGCCTTTTCCCATCCGGCCGCGCCGCCGCTTAAAAGATGCACCTTTTTCACGCCAGCGTAGAGCAGCGTCCAGGCCAGCCGCGGTCCGGCCGAGGGGTCCTTGGAGTAGACCACGGCCTCGCTTGCGACGTTCACGCCCATGTGAGCCAGTGCGGTCAGCAGGTACTTGTCCGGGTAGAGGTTCCACCAGTTCTTGGGCAGGGAATCAGTTTCGGAGAGCCCCTTGGCGCGATCTTCCTCCACGGTCACGCTGCGGCCGAGCTTGCCGGCGGGGGTCGTCGCGCGGGGGAGGAACTCGTCGTATTCGATCTCGTCGGTGTTGACGTGGATGGCGCCCGGGATGTGCCCCGCGTCATAGTCCTTGGGCCCGCCCCAGCTGGCTTCCAGGATGACGAGCCCGGGCGTCTTGGCCTCGATCATGGCGTGCAGCGCTTGCGGGGTGATGACTGCAAAATAAGGATGGAAAAAAAGAAGCGAATGACTAAAAAGAATTCGCCCAATAGCACCTTCAAATATATATAACATTCTGTAATTTAAGCAGTTAGTTACAAACATTTCAGTAGAAGCCAAAATCAAACGATGCTATCTAACCCCCTAAATTTAGGATATCGAGAGAGGTGATCTCGATATTTGCCAAACTCATCTGGACATTTTGAAGTTCTTTTTTTATTTCTTGACAGAATGTACTTCGAAAAAGGTCGTAGCTTAACATTCATTGAGCCCGAATGATCCAGTGGTATATTTTTTACTGCGTATTATCACGCAAAGGCAAACTCTCTTCGCCCAACACACAGTAATGCTTGAAATAATATCTCATCGGCATGGCAACATTCAGAGATTGCCCCGCGCCTTATTTTTTGGCATAATCTATTATTGGTTTAATTAGTTACCGGCCACGTTAGGCATGGCCCCCTTTTTGCATGCAGACCAAAAAAAAACGTTTTTGGCTCGGTTCTTAGTAACCCAACCGGATTCCGCCGCATAGTCCGGTATATTCTTACCAAGATTGGTTGGTAAAACTGATTGTGCTTATTTCGAAGAAGCACCACTCTAATCAACCAAAAAATTAATAGGAGCACTGGCATGGATCACATGAAAAAGGACTTGGTCTTTACAGATGGCTCTATGGAAGTTTTCGATGTTACAAGTGAATTTTCAACTTATGAAGAATACAAAGAAATGTACGAAAGCACAGCCTGCCATGGACGCGCCGCAAGCCAAGCATGGAGCGCCAACAATGGGGGTGCTGGCTACCCTCCATTAGGTTCTGAATATGACGCGTTCATTCGAAGGACTAAGTAAGCAGCCCCTGCCATATCTGGAAAGTAGGACATGTATTGACATGTCCTACTTTTTTACCTAGAAGTACTTATTATGCTTTAGAAAAGTAACGATTTTAATTAGGCTGTGGGCAACAATTAACTGTAATTCTACGACATCATGATGACTACGTTTTTCAGGTCACCCCATTCAGATTCCTGACTGAAACGAAAGAAACCCTGGAGCCCCGATTAACATTCCAAAGACGGCGTTTGAACTGGCCCTGACGCTCTCAACTCTATACCGCGTTCCAGTTCTCCTACGAATCGTTCCAGATGGTTGATATAAACATGGTGAAATCTCAGCGCGTTACGGACAGCTTCGCAACTGGAACCACCTTTATGGGCGATTTAATATGGATAGATTCACCATTCAACTTCTGTATAAAACCAACGTGCGTTTTGATAATTAATTCCTTGAGCACGTTGGAATCGCATATCAACACGCTGGAAACGCTATCTTCTACGCCCTCCCTCACAGGCACCTCAGAAATAGATACCTACAACCTTGCTTTCACCCTCCAAGAGAGGATCCCTGTCAGTCCCTCGTCAATGACCTTGCACCGCCATGTGAATAATAAGATTGAAATGTCACAACGGACAGAACTAATTCTGTCACCGGCCTATTTGGTTACCGCTACAACAATGTGTTCGATGATATTTACCTGTTTGCGGGCGCTTAGTTTGATTTTCCCCGCGCGCACGAGATCGCCCTTAAGTCTAACCGTAAGCTAGCTAGGGCATTCCACTGAATAAGCGAGCGAGATATGTGTTTCCACATTTTTTCTCGGGAAGGCCAAATAACTGTCGATTATGTCTCAGAGGTAATCGGATTTAACGCAAATGGTTTTTCAGAAATTGTAATTGATATTATTATCACAAACGAATCGCCTGACGCTTTGACAAAGATCGAGTTTTTGTACCCAAGAGCGTTTGTTGACATGGAACCCAAAAGCGATCAGGCAGCAGTATTCACTAAAGCATTTAAGGATATCTCCCAATCCATTATAATGGACAGCAATTTGAATTGGAATTATAATGTTGGTCTATATTCCCTAAAAAAAACCCCCCTTTCTAAGGACTTTTCGTATCAACTTAATTTTGAATTCCCAAGCTTTGAGGTTCCTTATGTGCGCTCTAAAGATAGCCCCTTAACATGTGAAGTGCATGATATTGACCCAAGTAGTAATAAGACCGCGAACAAAATAACGTTCTCAGAAGAGTACAAAGAATCGAAGCACCAATGCACTTTTATCAGAATCTTAAGCCAAATCAACTTTTCCATTCTGACATATGAATTTCATACGCCGGTAAGTTCAGGGGATCGGCGATTCTGTAGACTAAAAATAGGACCTTATCCAGGCATGTTGTGCACAAAAAATGTAGTCAAAGAGACGCTAAAACGACTCACTTTTTGTTCTGAATTTTCTTATGAAATCGCTAGCCCTTATGACGTTCTTCACAGATTTGTCGGTCGCGTAAATAGTTATATTCAAACTAGGCCTAAAAAATTATATGAGCCAAAAGTACTTAAAGAAATAAACGACTTTATCGAAACAGTTCGAATTAGCCCGACCTGCTACAAAAGGTGGAAACTGGAAATATTCCCCAAAAGCTTTGGGCTGCTCCATGATATCGCTCTTGTTGGCAAGGTAGACCCCCTCGGTGTATTTCCAAATGAAAACAATGAATTGTTCGAGCAAAAATGTCCTATTACACAAAACCCAAAATCAATAGCAGACAAGATACATAATTTGATAAATAAACTACGTCTAGGATTTTATTCTGATTTTTGTTCAACTTACCGCTCTTATCGCTTCGTTACAAAACCTCGTTCTGTGTCTTGGATTCCAAAACATATTGAACTGCTTGACAAGCTTCATGGCTTCAGGCTTTATTTTTCTGCAAAACCCAACTCGTATCTGCTTAGAGCGTTTTATTTCGGGGCCATCTTTTTCCTTTTTTATATCATTATTGCGAAGCCACTCATCACAGAATTTCTTGAGTGGATAGCCACTTCTCTTGACTGGATGTCATGGCTCTCAAATCTGGCACACTCTCCCGTTTTCCATATATTCTTGGCAGTTTCCGTGCCTATTTTAGAAATAGCTGTTAATCAATTTAAAAAATCTAGGATGATAAAGAAGATTCAAGAAAAAAGAAATGTCACTCGCATCCACAAGAATATTGAAAGAGACAACTAGCTTTGCCACATACTGCCTCATACGCTTTACTTATAAATTGTAAGTAACTCACTGGCTACAAAAATAGCGCGAACAATTATATATAAAACGCCCCACAAGCTCGCAAGCTCGCGGGGCGTTTCGGTCAGCGCGCGAACGCTGTTACGTCGCCTTGAAATCTACACGCAACCCTTGCCGCCGCCTCCGGAACAGCAGGCCGCGCCGATGCCGCGTTTGCGGCCGCCGAAAGCCGCCATGTCCGCGCTCTCGTACACGCCCCGGATCGCAGGTTCGATGAACCCAGCGCAGTCGTGCACCTTCACCCCGGACTCCTCCAAAATCCTGCGCGGCGTCTCGCCGCAGGCGCCCACAAGCACCGCCCGGCAATCGCTCAGAAGCCGCGACAAATCCTCCCAGCGCTTGGGACCGCAGCCCGGCGCGGGCGCCTTGCGCTCCTCGACGAGCATCATCTCGCCGCCCCGCATCTCGAACACGTAAAACTTCTTCGCCTCCCCAAGATGCTGGTTGATGAGCATCCCTTCCCGGCTGGCCACGGCCACGTACGGCCGGGCCTCTTCCTCGCTCACCTCGGTCTTGGAGTAGCGCGCCAGCGTGGGCGCAAGCTCCCGCGAACGGTCGTTGCACAAAAGCCCCACCGCGTCCGCCCGGCAGCGGCGGCAATGCGTCATCTGCGGCACGATCTCGCCGCACACCGCCCGAAGCCCGTGGATCATGGCCTTGTCCGGCTCCGTGATCCCGGCGAACGGGGTGTTGGCCGTGGGATGCACGGGAATGAGGTTCATGATGTCCACGTTAAAGGACGCCGCCGCCCTGGCCACTTCCGGCAGATGGTCCTCGTTCACCCCGGGCAGGATGATGGAATTGATCTTCACGATGAGCCCGCGCTTCTTGAGCCCCTCGATGGCCTCAAGCTGGCGCGAGAGCAGAAGCGCGGCCGCGTCCCGGCCCCGGTAGACCACGTTGCCGTCGCGCACGAAGGCGTAGATCTTCGCCCCGATGTCCGGGTCCACCGCGTTCATGGTCACGGTCACGTGGGACACCCCGGCGTCCACCAGCTCGTCCAGATAGGGCGGCAGGGCCAGGCCGTTGGACGACAGGCAGAACAGCAGATGCGGATGCTTTTCCCGGATGAGCCGCATGGTGCGCAGGGTCTCCACGGCGTTGGCCATGGGGTCGCCCGGACCGGCGATGCCCGCCACCGTGATGCGCGGCTCCTTTTCGAGGACCTCGTCCATGTACAGGGCGGCCTGGGCCGGGGACAGCACCGCGCTGGCCACGCCCGGACGCGACTCGTTCACGCAGTCGTATTTCCGGTCGCAATAATTGCACTTGATGTTGCACTTGGGCGCCACGGGCAGGTGGGCCCGGCCGCACGCCCCGGCCGACTCCTTGTTGAAGCAGGGATGCCTGCTGAGATCCTTAAGCTGGCTCATGGCGCGCTCCTTCTAGAGATAGCCGTAGCCCACGGGGCTCACGGTCTGGTTGCGTTCCAAAACGGCGTTGACGATCCGGTCGAACAGCTCCTGGGCGCCTCTGTATCCCAGGTGCAGGGTACGCTGGCCGCCGAAGCGGTCATGGATGGGAAAGCCCACCCGAACCAGCGGAACGTTCCAGGCCTTGGCGTAGCGGTAGCCCTTGCTGTGGCCCACCAGAAGGTCCGGGGCCATGCCCTGGGCCTCCTCGGCGATGTCAAAGAAATCCACGCCCTGGCGGGTTTCCGGAACCTCGGGCAGGATGTCGCAGACCTTGGCGATCTCGTCCTTGAAACGGTTGCTCTTGCCGCCCGTGGCCGCCAGGATGGGCGTCACGCCGATCTCGGCCAGGAAGGAGACCAGGCCGATGACCAGGTCCTCCTCGCCGTAGACCACGGCCCGCTTGCCGAACACGTACTTGTGGCCGTCCACGTAGGCGTCCACCAGCCGTCCGCGATCCATGGCGTGGCGCCTGGGCATGGGCTCGCCGGACATCCCGGACAGGGCCGCGAACATGGCGTCGGATTCGCGCAGGCCGATGGGCAGGCCGATGGCGTGGTTCTTCACGCCGAAACGGCTCTCCAGGCCCTGGCCGCCGGTGGAGGCCGTCGCCATGATCCGGCCGAATTCCAGGGTGCCCCGGGCGCCGGACATGGACCGGATGTCCGAAAGGCTCGTGCCGCCCGAGGGAATGTTCTCGTAATCATACAGCGCCGGGCCATCCAGGGTCTCGGAAAGATCGGGTACGAGGATGGGCGTCAGGCCGAAATCCTCGACGATGTCCTTCAGGTGGCGCATGTCCGCGCTGGAGACGAAGCCCGGCATGACGTTGACCGCGTCCCGCTCCGGGGCCTTTTCCATGACCAGCTGGTCGCAGATGGCCTTCACGGCCGAGCGCCAGCCTTCCATATGCGTGCCCGAGTAGCTCGGGGTGGAGGCGTGGACCAGGGGCGGCAGGTCGAGATCGCCGAATTCCTTCTGGAATTCCCAAAGGATGCGGGCCACGTCATCCCCGATGGTCTCGGTCAGGCAGGTGGTGGCCACCCCGATCACCTCGGGGTCGTATTTTTTCATGACGTTGAGGATGCCCTTCTTGAGATTGGGCCCGCCGCCGAACACGGCCTGCTTTTCCCCGAGCGCCGAGGAGGCGATGTCCATGGGCTCGCGGTAGTGGCTGATGATGTAGCGCCGCATGTAGGTGGCGCAGCCCTGGGAGCCGTGCAGAAACGGCACGCAGCCCTTGATGCCCTTGAAGACCATCGAGGCCCCGAGCGGGGTGCACAGCTTGCAGGCGTTGGTGGTGGAAACGTACGGGGAATCCTTCATGATCGTTTCCTCCTATTCCTTTTCCCCGGCGGCCAGCGCGCGCCTGGGGACGAAGCGCCACACCGGGCTCATGGCCGAGGCGTGGATTTCCTTGGCGAAATTGTACATGCCGATGAACCCTTCCAGGGCTTCCTTGCGCTCGTGGTTGTGGTCGCAGAACCCCACCCCGAGCTTGAAGGCGATGGGACGCTCCTTGACGCCGCCCACGAACACGTCCACGTCCTTTTCCTTGATGAAATGGGACAATTCCAGCGGGTTGGCGTCGTCCACGATGATGGTTCCGGGATCGGTGATCTTGCCGAGTTCCTCGTAATCTTCCTCAGTGCCGGTCTGGGAGCCCACCAGGACCACCTTCATGCCCAGGTGCCGGAAGGCCTTGATGAGGGAGAAGGCCTTGAAGGCGCCGCCCACGTAGATGGCGGCCTTTTTGCCCTTGAGGTCCTTGCGGAATTTCTCCAGGGACGGCAGGAGCTTGGCCAGCTCGTCCCGGACCACGGCCTCGGCGCGCTCCATGATGCCCGGGTCCACGTCCTTGAAATGTTCGGCCACGGCGTAGAGCGATTCGGCCATGTCCTCGATGCCGAGGTAGGAGGCCCGGATGAAGGGCTTGCCGTATTTCTCCTGGATCATCTTGGCCAGCTCCAGCGTGGCGCCTGAGCACTGGACCACGTTGAGGGCCGCGCCGTGGGCCCGGCGGATGTCGTCCACCCGGCCGTCGCCCGTGATGTTGGCCACCACGGTCACGCCCATGCGTTCGAAATATTCGCGGATGATCCAGATCTCCCCGGCCAGGTTGAAGTCCCCCAGGATGTTGATGGAGACCGGCGGCACGTCCGAGACGTCCCCCGTGCCCACCAGGGTGAACATGGCCTTGCAGGCGGCCTGGTAGCCCTCGCGCTTGTTGCCCTTGAAGCCTTCGGACTGGACCGGAATGACCGGGATGCCCTTTTTCTCCGTCATCTCGCGGCACACGGCCTCCAGGTCGTCGCCGATGAGCCCCACGATGCAGGTGGAGTAGACGAAGGCCGCCTTGGGCGAATGCCGGTCGATCAGCTCGTCGAGCGCGGCCCTGAGTTTGTCCTCGCCGCCGAAGATGACGTCCTTTTCCTGCAGGTCCGTGGAAAAGCTCAGCCTGTGCAGTTCGGGGCCCGAAGACAGGGCGCCCCGGATGTCCCAGGTGTAGACCGCGCAGCCCACCGGGCCGTGGACCAGGTGCAGCGCGTCGGCGATGGGGTACAAAACCACCCGGGAGCCGCAGAACACGCAGGCGCGCTGGCTGACCGCCCCGGCGAGACTGTCCCGGTTGCAGGCCATTTCGAGGGGTCCGGCGCCGCTGACGCAAACCTGTCCCCGGCGTTCTTCCAAAATCGCTTCGCGCATGTCGCTGCCTCGCTTCGTTGCGGTTCAGGCTATCGTCCGGCTGACCCGCAGCCGCTCCGTGCGGCGCCAGCCGTTTTTCATCAGAAATTCCAGGGAGGGGATGTTCCCTGCGTCCACCACGATCTGGAGGCCCTTGGCGCCGCTTGCCGCCGCCCAGGCTTCCGCGGCCTTGAGCAGGCTGGAGCCGATGCCCACGCCCCGGCCGCTTCTGGCCACCACCAGATTTTCCACCATGGCGACCGGGCCGCCTTCGGCCAGGGAGACGAAAAGCTGCGCTGAGCACATGCCCACGATCCGCCCTCGTTCGTCGGCCACCAAAATCACCCGGCCGCCATGGTTTTCGAGCATCATGGAAAGCCCGCGCAACCGCGCGGACGTCTCGGTCCTGAAATCCTCGTCCACAACCGCCAGCTCCTCCAGAAGCCCGGCCATGGCGCCGATGTCCTCAGGCCTCGCGGCCCGTATGGTCACCAGGGATTCGGACATGGCTTTCCCTCGCCCGTTACGCTTCGATGAGATAATCCGCCGCCGGTTCGCCTTCCTCGATGCCGTCCAGGATGGCGTCGATGGCCTCCTCGCTGTCCACGCCCTTGAACCACCAGTTGTCGGGCTGCACCACCATGATGGGGCCGGACTCGCACTGCTTGAGGCAGCTGGTGGCCGTGACCTGGCAATCCATGCCCCGGTCCAGGATTTCCTCTTCGAGATACTGCAGAAAACCATCGGTCTGCTTATGGCAGATGCCCTTGGGGTCGCCCTTGGCGCGAAAGCTCTGACACACCAGGATCTGCCGTGCGGGAATGCCCATTGTCGTTTCTCCTTTGGATGATCGTATTACGAGCGGCCCTTGCGGCCCTTGCCGCCCTTTTTGCCCTTGGTTCCGCCGTAGAGCGCGTCCACCACGCCCTCGATGGAACCGTCGGAGGTCAGGACGCGGATGCCGCGGCGGCCGTAGATTTTTCTGGGACTCTCCCCGGCGCTTTGGGCCGCCAGGGCGAAACAGTCGTGAAGGATGGCGGCGCCCTCTTCCCACCGGGCCGAGCCGGAACCGGGCTCGGGCGCGGGCCGCGTTTCGATAAGCTGCACCGGCCCGTCGTTGACGGGCCCGTAAATGAGGTACTGGGCGGCGTGGCCCAGATGCTGGTCCACATCCATGCCCCCCAGGCTGCACACGGCCACGTAGGGCCGCTCCCGGGTGGGACCGGCGCCGGACAGGGGAACGAGCCCGGCCTTGGCCCGGACGCTTGCGGCGTCCGCGCCCCTGGGACCGCGAATCTCGCAGGGAAGATGGCGTCCGGCGGCGTCGCGCAGGGCCAGCATGGCCTTGGCAGGCGGCGTGGCGGGCGCCTCGTCCGCGACCTCGGGGGCGGGAACGAAGGGACGCAGGATCATGGCCTTGGCGCCGAGGGCGGCGGCCTTTTCGGCCACGCTCGCCGCCTGGCCGTCATTGACGCCGGGATGCGCGGTGAAGGCGACCGTCACCGCGACGCCCGCCCGGGTCAGGGCGGTCACGGCGCGTTCCTGTTCGGCCGCCAGAAGGGCGGCGGCTTCGGGAAGGGCCATGTTCTTCACCCCGGGCCGGATCCAAGCGTAGAGCGCGGCGTAGGTTTCCGGGTCCAGGGCGTCCATGAGGATTTCCGCCCGGGAGAGCCCGGCCTTGGCCAGTTCGCCGGCCAGCTGTCCGGCGCCGATGCCCAGGGTGGCGATTTCGAGAACCGCCTCGGGCAGGCGCGCCCTGACCAGCGCCAGGGTCTCGAAGACCGGCGCGGGCACGGCCAGCGGATCGCCGGGGCCGTCGATGCGCAGGATTCCGGGACGGCCGCCCCGGACGAGCTCCGCCTCCAGCCAGGCCAGGGCGTCCTGGGGGGACATGGCCTGGGCGGGCTTGGCGTCTCCGGCGAAGCGGGACCTGGCGAAGGCGCGCGGGGCCACGGGCAGCCCGGCGGAGGCTTCGCGAGCTTCGGCGGAGGCGGTTTCTGTAAGCGGGGCTGACTCGTTCATGGCTACCATCCAAGGCGTTTCGGGTTTTCCCGGCGCGGCCCAGGCCGCGCCGGGATTGCGAGCCAGTCTAGTACACCAGTTCGAAGGTCTGTTCGGGATCGTCGCGGTCCCTGCGGGACAGGAACAGGTCGAGCATCTTTTCGAGAAGACGCAGACCGCCCTTGTAGCCGGCCGTGGGGAAGTACTGGTGGCCGACCCGGTCCAGGATGGGGAAGCCCCAGCGCAGAAGCGGGATGTCCTCGTCCCGGGCGATGTACTTCAGGTAGGTGTTGCCGATGAGCAGATCCACCGGGTCGTTCTTGATCCACTGGTGCAGCAGGAACATGTCGCCCTTGGCCTTGACCTGGCACTCGTAGGGAACATCCTTGGTCAGTTCCTTGATGCGGCGCTCGAAAGCCTTGCCCGGGGTGCCGGTGACCACGTAGGCCGGAATCATGTCGAGCGTGACCAGGAATTCCACCATGGCGATGAGCTGATCCGGATCCCCGGCCAGGGCCACCTTCTTGTGGTAGAAGTACTGGTGCATGTCCGAGATGAAATCCACCATCTGGCCGCGTTCCTTCATGACCTCCTCAGGCACGCTCACCCCGCCCACGGTGCGCAGGGCGTCGATGAACCGGTCCGTGGCCTTGAGGCCAAAGGGCATGTCGAGGATCATGCACGGGACCTTGCAGTTGGCGTCGAGCCAGCGGGCGGCGTCGGCCGAGCACCATTCGCCCAGAGCCAGGGTGCCCAGGGAGTCGCCCGAGGAGATGAGCTCCGGCACGGTCACGCCGCCGTCGGGGAACATCTTGTATTCGCCGGTCAGGGGGGCGTTGAGCACTCCCGAGGTGTCCGGGAACAGGATGATGGGCACGCCGACCATGGCGGCCAGGCGCTTGATCTCCTCCATGTCCGAGGGCTCCACCCAGCCGGGAATGACGTTGACCTTGCCGTTCTTGTGGCCGGTCCTGGTGGCGAAGGCCGCGGCCATGGCCTTCACCATGTTGGAGAAGCCGGTCACGTGGGAGCCGACGTAGCTCGGCGTGTTCGCGCCGATGACGTGCTTGCCCTCGGGGATCTTGCCTTCCTTCTGCGCCTTGTCCCTGATCTGGTTCAGGTCGTCGCCGATGGTCTCGGACAGGCAGGTGGTGTGCACGGCGATGACGTCCGGCTCGTACACGGTGAAGATGTTCTGGATGGCCTGCAAGAGGTTGGCCTGCCCGCCGAACACCGAGGCGCCTTCCGTGAAGGAGCTGGTGGCGGCGGCGATGGGCTCTTTGTAGTGCCTGGTGAGCGCCGAGCGGTGATAGGCGCAACAGCCCTGGGAGCCGTGGCTGTGGGGCAGGCACCCGTGGATGCCCAGGGCGGCGTACATGGCCCCGATGGGCTGACAGGTCTTGGCCGGATTGATGGTCAAGGCGCTGCGCTCGGTGATTTCCTTGGGCGTATGTCTCAGTAGCATGGTGGTTCCCTCTTTCTTATTCCCAGACGTAGGTGGCCGAGAGCTCGGGGTTGTCCTGCCAGGGGGCCTTCATGTAGCTCCAGACCTTGCTGTTCACCAGGCGGTCGATTTCCTTGTAGAAATTGATCGCTCCCTGGAAACCGGCGTAGGGGCCGCCGGAGTCGTAGCTGTGCAGCTGCTTCATGGGGATGCCGAGCTTCTGGATGGAGAACTTTTCCTTGATGCCCGCGCAGAAGATGTCGGGCTTGAACAGTTCCACCAGCTTGTCGGCCTCGTACTGGTTCAGGTCGTCGATGATGAAGGTTCCCTTGTCCATGTCCGGGATCATGCCGTCGTAGTGCTTGAACTGGAACCCGGCCTCTTCGAGCTTCTTCATCTCTTCCACGGGCTTGCGCGGATTGTAGCGCTCGGGATCGGCCTCGACCTCGATTTCCTCGATATTCTTGCTGTCCGCGTCCACCTTGATGTCCGGGATGACGTGGCGGCCTTCGTAGTCGTCGCGGTGGGCGAACTCGTACCCGGCGGCCAGGGTCTTCATGCCGATTTCGGCGAACAGCTCCTGGTAGTGGTGGGCCCGGGAGCCGCCCACGAACAGCATGGCGGTCTTGCCCTCGGCGCGGGTCTTCACGTCCGCCGCCACGGCGTCCACTTCGGGCATCTCCTCGGCGATGACCGCCTCGACGCGCTCCATGAGCTTCTTGTCGTCGAAGTACTGGGCGATCTTGCGCAGGGACTTGGCCGTGGACTTGGCGCCGATGAAGTTCACCTTGATCCAGGGAATGCCGAACTTGGTCTCCAGCATGTCGGCCACGTAGTTGATGGAGCGGTGGCACATGACGCAGTTGAGGTCGGCCTTGTGGGCCGAGGCGAACTGGTCGTAGGTGGAGTTGCCCGAGAAGGTGGCAAGCCCCGTGATGCCGCACTTTTTCAGGATGCGGTCGATCTCGAAGCCGTCGCCGCCGATGTTGTATTCCCCGAGCAGGTTGATCTTGTACTCGCCGGGCTTGTCCGCATCGTTCTCGCCCACCACGTGCTTGAAGATCTGGTTGTTGGCGATGTGGTGACCGGCGGACTGGGACACGCCCTTGTAGCCCTCGCAGGAAAAGGCGAACACGTTGCAGTCCCCGAATTCCTCCTTCGCCTTCTTGGCCACGGCGTGGATGTCGTCGCCGATGAGCCCCACCGGGCAGGTGGCGAAGATGGCGATGGATTTGGGGTGGAACAGCTCGTAGGCCTCGCGGATGGCCTTGGCCAGCTTCTTCTCGCCGCCGAAGATGATGTCCTCATCCTGCATGTCGGTGGAGAAGCAGTAGGGCATGTAGTTTTCCGCGCCCTCGGCCGAGGCGTCCGTCTGGTTGCGGCGGGTGAGCCAGGAATAGAACCCGCAGCCGATGGGACCGTGGGTGATGTTGACGATGTCCCTGGTGGGACCCAGGATAACGCCCTTGCACCCCGCGTAGGTGCAGCCGCGCATGGTGATGATCCCGGGGATGGTGCGGACGTTGGCCATGACTTCCGGCGTCTCGCTTCCCTCGGCCTCGTTGATCATGATCTGCTTGGCGCGCTTGCGGGCCACCTTGGGAGGATACTTCTTGAGAAGCTCTTCCTTGACGTTGGCGGGCTCCCAGTTCACTAATTTCTTCTTCGTTGCGGCCATGTGTTCATCCTCCCGGCGTTAGCTTATGGACTTGGCGCCGGTCTCGCCCGTGCGGACGCGGACGGCGTCGCCCATCGGCATCACGAATATCTTGCCGTCTCCGGGCTTTCCGGTCTTGTTCGCTTCGATGATGGCCTCCACGATGCCGTCGACCTCGTCGTCGGCGGCCACCACGGTAACCACGCGCTTGGCGTAGAGCTTGCCTTTCTCACCCAACAGGTCGGCGGCTTCCTCGTAGCCTTTCTTCACGCCTTCCAGGACCTTGGGGTTGACGAAGCCCTTGCCGCGCCCCTGAGCCTCATGCACGAAGAACGCGTCCACGCCGGCCTCGGTGAGGGCCTTTTTGGTCTTGTTCATCATGTTCATGCGCACGATGGCGACGATCTCCTTCATGCCGCGGCCTCCTCGCCTTCCTTGATGCCGGAGCTGATGGTGTAGACCTCTTCCACATCGGTCACGAAGATCTTGCCGTCGCCGAAAGCGCCCTTGGCGCCGGTGCGGGCGGCTTCCATGATGGTCTTGATCACGAAATCCTTGTCCTCGGCCTTGACCACGCTCATGAGCATGGTTTTGGGAATCTCGTCGTAGGTGACCTCGCCGATCTTGATGCCGCGCTGTTTGCCGCGTCCGGCCACGGCGTATTTGGTCACGGCCGGGAAACCGGCGTCCATAAGGGCCGCCAACACGTCATCCGCCTTCTCCGGCCTGACGATAGCTCTCACCATGATCATCATTGCGTCCTTCTCCCTTCTTTGAATTCGTGTGGTTAGCCGGGTCGGATATTGGCCGCCCCCGGGATAGTCGCCCTTGCGTTCCGGGGCGCCGCCTAGGCGTCGGCCATGAGGCCGTAGTCCATGAGCAGCTGTTCCAGCTCCTCGATGGCCAGGGGCTTGGGAACGACGAACATCTGGTTCTCGTCGATGGCCTTGCCCAGATTGCGGTAATGCTGGGCCTGGGCCGCTTCGGGATTCCACTCGATGACGGTCTTGCGGTTGATTTCCGCGCGCTGCACGTCGTTGTCGCGGGGGACGAAGTAGATCATCTGGGTGCCGATCTTCTTGGCCAGCTCCTCGATCATCTCCTTCTCGTTATCCACGTTTCTGGAGTTGCAGATCAGTCCGCCCAGGCGCACGCTGCCGGACTGGGCGTATTTCATGATGCCCTTGCAGATGTTGTTGGCCGCGTACATGGCCATCATTTCGCCCGAGCACACGATGTAGATTTCCTCGGCCTTGCCGTCCCGGATCGGCATGGCGAAGCCGCCGCACACGACGTCGCCCAGGACGTCGTAGAAGGCGTAGTCGAGACCTTCGGACTGCTCGTAGGCGCCCAGGGATTCCAGCATGTTGATGGACGTGATGATGCCGCGGCCGGCGCAGCCGACGCCGGGCTCGGGGCCGCCGGATTCCACGCACCAGGTTCCCATGAAGCCGGGCTTGCGGATATCTTCAAGCTCCACGTCCTCGCCTTCCTCGCGCAGGGTGTCGAGAACCGATTTCTGGGCCAAGCCGCCCAGAAGCAGGCGGGTGGAGTCGGCCTTGGGGTCGCAGCCCACGACCATGACCTTGCGGCCCATCTCGGCCAGACCGGCCACGGTGTTCTGGGTGGTGGTGGACTTGCCGATG
>CALGYO010000041.1 GCA_937934715.1 uncultured Desulfovibrionaceae bacterium | reverse complement strand
TGACCGAGGACCTGCCCTGCGTGCCCATCTCCGACTACAACAAGACCAAGATGGTGGCCGAGCGGGTCTACCTCAGCTACGCGAACGACATGGCCGTGCAGATCCTGCGCCCGGCCACGGTCTGCGGCGTATCCCCGCGCATGCGCCTGGACGTTGCCGTGAACCTCCTGACCATGCAGGCTTTGGCCAAGAAGAAGATCACCGTGCTCGGCGGGGACCAGACCCGGCCCAATATCCACATGAAGGACATCTGCCGCGTGTTCCTGCATTTCCTGGACAACGGCGACAAGTTCACCGGCGTCTACAACGCGGGCTTCGAGAACATCTCCATCATGGACATCGCCAAGATGGCCGCCGAGCGCGCGGGCGCCGAGATCGAGGTCAAGCCCTCCAACGATCCGCGTTCCTACCGCCAGTGCTCGGACAAGCTTCTGGCCACGGGCTTCAAACCGGAATTCGGGGTCAAGGACGGCATCGAGGACGTGGCGAGGGCGTACGAATCCGGGGCGCTGGCCGACGAGGACCGCTGGTACAACATCCGCACCATGAAGGCGCTCAACATCACCGGCAAGTAATCGCCGTTCCCGCAATCAAACGCCCCGGTCTCCTTGTAGGCGGACCGGGGCGTTTTTCATTGGGCCGGGCCTTTTGGGCGCCATGAAAAACGCCCCTTCTTCCCTGGAGAAAGGGGCGTTTTCCCGTGTCGCCAGCGCGGCGTTATGGTCGCGATGCGGCGAAGCTACTGTTTTTCGAGGGTAAGCGTGATGAGCGTGGAGTCCTGGCCAGCGTCGGCCATGACCGAGACGATGAGCCGCATCCCGTCTTTCAGCGCGGTCAGCCCGTTGACCGGACCGGCGGCGATTTCCTGCTCCACGCTCCAGGCCCCGCTCTTTATTTCCTTTTTATAGAAGGCCATGGCCTTGGCCGGATCGTCGTTCACGGTCATGATGACCTGGACCGTTCCCGCCTCCCGCTGCATGGCCAGGATCTGGGCGCCCGGGTAGGCCGGGACGGCGGCCGCGATCTCTTCCGGATAGTCGGCGGCCCGGACGGCCGGGGAAGCCCCCAGCGAAATCGCGACGGCGAGAAAGAAAAAAGTCAGGCGGCGTAACATGCTGGTCATGGTTCGTCTCCTTCAATACCGGCGCGGTCCTTGCGCCCGGCCGCCGGGCGCTCCCGGTTCTTCCGGCGCATTGGTCCGGCCGCGGATGTCTTGCGCGGCCGCGAGGCCTTTCGGCTTGAACCGGGCGTGTACGCTAAAGGGGGCTGTCCCGTAAAGACCGGGCGTGTTTTCCGGGCGTCCGCAAATCCAGAAACATCGGGGCAACCGTCAAGAATGATTCATGAAAAATTGCGCGAATTTGACCGGCCCGCCGGGAACGGGGCCGTGACGGAACGGATGGCGAAACGGCTGGATTTGCGATAGCATGGCGTACCCGGCGTACCCGGCGTACCCGGCGCCAAACCGCAAACCCTGAGGACGCCATGCCGCGATTGACCCTTTTAGCGCCCGCGCCCCATGATCTGTCCGCTTTCGGCGTGCGCTCCATATCGGCCTATCTGCGCCGGGAAGGCTTTTCCACGCGCATCGTGTTCTTCCCGGGAAGCCTGGGGCTTTTACGCGAGGGCGGGGAGTATTCCTACAGCTTTCCCGAAAAGATCGTGGAGGAGGCGGCCGCCCTGTGCGCGGACGCGGACCTTGTGGGCGTGTCCTTTTTCACCAATTATTTCGATCGGGCGGTCCAGCTGACCAAGGCCGTGCGCGCGGCCGGAAAGCCCGTGATCTGGGGCGGCGTCCACGCCACCTGCAAGCCCAGGGAGGCCCTTTCCTTTGCGGATTTCGTCTGCGTGGGCGAGGGGGAGGAGGCTCTTTGCGAACTGCTGCGGGCGCTTGACGCCGGACGCGGGGAAAACGCTATCGAGGGCGTGTGGACGCGAAGCCGCGAAAACGGCCTGCGGCCCCTCATCAAGGACCTGGACAGCCTGCCGCCCTTTGATTTCTCCTGCGAGGACCACCACCTGTACGCCCCGGAGCTCGGGAAAATCGTCCCCATGAACGAGCGGGCCCTGGCCCATTGCCTGCCCCAGGTGCCGTATTTCAACCACTCGCTTTTGCGGGTCTACCGCACCATGACCGACCGGGGCTGTCCCCACCGCTGCGAATACTGCAACGTGCCCACGGTCAAGGCGCTGTTTTCCGGCTCCGGGACCCCGTATTTCCGCCACCGGGGCGTGGACCACGTCATGAACGAGCTGGCCTGGACCATGAAGCGCTATCCCTTCATCCAGGGCGTGCAGTTTTTCGACGACACCTTTTTTTCCCGGCCCCTGCATTGGCTGCGCGAATTTTCGGCGGCCTACAAGGAGAAGATCGCCAAGCCCTTCTACTGCCAGGCCTCCCCCACCACGCTCACCAAGGAGAAGCTCGACCTGCTGGTGGACGCGGGCATGGTCTACGTGGAAATGGGCGTGCAGACGGGCAGCTCCCGGATCCGGGAAATCTTCGGCCGGCCGGAGACGGACGAACAGATTCTCGAGGGAACGCGCCTGGTGCGCTCCTACGTGCCCGAAAAGCTCCTCCCCCCGGACTACCACGTCATCATCGACAGCCCCTGGGAAACGCCCGAGGACCTCATGGACACGGTGCGCCTTCTGGCGAAAATCCCCAAGCCCTACGGCCTGGCCATCGCCAGCCTGATATTTTTCCCCGAGACCGGACTCTACCGCCGGGCCAAGGCCGAGGGGCTCATCCACGACGAGGAAGCGGAAATCTACCGCAAGCCCTTCTACATCCCCCCGCGAAAGACCTACCCGGCCTTTCTGCTCTATCTGCTCACCTTCCAGCATTTCCCGGGATTGCTGTTCCGGCTGCTCGCGTCCGATGGGGCGGTGCGGTTTTTCCGCAAGACCGAGCCGCGTTTTCTCTACGCGCTGGGCTACGCGGCGGGCGAGGCCTCGCGCCTGGCGGCCAAGGGCTTCTTCGCCCTGGCCCGGGGGGATTTCTCCCGCATCGCCGGGTATTTCAAGCGGCTGGCCCTGAAGGATCCGGTGGTGGCGGGGCGCAAGGGGTAACCGGTCCGGCCCTGTCCGCGTCGCGCCGGATGACCTCCTGGAGACGTTTTTTTTCCATCCCCCAGGCCTCCCGCCAGACGGGCGTTTCCGGGGAGCGCGGCGTCAGCAGCCAGTCTCCGGCGTACAGCGCCGGGGAAAGCAGGAAGGCGATTCCCAGGATGACCCCGGCCGCGCGCCGGGAGGACGGGCCGATGTTTCGCCAGTACAACCTGAGGTTCCAGACCGCCACGAGAAAAAACAGCGAGGGAAACACGGTCTGGCCCAGGTCCGGAAAGCGCGCCGGGCCAAGCGAAAAGGGCCGGAAGCCGTCGAGCGCCGCCAAAGCCGCCCCTGCGCCCCGCTCCCTGGCCGTCTCGCGGAAAAGCCGCTCCGCGGCCTCCTCCTTCATGGGCAGCAGGGCGGCGCGCCAGGCCGTCCCGGGCGAGGGGGGCCCGTTTTCGGGAACAGCCAGGGCATAGAGCGCGCCGTCCGACCGGCACAGGCGCCCCGAACCGGCGGGGACAAGGCTTTCGCAGGTCACACGGACCGTCGCGCCGTCCGGGCCGATGTCCGGGCCGGATTCCAGACGCGCGGACGCGGAGGGGGGGGCCAGGAATTCGGCCAGCTCCCCCCACGGCGCGTGGGCCGCCAGGGCGCAACAGAACCATCCCGCGTACAGGGCGCACACGATGACCATGGTCCTGTGCCGGGCCGCGTACCGGGCCGCTGTGCGTTGATCCAGGCCCTCCAAGGGGCGCCGCGCGTCCATGACCGTTTTGTTCCCGCCTTTTTGAACGCTCCTGTCCGGCAATCCCGCCTTGGCCCGGCGCCGGGTCTTGAAAAAAGGAACGGTTGAGGAGCGCTGATGATGTGGGGGCGAGGGCAATAAACAAGAAGGAGGGATGCCGGGGCAAAAAAAAGCCCCGGCTGAGTTGAACTCAGCCGGGACGCAAAAGACCTACTGACTGATGACGACGATGGCGTTCACGCCAGCGTAATTCTTGACAGCGGTAACGTCCATATTCACCTTTTGATTGTTCGACAGCGCGGTCAGAGCCGTAGCAAGCATCGCGTTGGCGCCAGTCGTCGGGAAGATGAAATTCAAAACCTTGCTGTCGGTCGTGGTTACGTTGATCCACATCTGCCCCTGGTTGTTCGCGCCAGCGTTATTAATCGTGCAGCCGTTAAGACCCACAGCGTTCGCCTGGGAAAGGGGCAACAACGTCATGCAAGCGAAAATCATAATCGACCCGATAAACTTAGTCATTTCAACTCCTCCTTAAGGTTTGATGTTGATTTCCCTTTGTCTATGGCGGCTTGCTGTTGTTTTAAAAATTCAGGAGTCACAGGTTGCTCGCCAAAAATTGTGTACGATGAAGTTTCGGCTTGATCAACCTCCTCCTGCTTTTTTTTCAACTCAGCCCAGGTTATCGGCGATTCGTCTTTTTCCGATAGAGAGAAAACGGAGTTGGGGTCTGTTTTTTGCTGCTCGATCTCTTTACTGTACTCCTGGAGGTTCTGAACGGTTTCTCCGGGAAGCAATTCGTAGTCAGGGCTTAACGGAGCGTTTGCGGCGGCGAAATCGCTTTCCGTCGGAAAGAGCTGTTCGGATGGCGCGATCTCCGTCCCTTCCGTCCCCTTCGTCCCCTCCGCCTTAACCGTCGGCGCTTGTTTTTCAGCGCTAAAGGCTACGATTCGAATCTTACGGCCTTTTTCATCAATAACCAAAGAATAATTCGTGAGGTCGGCTGACTGGAGCATTTTTTTCAGAGTGTCCGGCGCCGATTTTCGAAAAACGACGGAATTGATCTTTAGATTCTCAAAATTCTTATCATAAATGATATCGTATCCCGCGTACTTCGTCAACAAGTCAACGCATTCCTTGAACGTTATGTTGTTGCATGAACCTCCTTCTTGCCCGCCGGCGTGCGCCTTGACGACAAAAGCAGGTTGTCCCAGGC
Organism: uncultured Desulfovibrionaceae bacterium; assembly: GCA_937934715.1. GTDB lineage: Bacteria > Desulfobacterota > Desulfovibrionia > Desulfovibrionales > Desulfovibrionaceae > CALGYO01. Next base: position 30,735 of record CALGYO010000041.1, on the reverse strand, counting down.
ATAGACACGCGCAACACGTTAAGACAAAAAAAAGGATATGAAAATGATGAACCCGAAATATTCGTTCCGGCATAGGGGAATACCTTTCGTCCGCCGCCGCTCCCTTCCGGATCCGTTTCCGCTAACTCAAAGGGATAGCTATTAAAAATTATTCTTTTTTATAAAATAAGATGACATCCATCCAATGTCAACAGGAAAAAAGAAACAACGCTCTCTTGCACGCCACTTTGTAACGGCTCTGGTTTGGGAAAATACCAGCAGCCATGCGCATACTGTCGCTTCCTTATTTATAAAATTTCACCCCCTGAAGCAAGACGTTCATTTTATACAAAGAAATGGCAGGCAAAAAGAGTGAATCGCCGGGGCAGCCTGAGGATGTTTCTAAAGAATTTCACGCATTGTACCTGGTTAATAACGTGATCGAAAAGAAGCAGGCAGGCGGCGCCTGGCCCATATTTGGGTAAATAATATGCACGACGTCTTCCTTCCTGATTTTCATGATGATTCCTACGGACAATGAACGCAGGCTGATGCATAGAATATCGCAAGCAAAAGGAATGCGGTGCGTCGATGATTGCAAAAGATGTTCCGATAGGCTGCGCATATGAGCGAACCGCGACGTTGTGAGCGATGCGAAATCCGGCGAGTCGCCGCCTGCCGGTCCGGCAGGATTGGCGCATCGTGGCGCTTCATCTTCGATGCGTCGCCAGCGATGCGGCGTTCGCAGCCTCCTGGACATGACAATCCCGCGCATCACGCTTTGTGACCGATGCGCAATGGGTTGGAAAAGGGGCGCCGGAGCATTGCGCATCGGTCCCGTTTCGCGCGTCGTCCTGTTCTTCCCTGGAGCGCAAAACATGCAACATGCCGTTTCCCGAAAGCATAAGAGCGGCCGCGCGTAGCGGGGCCTGGGGCGAATGCCGCGGGAGCGGGTTGCCAGGCCTTTTCCGTTCCCGGTAATACGCTTTACGCCCTGGCCCGGAAACAACGCGCCAGCCCCGCCCTGGCCATTCCCCGGGGGCGGCCCGGACGCGTCCCTGGCTCCGCCTGAGCGAACCGAAGGCGCGTCCCGCCGTTCTCCTTCATGGGGCCTTTGTTCCCGAAACACGGGCCCTTCCCGAATCCGCGCCCGCGCGATCCGGCCGCGGCCGGGGAAAAGCCGCACGCGCGGCGGCCGGGTTGCCGGGGACGGGGCTTTGCGCTACAGACCGGCCCGGCTCTGCGCGATGGTCGCGCGCGCAACCGGCCGCCGGGACCGAGAAATAAGGAAAGCCATGACCCTGCGCGAATTCTTCCCTCCCCTGGCGGCCAAACGGCTGACGGGGCTCGACGGCCTGCGCGGGCTGGCGGCGCTTTTCATCTTCAACACCCATTTTCTGGCCCAGTTCGCGGACGTCTCCTATTTCCTGACCCCGGGAAGCCCGTCCTTTCGCCTGACCGCCGTCATCCACTCCGGACTCATCGGGGTGGACGCCTTTTTCATGCTGAGCGGCCTGTTGACCTATCTGTCCCTGGCCGCAAAAAATCCCGCGCCCGGCGCCTTCATCCTGGCCCGCTACCGCAGGCTTTTGCCGGTCATCCTGGCCGTGAGCGTCCCGGCCCTGTGTTTCGGGGCCGGGAGCGTGGACCCGCGGCAGCTCATCGACAACATTTTCTTCCTCAAGCTGTTTCGCGAGACGACCTACGTGAACCACGTCGCCTGGGCGCTCACCTATGAGATGTATTTCTATCTCCTGTGCCTGGTCTGGTTCCTTCTGCCCCAAAAAGCCGGCCTGCCCATGCCCGGCAAGGCCGCCTTCACGGTCCTGGCCCTGGTTTTTCTCGCCAACGTCATATTCTTCAAGCGCCTGGGCCCCCTGTGCGACGTGCGCTTTCTCGGCTTTTTCTACGGGGTGGGCCTGGGCATGTTTCTGCGCTCCCGGACCTTCGAACGCCTGCGCGCGCGGGCCGGGCGCCTGCCGAGGCTCTGGCCGGTCTTTCTGGCCATGATCCTTTGCTGCGGCTTCCTGTGGAGCTATCCGCCCACGCAACGGATCATCTTCACCGAATTCTGGGGCAATTTCGCCTTCTACTGCCTGCTCGATCCGGCCTACGCCGGGCTCATCCTCTGCCTGGCCCTGGGAGAGGACGCCGCGGGCGGCCGGACCGTTTTCAGCTCCCTGCCCATGCGGCTTCTGGGCGTGGTCAGCTATTCGCTCTTCATGACCCACGCCCAGTGGGGCATTCCCCTCGGCCGGACCCTCATCCCGGGCGGGGTTTCCTCCTTCGCCGGGCTGTGCGCCGCCTACGCGGCGAGCCTGGCCGTGAGCCTGGCCATCGCGGTCTTCCTTTTTTATTTCGTGGAACGGGCCTATTTCGCGAGATCGAAGACGCCCGTCCGCCCCGCCGTCCCCCAGGGCGCGGAGAATGCGGCGTGATCCCGCAAGACGCGTCCCCGGCCTGGCGCAATCCCGCCCTGGACCTCCTGCGGGCGGCCGCGGGCATAAGCCTCTTTCATCTGGTCTTCTTCTCGGGCTATGTGGAAACGGGCTTCGGACTCTCCCAGGCGGCCGCCTCGGGCAAAGCGGCGGCCCTGTTCGCCCGGGCCGCCATGCGGGGGGCGCTCACCCTCATGAGCCTCGGGCTTTGCGCCCTGGACCTCTTTTTCGTCATCAGCGGGTTTTGCTGCTATCAGGCCGCGCTTTCAGGAAAAAAATCTCCGATCACCCTGGCGCTCAGGCGCTATGCCCGCTTTGCGCCGCTCTACGCCGCCGTCGCCGTCCCGGTTTTCGCCTACGCCGGAATTCCCCCCAGGGACATGCTTTTCCACCTGGCGGCCCTGGACGGCGGGCTTTTCGGCTCGTTCGTCTTCAGCGTCTTCGGCCACGCCAACTACCCCTATCTTTTCGGCCTATTCTGCGCCGTCCTTTTCGCGCCCGGGATATCGCGCGCCGCCCGGCGTCCCCTGACGCTTGCGGTCCTTTTCGCCGGTCTGGCCCTGTGGATCGGCTCGGGACGGGCGCCCGGGTTCCTCAATTTCCACGCCTGCGCCTTTTTCCTGGGCGCCCTGGCCGCCGCGCTTGACGCCTCCCCATGGGCGGCCCGCTTCCCGGCCCCGAAAAGCCGGGCCCGCGCCGCCCTGGCCTGTCTTTCCGGCGCGGCCCTGTGCCTGTGGTCCTGGACGCTCTGGACCCATCGGGGAGCGGCCTTTTTGCCCCTTTTGACCGGGACGGACGGCCGGACCTTCGTCCTGGCCCTGGTCTCCCAGAGCGTAAGCGCCCTTTTGGTCCTCTCCCTGGCCCGGGTTCCGGGGGGGACGGGAGAGGCCATGGGCGCGTCCGGCCGCCTGAGCGCGTCCGTCCGGAAATTCGGGGCCGCCGGACTGTCCTTTTTCACGGCCTTCGCCCTGTACGGCCTGATCATCGGCGACCTGGACCTCCCCGGACTGTCCCCCTTCTGGACCATGGCCGCGCGCTACGCCGCGAGCCTGACGGCCAGCCTGGTCTTGTGCCGGTTCTTCCACCGCTATTTCGAGCGGTTTCCCGCGCCCGCCGGCGTGCGGCGGGAAAACCGCAAGGCCTGAGCCGCGCGTCCCGCTCTCGACTTTCCGGACGCGATTTCGTATGGAGTTCGAATGAGAAAGCGCCGGCGTATCGCCGCGGGGGAGCGGCTCGCGTGACCAAGGCCCCGTCCCGGCTCCCCCCTCCCTTTCCGCCCGGCGGTCCGCCCCCCGGCTTCACCCCTCCCCCGGGCGGCGGTCTTCTGCGCAATTCCCTCTTCCTGGCCCTGTCGCGGGGGCTCCAGATCCTGACCGGCTTTTTCATGGTCATCGCCCTGGTCCGCTACATGTCCGTGGACGCATACGGGGAATTCGCCTACCTGACCGCCCTGGCCCAGGCCGTGATGACCTTTTCCTATTTCGGCATCCAGGACGTGGTGGTGCGCGAGATCGCCAGGGACAAGAGCCGGGCGCCCGGACATCTGGGAGCGGGCTACGTTTTGCGCCTGATCCTCAGCCTCGCGGCGGGTCTGATCATCGCGGCGGTGGCGCTTTTCTCCGATCTCACGCCCATGGCCCGGTTCTGCCTGCTGCTGGCCTTTTGCGCCGAGCTGTTCCGAAGCCTGTCCATGCTGGCCTACGCCTCGTTCCAGGCCTTCGAGCGCATGGGCTTCGAGCCGCTCCTCTCCGGCCTCCAGGCCCTGCTGACCCTGGTTTTTCTCGGGGGCGCCATCGTCCTCAATCTCGGCATGGCCGGCGTCTTCGCCGCCATCGCCCTGGCTCTGGGCCTGCATTTCGCGGCCACGCTCCTTATCGCCTCGCGCCGTTTCGTCCGGCCCTCGTTCGCCTTTTCCAGGGCCGAGCTGTGGGAGCTTTTCCTGGCCGCCGCCGTGATCGGCGTGGGCATCATCCTGCAGATGAACCTCATGCGCGCGGGCGCCCTCATGCTCAAATGGCTGGGGAACGTGGACGAGGTGGCCTATTTCCAGGCCGCCCACGAGCTGGTGGTCAAGATCCAGGTTTTTCCCCAGGCCCTCATGCTGGCGGTCTTCCCGGTTCTGGCCAGGCTTCTGGCCTCGCGGGAGGGCAGGGAGGAGGCCGAGAGGCTCTACCGGCTCCTTTTCCGCTACATCCTGCTGCTCGGGCTTCCGGTGAGCCTCCTTTTCGGCGTGTTTCCCAGGGAGTCGGCGGTCCTTCTTTTCGGGGAAAAATACCTGCCCGCCGCCGGGGTCCTGCGCATCGTGGGCCTGGCCGTGGTTCCCCTGGCGCTCGACATGCTGCTCAACCGCACGCTTATCGCCATGAACCGGCAGCGCTACGCGGCGGGCTACGCGGCGGCGGCCCTTCTTCTGGCCGTGGGGCTCAACGCCGTCCTCATCCCGGCCTACGGCCCGGAGGGCGCGGCCGGGGCGGCCCTGGCCGCCTATCTCGTCCTTTTGTGCTCATCGGCCTGGTTCGCCGCGAAAAACGGCGTGCGCCCGGCCGCCTGGGCGGATCTGGCCAGGGCTTTTCTTGCCTCGGGCGCGGCCATCGAGACGGCCTTCGCGCTGTCCTCCCTGGGTGGCCTGAGCGGCCTGTCCTCCCTTGTGCGGGCCGCCGCCATGCTTATCGTCTATTTTGGCGTCCTGGCGGCTCTTCGGGCCTTTCCCCGCCGGGATATCCAGGGACTCAAAGACGCCTTGCGGCGAAAACCCCCGAAAGGGAAGGAATTTGCGGCGTGAAAGCGGACAAGATCCTCGTCATCGGCTGGGACGGCGCCACCTTCGACATCATCGACCCCCTGGTGAAAGAGGGTCGCATGCCCAACATGGCCGCCCTCATGAAACGCGGCATGTCCGGACCCCTGGCCTCCACCATCCCCGCCGTGACCCCGGTGGCCTGGACCAGCTACATGACCGGCGTGAACCCGGGCAAGCACGGCATATTCGACGCCTTCGTCATGGACAGGAAGGCCAAGGCCATGCGCTTCGTCAGCGCCTCGCGCAGGCGGGTCAAACCCATCTGGACCATCCTTTCCGAACGCGGCCGCAAGGCCAGCGCCATCAACACCCCGGTGACCTATCCCCCGGACAAGGTTTCCGGCGCGTGCATAAGCGGCATGTTCACCCCGCCCGCGGCCGAGGATTTCATGCATCCCCCGGGACTGTACGAGGAGCTGACCGCGAAATTCGGCCGCTACCTGGAATCCCCGGCCATGTATCCCGAGCACGAACGCTACCTGGAATCGCTGCTCTCGGGCATCGACTGGCGCGCGGACCTGACGCTGTACCTCATGAACCGCGAGCCCTGGGACTTTTTCAGCTCCGTGTTCATGGAATCCGACCGGGTGCAGCATTTCTTCTGGGAATTTCGCGATCCCGCCCACCCACGTCACGCCGAGCTCGGCGACGCCATCGAACAGGTCTACATCCGCCTGGACGCGGCGCTCGGGCGCCTTGTCGCGGGATTGCCTGAAAACGCCGCCGTGGCCATGCTCTCGGACCACGGGGCCGGGCCGCTGCGCACCGCCGTCTTCCTGAACAAATGGCTCATGGACCAGGGCTATCTGACCGTGCGCCAGGACCTGCGCGAGCTGTTCACCCCGAAAAAGCCTTCGGCCCTGCGGCGTCTGGCGGGCAAGGCCGCAAGGGCCGTCATGCCCGAATCCATGCGCCAGGCCCGGCAAAAACAAAAAGCCGGACAGATGAACCGGATCAATGACCTCTTCTGCCAGGTGGTGGACTGGGACAAGTCCGTGGCCATGTCCGACGGGGTAAGCGGCGGGATTTTCCTCAACAACGAGGCGCTCGCGCCGGAAAAACGCGCGGCCCTGGTGACGGAATTGAAGGCCGGGCTTTTGGCCCTGACCGATCCCGCAACCGGGGGAAAACCCTTCGAGGCGGTCTACGAGCCCGGGGAGATCTACCGGGGCGACGCGGTTTCCGAGGCCCCGGACCTCATCACCGTGTGCGCCCCGGGTTACGGGGTGATCGTGCCCCATGAATTCCTGCTCTACAGCCAGGACTATCTGGACTCCGTGTTCGTCAAGCACCGCTGGTCCGGCCGCCACGAGCCCTACGGCATCTTTTTATTGAGCGGCCCGGGCGTCGTGCCGGACTCGCGGGTCGCCCCGTCCATGCCCGATGTGGCCCCGGCCATCCTCTACGCGCTCGGCGAGGAGATTCCCGAATACATGGACGGCCGCGTGCCTGCGGACGGCTTCGATCCGGCGGTGCTGGCCGAACGCCCGCCCAGGGGTTCCCGCGAATCCGGGAATGCGGAGCGGGGCGAAGAGGCCTACGCCGGAGAGGACGAGCTGGAGATGGCCGAGGGGCTGAAGGACCTGGGCTACATGTAGCGGCGCGCGGAAAACCGCTTTTTGCGAAATCGGACGTGCGTTTTCATCCGCGCCGTGTTAGGAGGGCGCCCATGGGAATCCTCGACTCCGCCCTGGCCACCAAGGGCATGAACGCCGGCGTCAAGTTCAAGATCCTGCGCCGCCATCTGCTCGCTTTCGCGCGGCACATGACGGCCGCGCGCCTTCATAACTTCATCCGGGCGGAACGCGACCGTATGGCAAAGAAGACGCGCGTCTCCTCGATGCCCTACATCCTCAAGATCGAGCCCTCGAACATCTGCAACCTGCACTGCGCCTATTGCTACGACGACCGCAGGCAGCCCCTGCCCGGGGAACGGCCCTATGGGCGCATGCCGTTCGAAAATTTCAAGAAAATCATCGACGAGGTGGGGGAATATCTTTTCAAGATCAATCTGTACGGGTTCGGCGAACCCTGGCTTTTCCCCGAAACCCTGGACATGATCCGTTACGCCTCGGACCGCGATATCGGGGTGGGCGTGTCCTCCAACATGAATTTCAAGGACGCCAGCCTCCCCCGGCGCATCGTGGATTCGGGCCTGGAAACCCTCATCTTCTCCTGCCACGGGGTGGGCCGCGAGGCCTATTCCCGGTTCATGGGCAAGGGCGACCCGGATCTCGCCTTCGCCAACATCGCGGCGGTTATCGAGGAGAAAAAGCGCCTGCGGGCCAGATATCCGGTTATCGACTGGCAATACTGCGTCACCGGCTTCAATGAGATGGAGATCGAGGCCGCCCGGGAAAAGGCCCGGGTCCTCGGGGTGGACCAGATCCGCTTCATCAAGCCCTTTTTTCCGGAAAACGCCCCGGACGAGTGGTTTTCCAGCATGTTTCCCCGCCAGACCCTGCGCCACGAGGCCGAACCTTCGCCCGGCTGCTCCTGGGTCTACCGCTCGGCCTACATCAATTTCGACGGCGGCCTCCTGCCCTGCTGCCGGGACATGCGCAAGCCCGCGAACGATTTCGGGAACGTTTTCACCCAGGATTTCAAGGAAATATGGAATAACGAGGCCTATCAGACCGCCCGGGCCCTCATCGCCTCCCCGGGCGCGGACATCCCCGGGCCGGACGTCATGTGCCGCCGCTGCCCGGTGACCACAAGCGCGCGCAAAACCTGATCATCCGCGCCGCCGCTTGCGAAAGCCCCCAAAACCCCCTATAGAACAATCGCCCGGATACGCTTGCCGGGATCATTCCCCGGGGGTTGCGTTCACGCTCCCGGCGCCCAAGGACGACGCGGAACGCATGAAACCCAGTCTGTATCTTCTCGCCTGCCTGCTCCTGGCCTGCCTTGCGGCCGGGGCGTGCTCGAAGCGTCCCGCCGTTCCCATCCTGCCGCCCAAGCAGGACGTCCGCGTGGAGAAGCCCGCCGTCAAGCTGGGCTACGGCGACGAGCTCAACATCGACGTCTGGCGCCACGAGGACCTGCGGCTCACCGTCAAGGTGGACGACGCCGGGGACTTCACCTTCCCCATGGCCGGGCAAATCCACGCCGAAGGGCGTTCCATGGCCCAGATCCGCGATGAGCTGACCCAGAAACTCGACAAGTACCTGGTCGATCCCCAGGTCTCCATCACCGCCGCCACCCTGCGTTCCCAGACCGTGGTCCTGGCGGGCGAGGTCAAGACCCCGGGGGCGCTGGTCATCGACCACGACATGTCCCTGTATGAGGCCGTGGCCCGGGTGGGCGGCATGACCGACGACGCGGACGAGTCCGCCACCCTGCTTTTCCGCGACGACGGGGAACGGCCCAGCGTCTTCATGCTGGACATGCGCCTGGGCGAAAAGCTCGGGGAAAACGTGGCCGGGTTCAACCGCCACGTCCAGGACGGGGACGTGATCTACGTCCCGAAAAGCGGCATCGCCTCGGCCGAACTGTTCATGATGCGCTTAAACAACATCCTGCAACCCCTGCTCAATCTGGAGCGTTTCATCATCTTCATGCCCCAGGTCCGCGACGCCGTGGACAATCTGCGCGTGGGCAAGGACGCCTTCGAAAACGCCACCGTGGTCCAGACCGCCGGAGGCGAGGTCATAAGCAACAACGCCGGCGTCGTCTCCATGAGCCAATAACAAGGACCGGTCCGGGCCGCATGGAACTGAGACTTTTCTGGGATATTCTCTACCGCACAAGGCGGCTTTTCCTCCTGACCTTCGCCGTCATCCTGGCCGGCGGGCTGCTCCTGTCCCTGGTTGCGCCCACCCAGTATCTCGTGACCTCCAAGGTCTATCTCTTCAAATCCCCCACCGTGTCCGCCGTCATGGGCGAACTGGGCCTTGAAAACGCCAACGTCATGCCCTCCACGGGCCTGAGCGACTCCGAGCGGGAAAGCTATCTGGCCATGGCCGACGCCCGGCCCGTGCTGGACGGGGTCATAAAACGCCTGCATCTCACCCGGGAACGCAAATCCGTCCAGCTCATCCAGCTCATCCCCCTGGTCCGGCCCCTCATGGACCTTCTCGGCGTCCACATCGCCCCGCGCCCCCTGACCTACGAGGAATTCACCAACAAGTCCGTGGTGCACATGTTTTTCCCCCGGCCCTACGTGACCGTGGACCTGGTGGAGGACTCGGACCTCCTGGAATACGAGGCCTGGGGCGACTCGGTGGAACAGGCCGTGGCCATCGCCAACGCGTCGGCCCACGCCTTCGCGGACCGGGAAAACGAACTGCGCCGGGAGGAATGCGTCAGGCTCCAGGAATCCGTGGACGCCCGCCTGCCAAAGGTCCGGGGCGACTACGAACGGGCCCTGGCCGACCTGCGGGATTTCCGGGAAAAAGCCTTCAGCGTGAACATGGAGACCGAGGCCGAACAGTTCGCCACCATCCTCTATGCCCTCTACGCGGCCAGGGAGACCAACGCCGTGGACCTGGCCAGACGCCGGGCCGAGATCGCCGCCGCCAAGACCCAGCTCGACGGCCTGCCCCAGTTCCGTAAATCCTCGGAAGTCATCCAGCGCAACGACTTCGCCGAATCCATCAAGGCCAGCCTGCGCGACCTGTCGCTCGATCTCGCCAACACCAGGACCCGCTTCAAGCCCGACCATCCGGCGGTCAAGGACATCGAGAACAAGATCGAGGAGGCCAAGAAACTCCTCAAGGAACAGGCCAAGAAAGTCTTCGGCTCGGAAAGCCTGAATTTCAATCCGGTCTACCAGGCCGCCGAGGAGCGCCTGCTCACCGCCTACGTGGAGGAAGCCGCCTACGCCAGCATGGACGCGGCCTACGCCCAGGTCATCACGGCCAGGGAAAAGGATATCGCGAATTTCGCCCCCAAGCAGGAAACCGTCGCCCTGCTCGAGGCGAGGCTCGAGGCCGCCCGGGCCCTGTACGTGGTCTTTTTGACCCTGCAAAGCCAGACCGGCGGCGGCAAGGACATGGATTTTTCCATCGTGCGCTTCGTGGAGCCCGCCGTCATTCCCGGGAAATTGAGCGACCACATGCGCCCGAAAATAAGCCTGTCCCTGGCCGTGACCGTGTTCCTGGCCTTTTTCCTGGCGCTCACCGCCGCTCTCACGGCCGAGTATCTGGACGACGCCGTGCGCTCCCGCCAGGATCTGGCGGCCTGCCTGCCGCCCGGATTCACCCTCCCGGTTCTGTGTCTGCCCGAGGCGGCGCCGGACGATCCCCGCATTGTCCAGGCCTTTCGCTCCCTGCGCCTGGCTCTCGCCCGCCAGGGACGCCCGCCCGCGTTGATCTGCCTGACCAGCCCCGCGCCCGGACAGGGCAGGGCCCGCGCCGCTTGCGGGCTTGCCGCCTCCCTGGCCGCCCTGACGGAAGACCCGGACGCCGTCCTGGTGGTGAACGCCGACGCGGACGCGCCCGGGGCGTTCGACGCCCTCTTTCCCGCTCCGGCCCCGGACCGGCCGGGACTGACGGATGTCCTTGCGGGCGCAGCGGATTTTGAGTCCGCCGCCGTTGGCGGAACCGTCCCGGGGACGCGGTATCTTGGGTACGGCCAAGGCGCCGCCCCGGCGCATCTTCTCTCCCCGGCCGATTCCCCGGCCATGGACGCGTTCATGCGCCGGGCGCTGTCGCGCTACCGCACGGTCATCCTGCGCTGCCCGCCTTCGGGCCTGTCCTGCGACGCCGCCCTGTACGCGGCCACGTCCGCCTGGACCGAACAAGGCGCGGCTCTCGTCTACATCGCCGCCTGGGGCCGCGCGTCCCGGGAGACCGCCCGCCGGGCGGCCGAGGGGCTGGCCCCGGCCTCCTCCGGCCCGACGGCCTTTTTCGCGGCGCTCAACCGGGAACCCGCGCCCGTCCCGTCGCCGCGCGCGCTCCTGGCGGGCCTTGCCCGCCGTTTTCTCCGCCGCCGCCGTCCGGCCTGATCCGTTTCAACGCCCATCCTCGTTGCGCGACAACGCGTCATCCCAGAGGAAGACGCCGCGCGCCGTTGCCCTTGTCCGCGCCTTGCGGTAGGGAAAATCTATGAAAAACCCTGCCCGGCGCCCCCCCTGTCCCGGTCCGGCCTGGCGCATCCGCCTGGCGCTCCCGCCGTTTTTCCTTCCGGCGTTCGTTCTGGCCGCCCTTCTCCCCGGACTGCTCGTTCCGGCATGCCCCCGGCTCGCGGCGGCCCAGACCGCGCGAAACGGCGCGGTTCAACCGGCCGGGCATGTCCCGCCCCCGGCCGCCAGCGCCATCGTCTCCGTGAACGGCCGCCCGCGCCTGTCCGTCGGCGGCCGGGTCCTTTCGGGCGTTTTTGCGGAGATCTACAATTTTCCGGACGAGAACCCCGGTCACGGCAATCTGCCGGCCTACGGCTCGCCGGGCTGGCTTAACGCCGTCACGCGGCTCATGGATCAGGCGGCCCAGGCCGGGGCGTCCCTGATCCTGCCCCATGTCTGGTGGAGCGACCTGGACCGCGCCGCGTCCCCGCCCCCGGCCAACCGGAGCGCCGCCGAGCGCCTGGACTTCAGCCAGCTGGACGCGCTCATGGACTACGCCCAAAAACGCGGGCTGTACGTCATGCCCATCCTTGGGGTGAACAACCGCCTGCCCTCCTGGTGGCGCGGCCTGCACCGCTTGCCGCAAACCGCCGCCACGGGCGCGAAATGCGATTTCTGCGAAACCGATTCCCTGGGCGTCTCCTACGGCAACCCGGCCATGGGCGCCCCGGCCGTGCGCCAGGACTACGGCGACGTCATGCGCGCCGTCATCGCCCGCTACCGCTCCCATCCGGCCCTGGCGGGCTGGTCCTTCGGGCTCGGCCCCACGGGCGAGGACTTCTACGGCCCCAACTACATCCTGATCCAGGGGCTGGGCGATTTCGCGGCCGTGGGCGAAAAACCCCTGCGTTTCACCGGCTATTCGCCCTTTTCCGTCCGTGAATTCGCGGCCTGGCTCACCCGCAAATACAAGACCAGCGCCGCCCTGGCCGCCGCCTGGAACGATCCCGCAGCCTCCCTCGCCCCCTTCGTCATGCCGCCGCCAAGCCAGCTCGTGACCGATCCCGCCACGTTCGGCCTGCGCCCCTTTCCGGACGCCGCTTTCGACGCCTTCGCGGACAACCCCGGCCTGCTCTCGGCCAAAGGACGCGATTTCTACGCCTTTCGCCAGGACATGCGCCAGGCGGACACGGACTATTTCGCAAAACTCATCAAACGGACCGACCCGGACCACGTCCTGATCTTCTGCGGACTTCTGCGCAAAACCCTGATCGAACACCCCCTGACGGACGGGATCATCGCCAACCCCCATGTGGATTTCGCGGGCTCCCTGCATAAGGAACGCCATCAGCTCTGGAAATACGTCACGGCCGTCAGGGCCATCGCCCAAAAGGGCAAGCTCCCCATGATCGCCATGGAGGACAGCCCCAGGCCGGACGCCTCGGGCCGCATGCGCGATTCCCAGACCCAGCTGGACTACCTGGAAGCCTTCGGCGAATCCATGGCCTGCGCCGGGGCCATGCCCGGCTACGCGGCGGACATGCTGGACCCGGCCAAAGGGCCGCGCTGGCTGCCCGTCTGGCAGACCCCCGAAGCCATGGGCGCGGCGGCGCGCATCGCGGCCTACGTCCCGGCGGCCGGCTGCGGCTGCGCCCTGGTCTCGGCTCTCTACCGCCGCAATTCTTGCGATCAGTCCGGGCGGCCCAAAGGCTGCGGCCTCCTGGACAAGGCCTATGCGGAATTCTGCAACGCCCCGTTGCCTTCGGGCGTCTCCCTGACCGCCCCCCCGGCCGCCGCCCCGGGGAACGGCCCGGGCGCCATGACCGGCCAGCCGCCCCTGAACCACGCCCCCCCGTCCGGAACCGCCCCGGGCCGCTGCGGCGACGGCGTCTGCGGCCCCATGGAACGCCAGACCGGACTGTGCCCGGGAGATTGCGGGTAGACGGAAATGTGGGGGGGAAACCCCCTTTTGAGAAAGGGGGGGGGCCCCCCACGCCCTCCTTCCCCGAAAACGTTTACCGGTTTGGGTTTTCATGGGCAGCGAGCCCTTCGCCAGACGCGCTCACGCGTCTGGCGAAGGGCTCGCATGCATCTCAAATCCAAACCGGTAGGTTTTTTTGGAAAAGGGGGTCTGGGGGAAAAACCTTTTTTTTCCTAAAAAAAGGTTTTTCCCCCAGTCTTCTCCCCTCCCCGCTCCTCCAATTCTCTTTTCACCACGTTCAGCGCGGCGGCGGTGATGGCGATGAACATGTAGACGAAGCGGCCGATGTGGGAGGTGATGTCGTATTCGATGAGGCCGTGGACGCCGATTTCCGCGAAAAGGCCCAGGGCGCAGGCCAGGTACATGCGGCCGGTGAAGGCGTCGGCTACGCTTAAGGGAACGGCCATGAAGCGCAGGATGCGAAAGAGCAGGTAGGCGAGAAGCGCGGCGCCGAACAGGCCCATGTCGAAGAAAAAGGCCAGAAAGAAGCTGTTGGCCTGCACTTCGGTGGAATAGTAGGTGAAGCCGCCGGATCCCAGGCCGAAGAGGAGCTTTACGGGGTGTTCGGCCATCTCGTCCATGGCGGCCAGCCAGTATTTGATGCGGATGGCGAAGCCCACGTGTTCCTGGGCGCCGGTCAGGTCCGTGGCCGATGCGGGGTTGAAGATGCCTTTGAATCCGAAGCCGATGAGGAACTTGTCCAGAAAATCCGGGCGGGAGACCAGGACGCAGACAGCGGAGAAAACCAGGAACCAGCCCGCGTAGTTCAGGTAGCGGGCGCGGGTTTTCGGGTGCAGGAAAAAGAAGACCAGGGGACCGGCCACGCCGCCGATGAGCGTTCCCCGGGAGGCTGTTTGCGGCATGAGGGCGAAGAAAAAGGCGGCCAGAGCGTAGAAGAGATACCGCTTCGTCCTCGTTTTCACCCCGAGCCCCCAGGCGAAGGCGCAAAAGGCCGCGAAGATGAGCAGACCGCCCGCCTGGTTGGCTGAACATAATCCGCCGAGACGGCCCCAGACCTCCTGGGAAAAGAGCTGGAAATAGATTTCCGTATGCCGGGCCAGGGTGATGGTGAATTCGTTGTGGTAAAAGGCGGTGTAGACCATGAAGAGGCTGTTGACGAAGGCGGAAGCCAGAAACGCGGTCAAAAGCGCCCGCAGTCCCTTTTCATCGGTCACGGTCAACACGGTCAGGAAGAAAAAGGCGGTATTGCACCAGACGTTGAACACGCCGCCGAGCCCGAAAAAAAAGTCCGGCGCCCAGGTCAGCGCCACGGTTTCATAAATAAGGATGGCCAGAAGAAAGGGCGCGAATGGCCCTGGGCGCGGCAAGGGTTTGCGCTCCACCGCGAACCGGGCGCAAACGCCGAAGGCCGCCGCCGGGACGACGAGATTGAAGATGAACAGATACGTCAGCATGTAGTCGTTGATGTAGCGCAGGTGCGGCATGCCCACGAACACGGAAAAGACCGAGGCGCAGGCGCCGTGGACCGGCCGGAGGTAGGACGCGACGGCCACAAGGACCATGCCCGCGAGGATGGCGGCGATGGTCAGGGAGATTTGGTATTCGGTCATGGAATACGCGGGCTCCCTGTCCGGGCGCCCGCCGGGTCCTCGCGACGGGCGCGACGGGCGCTGTGGACGGCCGAACCGGGCGTATCGGGCGACCCGGGTAACCAAGGCAATCCGGGCGGGCCGGACCGGCGGAGCGGGCCTGGGCGCGCGGGTGAACGCCGAAAGGGAGGCCGGCGCGCGTTCATGCGCCCTTCCCGCCGCGCCCGGGTTTATTCGCGGCCATTTCCCGGATGAGGGCGTCGTATTGGCGCATCTGTTCATCGAGAAAGCCCATTTCGCCGAGAAAGCCGATGGCCTTTTCCGGGCAGGTCATGAAGCAGTAGAGGCAGCCCAGGCAACCGCTTTTCTCCCCGCTTTCCCGGGCGCGCAGCAGCCGGACGGGATCGAGGCCCAGGGGGCAATACTCCCGGCATACCCGGCAGCCCCGGTCCGCTTCGCAGCGCTCCGGGTCGAGACTCAGGCCCTCGCAGCGCATTTCCTCCTTGCAAAACACGTCCTGGCGCAGGCCGGTCTTGAACAGGAGCTTGCCGAACCAGTCCGTGCCCGCGAGGTAGGTGAAAAACCGGGTGTTGCGCACGGCCAGGAAATATTTCTGGCGGGAGGGGTGATGGATGAAGGTAGCCAGGGGACCGGCCTTGGGCGGGGCGAAGGGGGCGCTTAAGCCGTCAAGATCCATGGCGTCCACGGCCGCGAAATGGCCGGGCGTGAGCAGGCCGCGCATTTGCGCCAGGGCCAGGGTCCTGACCTTGGTCCAGGGGAAATGGGCCAGCCGGGCGCAGGCCAGATCGAGCAGATAGGGATCGCGGCCCACGAGAACCAGATCGAGCCGCTTGGGCACGCCGCGGGTGGGGCCGAGCCCCTCCATGGCCGTCAGACCGTCCACGATGTGCAGATGGGGACGTATGGCCGCGTTCAGGTTCAGGATGTTGGCGGCCAGGCTTTTGTGGGTCTTCTTCTTGTTCTCCTGGCCCGCCAGGCAGCCCATGAGGTTTTTCAGGCACACGGTCATGCCCGCCTCGAAATGGGTCTTGATGACGGGCATGTTGATGAAAAGCGCGGCCTTGGCGCAGACGGCGGCGGCCTTGGCCGTGACCCCGTCCTCGAAGGGGACGTCCACGGTTTCCAGGCTGTGGTTCAGGTCCGCGACGCGCACGCCGTAGTGGGCGGCCAGCCTGTCCACCATGAGCCGCGAGATGACGCCGATCTTGTTGCGGTAAAAGCCGCTGTTGGTCCCCTCCCCCACCACGATCTCCCGGCAGCCCCTGTCCTTCAGGATGGACAGGACGGCCGACAAGAGCCGCAGGTCGGTGGTGTTGCCCGTGAGCGCGTTCATGTTGGCGTTGAGATTGGGTTTCACCAGGACGAGCGCGTGCGGATCCCTGGGGAAAAGCGCCTCATGTTCCGCCAGGGCCGTGATGAGACCGTCCCGGATTTCGGAAAACGATGACGCGTGGAAAAAAGAAGCCTCCGGCATGGCGTCCCCTTGCGGTTTTTTCGTGATTTCCCCGTATACGCCACTTGCCCGGCGGCTGTAAAATGAAGCATTGTGCCCCATGCGCATCGGCATCGATTTGCACGGGCTCGGCGATCTCATGCAGGGGTCGCGCACCTACATCGTCAACGCGGCCAAGGCGCTTTTGGCGCTGGATGCGGAGAACGAATATTTTCTCTATCTGCCGCATCCGGACGCGGCCGAGGCCAGGGAGGCTTTCGGCGCGCCGAACGCCGTGTTGCGGCCCATACCGCCCGGCCGGTTCGCCCGGCTCGTTTATCCCTTTGCGCGCACGCTGAAAAAGGACGGGCTGGACGCGGTTCTCTTCCAGTACGCCGCGCCCATCGCCTGCCCGGTTCCCTACGTCACGGCCATCCACGACATCATCCACGAGACCAACCCGGAATTTTTTCCCGGCCGCCTGCGCAGGCTCATGAGCCTCTACTACCCGGCGAGCGCCCGGGGAGCCGCCCATGTGGTCACCATCTCGGACTACAGCCGCCGGATGATCATGGAACGCTACCGCATCCCGGCGGAGAGAATCAGCTACGCGCACTGCGGGGTTTCGGAGGAATTCGCCCCGCCCGGGGAGGCCCGGGACCTGTCGCCCATCCTGCGCAAATACGGGCTTTCCCGGCCCTACGTCCTCTTCGTCGGGCGGATCGAGCCGCGAAAGAACCTGTCCGGCCTGATCAAGGCTTTCGAACGGCTGGTCAAGGAGGGCGGGGTTCCCCATAAGCTCGCCGTGGCGGGCATGCGGGACGGGCTTTTTTCCGCGCATTTCAGCGCGATGACGGCGGCGGCCAGGGAGCGCGTGGTCTTTACCGGCCGGGTGGAGCAGGAGGATTTGCCCCTGGTCTACGCGGGCGCCGATCTTCTGGCCTACCCGTCCTTTGCGGAAGGTTTCGGGCTGCCCATCATCGAGGCCATGGCCTGCGGGACGCCGGTGGTCTGTTCGGACACGTCGTCCATGCCCGAGGCGGGCGGCGAGGCCGCGCTCTACGCGGACCCGGCGGACCCGGCCGCCATCGCGGCGGCCATGGGGCGGGTTCTTCGCGATGGGAATCTTGCGCGTTCCATGCGCGAGAAGGGGCTGAGGCATGCCCGCGCGTTTCGCTGGGAGCATACGGCGCGCATGTTGTCCCGGACTTTCCGGGAGATCGCGGGTCGCTGAGGCGCCACACTACGGCGCGGAATCCTTCCAGGATGCGCCAAAATTATGCGGTCAACTGATCTTGGGAAGGATTCCCATTCTGTTTTATTGATGCATACTGTTGCCGAACATTGTATAAGAACTCGGATTTGTAATTGACGTAGTTGCTGATGATATAACGAATTGCCTTGTCGATTTCTTGCGCTCTGTTGTCGAAAGAGTGGTTCTTTTGAATGTAGTCGGGGTCAACAGTATACTGACGGCTTTCGAGCGAAAGCAATCTGTTTAATAAATCTGTGAATTCATTTTTGTCACGAAACATTGGAATGGTGAGATCCTCAAAGATTTCATTTACGCCAGGATTGTAGTCAGACAAGACGTGCGTACCGCATGCGAGTACGTCGAATATCCTGTTGTTTACTAAGTTAAAGTCAATTTGATCCTGCCAGTGATCGTTCAGTACCACTCTGGCTTTCCTGTATATGGACGCCACTTCACTAGAGTTTAGCGATTGGCCTTTGATAAATTGCTTTGGAATGAACTGTTCCCATTTGGTGCCCCAAATGGCGACATCATAATTTCCCTCAATACAGTACTTGACGGCATTTCTAAAAATACGTCTTGAATTTCCTATGAAGACCACATCATAAATACGTTCCTCGTCATCGGCTGAATAGAAATGATCAAAATCAGTGCACTGAAGGAGTACGTCGACTTTGATTTCAGGAACGATGGTTTTAACCAGGTCTGCGACTTTTGAAGAAGCGCAAAAGATGTAGTCGAAATGGATAAGAAAATCTCGATCTATGAGATCGGGGTGGCTGATGATCCACAAGATGTTGATGCTTGATGGGTCTGGCGTATATTTATGAAGCCCAAACAGATGGATCGTGATGTCTTGCCTGGTGTTTGCGTACCATTCCTCATGCTTGTCAATGCGGGTGTTGTATCCCTGTTTTTGAAGGCTTTTTGCCAATGACAAGGCGAAATGGGTATCTCCCCAGACATTTTCATCATGAATGAGTGGGGTGCAGACTTTAATGGCTATGAGAAGTTCAGATTCCTTTTCTGTCCAAAAATCGAGGAATTTATCCTCAACAAGATCGCTGTCCTTTCCATGCAACCGCATTTTATCCTGAATGCGTTGTTTGAAGAGTTCCCAGGCAAGCGATTTGTGACGCTGTACTTTGTGCTGACCAATAATATCTTTAACATACCCGGTTAAATATCCGTATTGCCTGGCGCGTCTGTTGTAATCGCCATCAATGCCACCGTATAGGCCGTGCTCTTTATAAAATCCAATCTTGTTAAAAAAAGAAAGCGTGGTAAAAACGACCCAACCGCCTACGCCAGAAGGCAAGTAAACGGAAATGCCACCTTCGAAGACGCGAACTTTTCCTTTGTTCCGAATTCCAGAACTATCGATTGTAAGGTTCGTTGACAACCATCCAAGTTCAGGAATTGATTTTGCAGCATGAACTAATTTGATATCCCAGTAGTCCGGAACGATGTAATCGTCGTCGAGACCGACTACAAATCGCTCTCCTGCAAGTTTGAACAAAGCATTGGCAGCAATTGCCTTGCCTACATTTTTATTGAAGTCAATCGTGAATACATTTTCATATTGCAGAGACTCAATGTATTCTTTCAATTCCGCGTTGCTGGAATTGTTCCAGATAAAAAGCTCATAAGGCAGATTCGTTTTTTCAATAATGGAATCAATCAATGCCTTTACATCGTGCAAAGGATTATAGCAGACGACTATGATGGATAGCTTGTCGCGAAGGACGCCGATGGTCAAATCCTTAAGAATTTGAGCGATCTTGAATTTCTTGAAAGCGGACTCGGTCGACCAGTATTGCACGACGAGATTGTAGCTTCTTTCAGCAAAAAGCCGGATCTCGGATTTGTTGTCATATGACCATTCAAGAGCGCGATGCCAATCCTTCCACTGATCGGAACAGAGGATGCCTGTATAATTGTTGATGATACTTTCAGCGATTTCAGAAAAATCAGACGCTACGACCGGCACTCTTTCGAGGCTGGCCTCTATGTATTTCAAATGACTTTTGTAATAGTTAAAGACCGTATGCTCGAGAGGCACTAATAATAGGGAAAGTTGAGCCAGGATCTCTGGGTAGTCCTTCCAGTCGACTTTTTCAATGAATACTATCTGGTCAGGAAAGCTGTCTAGAAGTGAATCTGGAATGTTGACATCCCCAATGCAATAAAACAAAGCATCCTCGTGGTTTTGCAAAAATTCTCTTATTGCAGGCAATATGATCTGAAGATCGTAGTCATGAGTATACGATCCTGAGGAATAACCAACGATGAATTTTCCCGGATGCTGTTTCGCCTTGAACTGAAGGGATTTTTCAACGAGCAGTTTGTTGACGATATTTTGAACAATATGCGCTGGTCTTTTGAACAAAACTTCAATTTTTTGTTTCAATCTTTTCGTGGAAACAAAAAAATGATCCGCATATTGCATGCATTTATAATATTGACTGGGTTTGTGAGGTAAGCCCTTGATTCTCCACTCTTCTAATTCGGAAGCATCAAAAAGCTGGTCATCTATTTCATAAACTACAAAAGCATTGGTGCTTCGTAGTTTATTCATGAAATCCTCGGTCTCCTTGTTGTAAATAGCGAGACGTTGAATGATTACGACATGTCTATTCTTGTTCAACTCCCGGAAGAAGCTTTCATTATTCTCGTGATAATTGACGACTTCAACGGAAACGAAGTCGGACAACAATTCCATCAGGTGGTTTACTCGATACCGTTTTGTGTTTCTTTCAGATAACACGGCGGGAACGATGAAGATTTTATCAAGGCGCTTGATGTCGCCGGAATTGATTGGAGCGCTCAAAACTTCTCTGACATCCCAGTCTTTATCCAATTTATCAATTGCTTCAGGTTTTTTCGAAGCGGAGGAATTTTCTGCAAAATAGCTATCCAACTGTGGCGAAAGCACTTTTTCTTTTATATTTTCACGGCGTTTTTCAAGATGCGTGTAGTCATGGAAAAGAGGTTTTACTTGAGGAAACAAAGAAGCAAAATGCTTGATATGTTCCAGATTGAAAGAGGAAGTCGCTTCCAGTACATTTTGTAACCGCCTTGAATTAACTTCATCGGAAAATTCAAGAGAAAAGAGTTCTTTGATCGTATGAGATTTTGCTGGATCATTAGGCTGACCGTCAAAAAGTTCCGATAATTTGTCGGTAATATCTTGGGGTGAATGGACTGGAATGACCGCGCCTGATGCAATAATATCAGAAACAGCTGGCGTAGGCGTCAGGAGCACATTCGTACCGATCGAGAGCGCATCGGAAAGCTTTGCGGGAATTTGATACCTTGAAATTTCAGAGGAAGGATCTTGAAAAAGGACGACCGCATCCGCTAACGCCAGGAATTCGGCTATATTTTCGATCGGCGTATTTTCATGAAATTGAAATTCAACCTGTTTTATGGATTGAAGCTCAATCTTGAATTCACTATCTACGAAACTTCCAACGATAACGAATTTGACATCATTTCTGTTCAATTTTGAAATTGCATTTGCAATTTCACTTAGACCTTTATATCTGTGAGGAGTGCCTAAAAACAAGACAACTTTTGAGTCGCTGGCTATGCCATGTTTTTTCCTGGCATGTATTTTGTCCTGTTCGGTGACCTTGCATTCAGTTCGAGAATGGCGGATAATAACGCCGCCATATTTATGCTGAAGGGCAATATTTGAAACGGTTGTAGCATCGAATTTGTCAAAGTAGCTGACAGCCAAGCTCGTCCAAAGTTTGCCTGCCAAATCTCTACATTCCGGCAGCGTCTTGTTCTTTTTGATGTATTCTTCAAGAGATATGTATTCCTTCGAGCCGACTATCGCCAATTCTTCATCGTCAATATCAATGATTACTTTGGCGCCCCAGATTATTTTGTAAAGTACGCCGATGATGATGTTGTGAATTCTGGGTTTCGACAAGTGCACAATGTCAAAAGGTTTGCTTCCAACCAGGCGGATCGCTTGATTCAAGTATTCCTTTTCATTGTCGATTGTCAGTATCGTAGTCTTTATTCCGGAGTTACGGATGGGTTCCCACAGACCGTCTCCCCAAGATGAGTAAATATTGCCAATGAGCTCTACGCGCGAGAAAGAGGAATACAATTTTGCTAAGTTGTAAGCTCTTCCGGCGGCATTGTGCGAGAGTTCCCAGCCACAAACAGCAACAGACAAATCCTTCGAATTTGCACGAATGTTGCTATATCTTGTGCGCGCTATGATCCAGTTCGCGCAAACAAGATTCTTCAACTCTGGTGAATCCATAAGAGCATTGAAGTAATGTTGAATGGCGCTCGCATATTGTTTTGCTCTTAAGCATTCATTGCCGAGGCGAAATTCCAGATGAGCAGCATTTGAATTCATTTTACTTGCCATGATTTCTTGGTTAAACTTTATGATTTGTAATGCCTGATCGCATTGACCGGAGAAATTGCTCGTCATTAGCGTCTATGCAACAAACAAAAAGCCTATTTAAATATACCTATTGAATGCAGTATGCTTCCAGAGAGATATCAAAGAGTTGTATCGTTGTGGTCAAACTGCTGCATCAGGAATGCCTGCCGTCTGTACATGAAGTATTTGTATAACATGCTTTGACAGATTAATCCAGTCGTTCCATCCCCGGGTTGGAGTGAAACCTTGCGCAGCTATTTCACTAAATATTCCAGGAAGTTGTTTTGCGATGGAGAAAATCAGGGCTCGATCATGTTCTGCTATCGAAAACCAAGCGTTCTTGTCCATTTCGCATGGAAGCGCGAAGCGCAGTTCCCATTTTGGAGAGAAATCATCCTGGGATTCAGCATACCATTTTTCAAAAAGAGATGCGCCGGTTTCCTGGGGAAACTCTAGTTTTGGATGCTTGCCGAATCCTTCGCCGGTATCAATAGAGCTCGAAATTCTCCATTCAAACGCCTTGGCTTGATGTTCAGCAAAACGAGCATTCTCAATACGGAACCATAAATGTTCATAGTCAGGATTGCGCTGTTCTCTTACGAGCGTCACGCGTTCATACCGAATGCACGGAGGTAATAGCGAAACTTTTTCGATAAATTCGGAAAATCCTTTTTTGATAGTAGCTTGCTGTTTTTCGTCAACCGTCTTGTGGATCTCACCCGAAACCGTCTTCAAGGAGGCAAGATGTTTTGAAAGCAGAGTAATCAACGCATAATCGGATGAAGCAAGCGCGTGGAACGTATCCAGACGAGATTGAAGCGCTCCATCGTCTCCCGCGGGAAGAATAACGAGGGTGTCTTCTTCAGAAGCGATTGCCGGCCATCTCTTCAGCATTCCCGAGGAACGACTTATAAGAAATCCTCCGATGCCGGATTCAAGAAATGTCTTGAATTCAAGCAGCGGGAACGAGCGTCCAGCAATGTCTATATGCGTAAAATGCCATTGGACGTGCTCTTCGTGAGGGATGACGCTGACTTTCAGATCTTCATATGCCACATAATCCACATTCTTCTTCAGAAGCTCTTGATATCTGGGCAGGAAAAGCCCCAACTGGTGTCGTAATTTCTTGTTTGCATGCGCAATCGTATCAAGCTGCTCTCGCATTCCGTCATTTTGTACCGTCAACTCTTTGTTTGCGGCAAGCGTGTTTCGGATTTCCTCCGCAAGAATATCATGCTCGCTGCGGAGCTTCGTCACTTCAAGGGAAAGATCGTCCCGTTCAATTTCAATTTCATTGATACGAAGTTGACAGCTTTTTTCACGTTCGACGCGATCACGCTCGAACGATTTCAACTCTTTTTGAAGAGATTCCAATTTTGCTGAAAGATTGCGCTTTTCTTTTTCCAATGAAGCGCGGGCGGTCAATTCCTGTGCTAGAACAGATTCATACTTTTGGGCTGTGATTATGTGAAGGGCAAGCTCTTCTTGTGCCTGGTGCAGTTGTGATAAGAACGAATTATTTTCGGATTGAAGGAGTTTGCTCTCATCGATGAGATTCTTATGCTTGTTTTGCAAGCTCAACAGCTCTTTTGCGAGCGAATCGCATCGATCTTTCTCTGATGCGCATCGTGACCTCAGTGAGGCGATATCTCTTTGTTGTGATTCATTTTCAGCGGTCACGACGGCGAATTTGTCTCGTAACGCGGTATTCTGATTCGTACATTCCTGGAGATGTTCTTCCTGGGATGCGTATTTCCTGGAAAGAAGCGTATGTTCTTCTTCAATCGTCTTGAGCGCAACCTGGATTGTCTCCAATTCAGTCGAGAGGACTCGATTGTCGTTTTTCAATGCGGTACAAATCTCTGCATTTTGCGCCAGCGACGTTTCGAGGGAGCGCCCCTTGAGCAGGCGCTGTTCCAGCTCTTCCTGTACTTGATGCAGCTCTTTAAGAATCAGCTCACTTTCGTCTTGGAGCTGGGCGCTTTGTTTTTTCAACAGCGCGTGCTCGGCTGCGAGATCGCGCAAACGAGTCCTACACTCAAGATTCGCGTTGCCAGCGTAACATAATGACAAGTAGTCATCGATACAAGAGGAAAGATCATCTGCATGATGAGCAGCGCTTTTTGAAGGCGAAGATGACTGGAGACAATCGGCCACGCTTTTGGCAAGGTCTTCAATCTCCATGCAACAGGACAGGCTTTGTTTGACGAGATTCCGTATCAAGGAAGACGGTTGCCATGTCCCGCCTTGCAACGGGTCCGGTTGTGACAACGCCAAATTCCAACGCTGGAATAGCTGGAGCATGCTCTTGTCAGGCGCATCCGCGAACCTTTCCATGCATAGGAGCGCTGAAATATCCTTATGCTGAAGATGAAAATCAAGGACGTTCTGGTGATAATCGCGCCACAGTTCGACCCACTGCTCTATGGTTTTGCTCTGAAAAGTTGAAGAATCCTTGTCAATAAGAGCGGAAAGGAAATAGACGGGAGGCGCGGTGAAAAGAATGAACCGGATCGATGAATCAAATGATTTCCAATACTCAAGAAAACGCCAGTCGCCCTTGAGCGGCCACCCCCAGCATGGTTGATCCAGCATCTTCTCGTACAGACCGGAGATGCTGTCCTTTAAAAAAGCTCCAATCTGTAAAGGATGGTTGAGGGATGGCTGCAATGCAGCGACCTTCTCCTGCCACGCTTCAATTGTGGAAATTGTACCTTCATTGACCGTTACGCTTTGCATCCCCGCCTGAAAAAAAATGTCATGGATGTGGCTGCATTCAATTATTGGAGGGTATGCGATGCATAAAGCTATCATGTATCTACTCAGGCCTGATAGAATTTGATTGATCCAATACTATGATTGCCAGATCGGGACAGCTTGACCAGAATTCTTGATGATAGTCTGTTTATGCCTTGATAAGCGGTCGTTGTTTCAAGGAAACCGTACCGCATAATCTTGCAAGATTCTTGGATCATTCCGTCTTACAGCTACTAAACCGCTATTTGATGTGCTTTTGGATCGAGATGAACTCTCTGGGAGCGAATTTTCTCTCCGCCTGTTTCCAGGGTATGAACTCTTTATTGATGCAAATCACCTCAAAATCAAAAACGACGTTCATGTAGTGTATTCTTGCAAACTCCTGTTCAGCGGAAGGCTTGTCTTGCCATTCAGGGACATAATTAAACTTGATTTTTTTGATATCGAAACGATTGCAAAAAAATTTGCTTGCCATGAATGTTCTTTCAGAAAACAGGGTTATATGCGAAATCAATGTAAGCGCCTTGGCATTTGCGTAGTATGGCAACCTGAAAATAACTTTAGCGCCCGTCTTGCAGGCTCTGTGGACTTCATGCCAGACAAATGGAATTTCGTTCTGCGGTATGTGCTCAAGGCAATGTGATGTATAAAGTTCATCAATCGTTTTGTTTCCCAATGGAATGCCGTCTTTTGAAAGATCGGCGACAATATCAACGCAATCATGAGGACAGATATCCAAACCGAGATATCCATCGCGTTTTTTATTGCTGCAGCCAAGATCAAGCTTGACGAGATCATTGCCATTGATGGTGATGACTTTCATGGAATCCTCTGGAGAATAGTAGTAGTTACAGTGCGGACTTCTTCATAACGACAGGAGTTTTTTTACGATTTCATTGAAACAAAGCTGGACATCAAGAATTTATTTTGCATCGTGATGAATTGCTTGTATCATCTGATTGCCTGCGCAATACTTTCATATTGAGCGTAAGTCCCTTCACTGCTTTTATCATACGGGAATCGCGCTCGTGCTTTCCCGCGTTTTTTTTATTCATAAAGCTACGTTAGCCATATCCCCTTATTTGCCATGAGGCAAGTCTTGAGCCATGGCAAGATCTTGTCTCTTCATTCCGGCCGGAGTCGATAATCGGCGCCGGTTTCATTGCGAACCCGAAGTGCGAATCTCGCGCAAAATACCGGTCATTCGCTCTTCGGAACAGTCGTTTAAAAGCGTCGCCCTTTTCCGAAAGAGCCATTGACGCCAAAAGGGGCGTTGAAAAACTCCCAGCGCTTCGAAGCGAGAGCGCAAAGCGCAACGCCTTCTTTCCAGACTCTGCGCAACGGGTGGGACATGAGCTCTCCGCCAGGGGGCGGGCGCTTCTTGGAAACAAAGTATTATTTCATGGATAAATACTCCGGATCGAGCAGAGGCGGACTGCCGGAGCGTTGCGCATCGGTCTTTTTTTTGGCCTGCTGATCAAACAGCCACAGGAGCCTGTTGAACGGACTCTTTTTCGAAAGATCGGGAACAGCGCTGCATCATGCGCCGCGTCTGTCTGGAAGAAAGGGCGACGCGTCGCGGTCACGCGCGGACGCTCTGCGCAGGGCGCATAACGGCTCGCGAAGCGGCTGCGCGCGACGGTCATTTTACTCAAAGGGCCCGGGCAGGATGACGAGCGCAAGGGGCGGATGCCGAAAAGCTCGCGTCGTTTCCTCAAATCGGGAAGTTACGAATTGCGCAGAGAATGCGCTACGATGTCTTTTGTTTTTCTAAAAAACAGCGCCATGTCCGTCAAGGGCTCGCCTCTAGCGCGTCTTCTCGAACCAGGCTTCGCAGGACTGGTCCATTCGTTCGGCGGCGGCCATGGTCATTTCCGGGTAACAGGGCAGGCTGACCACCCGGCGCAGGCGTTTTTCGCTTCCGGGCAGGGCGGGCGGGGATCGGATGTTTTCGCGGCGCCGCGCGCCTTGGCCGATCACACGGGCGATGCCCCTTCGCTCCTGACCAATCCGGATGACGGGGAGCGTTTCCCCTTCGCAGCGATACTGGAAGAGCGCGGCGCGTTCGTGGCGCTTCAAGTTTCCTCCCTATTTAGTTCCATATCTCTGTCGAAATGCACCCATGACGCTTCATCTCTCTTTCCTTGGATTGAACGTTCGCCTCAGAGGATTTTTCTCGTTGTATTTTTACTGTGAAGAGGGTATCCCACTGATTCCATATGATCATTCTGCTGATGTTTGTATTTTGAAGATGATCGGCGTCAGATGATTGCCGGAAAGAACGATTTACAGACCCGGTTCGGCGCGTGGCGCGCAGTCCCTACGCGGCGGAAGGCTCAAGCAAAAAACAAGAAAGTCGTCCTCACGCCCTTCAACCAAAACGGCCGACACGCCATTGATTCGCCTTGCGTTCACTTGCGAGCGCCTCTCGCAAGTTTCAGGCGTCACGAAAACATGGAGCGAGCAAACAATGACCGCGATGTGCATAGCCTCTCCTCCGGGATTAGCTTGCGCCCCATTGCTATCCGTTTTTGCCGGGGCCGGCATGGAACATCTCTCCCTTGAGGATGAAAAGATACCGTCGATCGAGTCCTGGCAACAACGCGTCGCGCAAAGCATTCCCGACGCGTCCCAGCCGCTCAGGATCGGCTTTTTTTGGCGGAACATCGTTTCGGACTTGTATCTGAGCATGCTCGAGCGCCCCTTCTGGGGCTGGAGCCTGGATGAGGACGTCCGCTTCCTGGACTTCTGGCAAGAGTATGATTCTTCAATCCGGTTTATCCTGTTCACGGCGCCTCCAGCATTCTACTTGTCGTATCTGTTGGAACGGCACAGGACCGTTTTCCAGTCGAAAACCGTTGCCGAATGGATCGACCTCTGGGCGGACTACCATCAGAAAATCCTTGCCTTCCATCTGCGCCATACAACGCGATCGGCGCTTCTCTCCATGGAAGATTTCCTGAAGGCTCCGGTAAAAATTTTCGATCATCTGGGACGGCTCTGGCCGCTGCCCCCGCTCCAAGCCGCCGCAACGAAGCCAGACGCCTGGCGCCCTGCGCCCCTGGTTCGTTTCCTCATCGACAGGGCGCTTCCCCATCGCCCGGACATCGCCAGTCTGCTCCGTGAAATCGACGATTGCCGGCTGACCCTGGAGACGCAAAAGGCCGAGGCCTTGGGCGCCGAAGACGTCTCCCCGCTCATCGCAAGCTACATCGACCTGCATTCCCAGGCTCTTCTTGCGAAAGAACGGGAAAAAAGCATGGCCGGCTTGCGGCAAGAGCGCGACGCGCTCGCCGGAGAAAAGGCCAAGACCGAGTCGGAGCTGGCCGGGGAACAACGCCTGCGCGGTTCGTTGGAACAGGAAAACAGCGAACTGCGGCAACGCGTTGAAACTCTTGGCCTCGAACGGAAAAAACTCGAGGATGAAAACGGCGAGAGCCGGAAAAAACAAAAGGATCTGGCCTATCTCGCGCAGAAGCGTCTGGACCGGCTGAACAATAAAACGGCTGAATGCGATGCGCTGGCCGGTGAGAAAGAGAGGGCCCAGAAAGAAAACGATCTGCTTGTCAAACAGCTCCAGCAAGTCCAGGTGGAACTGGAAGAGCAGTATCTCAAGCGGCAGCAAGCCGAGGCGTCCTTGGCCCAGGAAAAAAAGCGCGCCGCAGCGCTTGCGCAAGAAGTGAAGAAGTTGAAACAGGATCGCGACGTCCAGGTCAAGCTGGCCCAGGAACGTCTGAGCGTTTTGTCGAAAAGGACGGAGGAACGCGATTGGCTCGCCGTCGACAGGAAGAAAAGCCTCAGGGAACTGGCCGCGCTGCGGGAGGATCGCGACGCCCAGGTCAAACTGGCCCAGGAACGCCTGAATGTTTTGTCGAAGAGGACGGAGGAGCGCGACTGGCTCGCCGTCGACAGGAAAAAATGCCTCAGGGAACTGGCCACGCTGCGGGAGGATCGCGACGCCCAGGTCAAACTGGCCCAGGAACGTCTGAACGCCCTGGTCCAGCGTGGAGAGGAACGCGATTGGTTCGCCCTTGACAGGAAAAAATGTCTCAGGGAACTGGCCGCGCTGCGGGAGGATCGCGACGCCCAGGCAAAATTGGCTCAGGAACGCCTGGACGTCTTGTCGAAAAGGACGGAAGAACGCGACTGGCTCGCCCTCGACAGGAAAAAATACCTCAGGGAAAACGCGCGGCTTTTCCCGCAGCTTCACCAGTTCCAGGAGCAACTGGATCTGTCTTCCCAGCGCCTTCAAGAGACGCAACAGGAAGTGGAACGCTGGAAAGCGCGCTGGGAGCAATTGCTCGCATCCAACCCCGATTGCTCGGATTGCGAAAGCCTGACGATCGAGAACGAACCCGATGCCCGGCGGATCCGCTGGCGTTTCGAGAACATCGGCGCAGCGGGGCGGATGTTCCCGGCGCTCGAATTCCACACGGTTCTCGAAGGCTCCGCAGGGGAAATGGTTTTCAACCGCGAGAGCGCCGCCGGAGCCCTGGTCCGCTGGCCCGCGGCGATGGACGCGGAGGAAACGCTCAGGATCATCCTCCAGGGCCATGACGATGCGCGAACGGCCAGCGCCCAGGCCTTCCAGCTCCTGGGGCCGTCCGATCTCGCTCTGGTTTACGCGCTGGCGCGTTTTCTCGTCGCCCGGGGCCTGGACGCGTCGCGGGCGCGCGAAATCCTCGACGAACAATCCCGCTCAACGCTTCGGCGGGGCCTGCTGCATTTCCTCGAAACCGCGGATCAATTCCCGCCCGTGTTCCGTTACGATCGCGTCGCCCTCAAGCGCGAACAGAAAAACCCGGACTACGAGCACCTTTGGCTGCGCTTCGAAAACGTCTGTTTCGGCGAAGCCCGGACGGACGCCTTCGAGTTTCGCGTATCCTGCATGCTCGATTCCGCCGACGCGTTCGGCAAACGTTTCAAGCTCGAATTTCCGGAACAGGAAGGGGCGGGGTTGTTCGAACGTTGGTACGAGGAATCCCGGGACGATTTTTCGGGAAAATGGGAACTGCGTTTCGCCGTTCCCGGCGACATGGACGTGACGATCTGGAACTCCGTATCCCGGCGCGACCACGCCCTGCTCGTCGCCATCGCCGCGCAACTCCCGCACATATTCAGCGAACTTTCCTCCCAGGGGTTCACGCCCCAGCGCGGCTGGGACCAATGGAAGGAGCTCGCCGGCAACGCGTCGCATATTCTGACGCTCCATACCCAGGCAGGTTGATGCGCCCATGAACTCTCATCACAATGTGATAGCGCGCGTTCTCAATGCGCTCTTCCCGGCCAGGACTCTCGTCCACATCGGCGCCGGCGAGGGAACAGGCCCCCTTGCCTTCTGGCATGACTGGAACCTCGCAGGCGCCATTGCCATCGATGCGCAGGAAGAGCGTCTCAAGCGCTGGCGGCCGGGAGAACGCGTCGCGGCGTTTGAACGCATCCCCGCGGTCCTTGCGGGTGCGGAAGGGGAAGCCCTGTTCCATCACATGACGAATCCGGACCATTCCGGCCTCATCGAGGCGGGCGCCCTGCGCGGGCTTTGGCCCAACCTCCAGAATCGGACGTCATCCGCCCGTAACGCCGTCCTCCTGGACAATGCCGTCAAGGATCTCCTCAAAGAGGACGCTTGGCTTGTCCTCGAATGCTTCGGCGCCGCCGACATTCTTGACGGAGGGGCGCATGCCCTTGCGCGCGTCCAGGCGGCGTTCATCCGCGTCGTACTGGACAAACCCGATGCGCCGGAACTGCGCTCCAGCCGGGTGGAGAGCGTGGACGAACGGATGCTGAAACACGGCTTCAAACGGCTTGAAATCCTGGCCGGCGCGCATCCGGGCGTCGCCGACGCCGTCTATGCGCGCGATGTGAAGGAGGAGCTGTCTTCCACGGCGTTATCGCTTGAAGCGGCGCGGGAGAAAATCCTTCGCCACGAGCAAGACGAGGCGCGGAGCAATCAGGAGCGGCAAGCCGAGAAAGAGGTCTTGGAAAAGGCGAACAAGGAGCAGGAACGGCTTGCTTGCGAACGGCTCGACGCGTTGGATGCGCTGCAAGCCCGCTATGACGCCTTGGAAGCCGAGCGGAAGAAATCGAAAGACCTGCTCGAAAAAGTC
>CALGYO010000040.1 GCA_937934715.1 uncultured Desulfovibrionaceae bacterium | reverse complement strand
CCCATGTGGACGCCGGCCGAAAGCTGGCCATGGCCCACAACGGCATCATCGAGAACTACCAGGAGCTGCGCGACGAACTTTCCGCCCACGGCGTGACCTTCACCTCGGACACGGACACCGAGGTTCTGGTCCAATATCTCGGCTGGTTGGAGAGGACCGAGTCCTCATTCGAGAAGATCCTGGCCACGGCCCTGTCCCGGGTGGAAGGCTCCTACGCCATCGCCATCGTCAACCTGGACGAGCCCGGCAGGATATACGCCGCCCGCAAATCCTCGCCCCTGGTTTTCGGCGTGGGCGTGGGCGAGAACTTTCTGGCCTCGGACATCCCCGCCTTTTTGCCCTACACCAGGGACGTGGTCTTCCTGGAGGACGGCGAGATGGTGGTCATGGACGCGTCCTCCTGGAAGGTTCTGGACGCGGCCACACTGGCGCCGCTGGAAAAGACCCCCCAGCGCATCACCTGGGACGTGAGCTCCGCCCAGAAGGGCGGGTACAAGCATTTCATGCTCAAGGAGATCTTCGAGCAGCCCAAGGTCATCGCCGACTGTCTGGCCGGGCGGATAGACGTCAAGTCCGGCCGGGCCAAGCTTCCGGAATTCAAGGATTTCGGAGCGCCGGAGCGCCTTTTCATCGTGGCCTGCGGCACATCCTACCACGCCGGACTCTGGGGCATGTACGCGCTTGAGCAGTGGGCGAAAATTCCCACCCGGGTGGAGATCGCCTCGGAATTCCGCTATCGCGACCCCCTGCTCGGCCCCGGCGACGCCATCCTGGTCATCAGCCAGTCCGGCGAAACCGCCGACACCCTGGCCGCCATCAGGCTGGCCAAGGAGCGCGGCGCCCGGGTCATCGGGCTGTGCAACGTGGTGGGCTCGAGCATCGCCCGGGAATCGGACATGGTGATCTACACCCAGGCCGGACCCGAGATCTCCGTGGCCTCCACCAAGGCCATGTGCAGCCAGCTCACCCTTCTGACGCTCATGGCCTTGCACCTTGGCTCCGTCAAAGGCGTCCTGCCCGAGGACGTGCGCGTCAACTGTCTGCCGGGACTGGAGAAGCTGCCTAGTCAACTGGAAGCCGCCCTGCCCGGGCTGCGCGACCGGGCCCGGGAACTGGCCATGCTTTATGCCGAGGCCACGAGCTTCCTCTACCTGGGCCGCGGCCCCTACTACCCCCTGGCCATGGAAGGGGCCCTGAAACTCAAGGAGATTTCCTACATCCACGCCGAAGGCTACGCGGCCGGGGAGATGAAGCACGGGCCCATCGCGCTCATCGATCCCAAATTCCCTTCCTTCGCCCTGGCGCCCCTGGACGAGCTGTACCCCAAGGTCAAATCCAATCTGGTGGAGGTCCAGGCGCGCGGCGGCAAGATCATCGCCTTGACGCATCCGGGATCGGACTTACGGGTTGATCATGCCTGGGAGACGCCGCGGATATGGGGCCCCCTGAACGCGTTCCTCATGCTCCCGGCGCTGCAACTTTTTGCGTATGAAATGGCGGATTATCTGGGAAAGGATGTCGACCAACCGCGAAATCTGGCGAAAAGCGTCACTGTGGAGTAGTTTGGAAACGCGCGCGTCCCGGGGCGTTTGTTCCCCCACCGTTTGGGCCAACGTCCGGGTCGCCGTCCTGGCCGCGCTCCTGTGCGCCGTTTTCGGGGCGTCCGCCGCCTGGGCGGCAAACGTCCACTCCGACTATTTGAACGCCCTGCGCGCCTTCAAGACCTTGGGCGCGGACAAGAAGGCCGCCCAGGCCCGGCAAAACTGGACGGCGCTGGACGGGCGGTTCGTGGCCGTCTACCGGGCGGAACCGGACGGGCCGGTCGCGCCCAAGGCGTTGTTCTACCGGGGCTGGGTCTACGAGGAACTGGGCGCGCGCTCCTTCCTGAAAAAGGATTACCAGGACGCGGCCGAACTCTATCTGCGCATGGCCGATCGTTTTCCCGGCCACGACTGGGCGGACGACGCGCTCTACCGGCGCGCGGAAATCCTTCTCGCCCGTCTCGGGGACAAAAGCGCGGCCCGCGAAACCCTGACCCGGCAGCTTTCGGCCTATCCCGGCGGCGACAAGGCCCCGGACGCCAGGACCCTGCTTGCCTCCTTCGATCCCCAAAATCCCCTGACCAGGGCTCCTGCGCCGCCGCCCGCGCCCCCGGCGTCCCCGGCGCAAGCCGTTGCGCCCGCCGCCGTTTCGGCGTCTCCGGCGGCGTCTGTGGCGCAGCCCGAGACGGCGCCCGCCGCGGTGGCCGTTTCCGGCGGCCAGCCGGATTTGCAGCCCGCGGTCCAGACGGTTTTCTCCGCAACGGCCCCTCCCGCGCCCCCGGCCCCGAAGCCCGCCTCCCCGGGCAATCCCGCCACCCTCGAGGCCGTGGAAACCTCCGTGGACAACGGCCATGTCCGGGTCTCCCTGGTCCTCGACCGGGAAACCACCTACCATTACAAGCTGCTCGGCAAGGAGAAAAAGGGCGAAGGGCTCATCCGGCTCTACATCGATCTGGAAAACGCCCGCCTGGGCCCCAAGGTTCCCGGGGACATGAAGACCCCGGACAACGTCATCCGGCGCATCCGCTCGGCCTACAACCGTCCCGGCGTGGTCCGGGTGGTGGTGGACATGGAGGATCACGGGGCCCACTCGGTCTTTTCCCTGGACTCCCCCTTCCGGGTGGTTCTGGACCTGACCGGGACGCGGCCGGTCTCGACCGTGGCCGAGGCTCCCCCGAAACCGGCCCCGGAACCCCGGCCCGCGCCGCAAAAACCTTCCGGCAAGGCCCAGGACGCGGCCAAGGAGCCGGACCTTTTTTCGAGCTGGGTGAAGAACCTCTTTGATACGGACAAATCCAAGGGCGAGGCCGCCGCGCCTTCCCGGAGCAATGTCCGGCCTTCGATCCCAAAACCCTCCGCACCGGTCCTGGCCGAAACGGAAAAGCCGTCCGCGCCGGAAAAGGCCGCCGCCCCCGCCGCTCCGGCCGCCAAGGCCGAGGAGTACTCGCCCCCGCCCGGCAGCAAGAAGCGTCTGGGCGACCTCATCGAGCAGCTCGGGCTGACCGTGCGCAACATCATGATCGACCCCGGACACGGGGGCAAGGATCCGGGCGCCCAGGGCGCGTACGGGACTGTGGAAAAGGACATCAACCTGAAGTTCGCCAAGATTCTCGGCAAGAAACTGGCCGAGCACGGCTTCAACGTGTCCTATACGCGGACCAAGGACGTGTTCATTCCCCTGGAGAAGCGCACCGAGATGGCCAACGAGCAGAAGGCCGATCTTTTCATCTCCGTCCATTGTAACGCCCACGGCAGCGAATCCTCCAACGGCCTGGAGACCTACTCCCTGAACCTGGCCCAGACCGAGGACGCCGTGCGCGTGGCCGCCCGGGAAAACGCCATCTCGGCCAAGCAGATAAGCGATTTGCAGCTCATCCTGACCGATCTCATGCTGAGCGCCAAGATGAAGGAATCCAAGGACCTGGCCAAGACCGTGCAAAGCGGGGCCATCCGCAACGTCAAGCGCATGGGGGTCAAGGACCGGGGCCCCCACGAGGCGCCGTTCTACGTGCTCATGGGCGCGAAAATGCCCGCCATCCTGGTGGAGCTCGGCTACATCACCAACAAGGCCGAGGCCAAGCGCCTGGGTTCCGACAAATATCTGGACGCCCTGGCCCAGGGGCTGGTCAACGGGGTCATCGCCTACAAGAAGCAGATCGAGCGCTTCGCCTCCATCGCCAAACCCAGGGCGTGAGCCTGCGGCCTTTTGTTCATAGTGTTCATTTTCAGCATGGAATGCGCGTTGAAAAGTATTGGATAAATTCGTAGGGGTGGGCGCGGACGGCTCAGCGCCCGCGCAAAAGGAACGCATGAAAAACGCCATTGCCCTTCGAGACAGGATCATCGTCGCCCTGGACGTCCCGGACGCCGGGCTCGCCATGGAGCATGTGAACCGCCTGAAAGAGGCCGCCGGTTTTTTCAAGGTCGGCTTGCAACTTTTTCTGGCCGAAGGGTTTTCCATCGTGGACCGGATAGGCGAGCTGGGGCTCAAGGTCATGCTCGACCTCAAACTCCATGACATTCCCAAGACCGTGGAACTGGCCGTGGAGCAGTTTCGCGGCCACGGCGTGGCGCTCGCCACCGTGCACGGCTACGCGCCCACGGTCCGGGCGGCGGCGCTCGCCAAGAGGGAAACGAAGCTTTTGGCCGTCACCGTCCTGACGAGCATGGGGCCGGGGGATCTCGCCGAGGCCGGGTACGCGGGCGAGGTGGACGAACTGGTCCTGCGCCGGGCGCGAACCTCCATGCGCGAGGGCGCGGACGGGGTGGTCTGCTCGGGGCTCGAGGCCGGGCGGCTGCGCCGGGCCCTTGGTCCGGACGCCCTGATCGTGACCCCGGGCATACGCCAGGCCGGTCCCGCGGGCGACGATCAGACCCGGATCGTGACGGCCGGGGCGGCCATCGCCGCCGGAGCGGATCACGTGGTGGCCGGACGGCCCATCCTCGGGGCGGCCGACCCCCTGGGCGCGGCCAGGGCCATGATCGAGGACGTGGCCCGGGCGCTCGAAACGGCCGGACGCTGACGGCTTGCGTCAATGGGCGCGACGGGCTACACACCCGGTTCCCCGAAGACGGCGGGTCGCGCGGCCGAAAGGCGCGCCTGCGGATTCCGGGGACGGCGGACGGCGATGAACGGAATGTTCCTTGAAGACGGCCCGGTTTTCAGGGAGCGCGAAGCGAGACGGGCGCGGCGCGGGTTCGGCCGTTTCGCGCGCAGGCAAACCCCCAGGCGTTCCCCGGCCGGAGCCTCCGCTTCCGGGAAACGCGCCTTAACCAGGTTTTCACTATGAACATGCAAGCTCTGCGACTTGGCCGGGACGACGATCCCAATTTCGAGCGGGAAGTCTTCGAGCGCACGGGACAGGATGTGGGCCTTTGCCTGCAATGCGGCAAGTGCACGGCCGGCTGTCCCATGTCGTTCATGTACGACGTGACCGTGAACCAGTTCATGCGGCTCATCCGCGAGGGACGCAAAACCGAGGCTTTGTCCTCCAAGGCCGTCTGGCTGTGCGCCTCCTGCCATACCTGCTCGGCGCGCTGTCCGGCCGAGATCGGCGTGTCCGCCGTGATGGAGGCCCTGCGCCACATGGCCCGGGACGAGGGCTACGCGGCTGAGCGAGACATCAAGGTTTTCGCCGACGTGTTTCTGGACGTGCTGGAAAAATACGGCCGGGTGCACGAGATCGAGACCATGCTGCGCTTCAACCTGACCTCGGGCAAGGTGTTCACCGGCGCGGACCTCGCCCCCGTCGCCCTCATGAAGAACAAGCTGCACCTGGGCGCGCCCAAGACCGGCGGCCGCGAGGCCGTGACCCGCATCGTGGAGCGGTTCAAAAAGGAGCGCGCCAGATGAGCGACCGCATAAGCTACGCCTACTATCCCGGCTGTTCCCAGACCGGATCGGCCATCGACTACGACATGTCCACCCGGGAGGTCATGCGCGATCTCGGCGTGGAGTTGAACGAGGTTCCGGACTGGACCTGCTGCGGTTCCTCGCCCGCCCACGCCATCGACGGGGCGCTCTCGGCCGCGCTGTCCGCGCGCAACCTGGAGCAGGCCAGGACGATGGGCGCCGGGCGGCTGACCACGCCCTGTCCCAGCTGTCTGGCCAACCTGCGCACGGCCGCGCGCAAATTGCGGGCGCCGCTGTTCAAGGAACGGGTGGACCGGCTCCTGGACGAACCCTATCAGGGCGGGGTGACGGCCAAATCCACCCTGGAGGTCCTGTTCGCCGAAGTGGGTCCGGAAAAGGTGGCCGCCCGGGTCATCCTGCCGCTTACGGGCCTCAAGATCGTCCCGTACTACGGCTGCCTGACCACCCGGCTCAAAGAGGTCATGCAGTTCGACAGCGAGGAGAATCCCGTGTCCATGGACGCGCTCCTGCGGGCCTGCGGGGCCGAGGTCCCGGATTTTTCCTTCAAGACCGAGTGCTGCGGCGCCTCCCTGGCCATTCCCAAAAAGGACGCCGTGGTCGCTCTTTCCGGGAAGATCATGGAGATGGCCCGGCTCGCGGGCGCGGACGCCGTGGCCGTGGCCTGCCCGCTTTGCCAGATGAACCTGGACCTCCGGCGCGGGCAGATCAACCGGGCCATGGGAACCAGGAACGACATTCCGGTTTTTTATTTCACCCAGCTCATCGGGCTGGCCCTGGGGTTCGCCCCGGACAAGCTCGGGGTGGGCAAATTGTGCGTCAACCCGAAGCGCGTTCTGGATAGGATCGTCCGGTCGTAGAAAAGGCGAGACTGGGGAAGCTTCGCGGCCCGAGGCGGACAGCCGCCACGCGCGAAGCCCGATACGGTTTTTCTTTGGAAAGGGGATTCTCAAGGGGAAAACCTTTCTTTTTTTCGCAGAAAAAGAAAGGTGTTCCCCTTGAGCGGGGTCCGGGGCGGCGCCCCGGCTTCCGCAGGAACATCAGGAGGTTCCGCTGTGCGAATCGGCGTTTTCGTCTGCCATTGCGGCAGCAATATCGCGGCCAGAGTGAACTGCGCCGAGGTGGCCAAGGCCGCCTTGAACTTCCCGGACGTGGTCTTCGCCACGGACGAGGTCTACATGTGCTCCGAGCCCGGCCAGGAGAGCATCCGCAAGGCCATTGTGGAGCACCGCCTGGACGGCGTGGTGGTGGCGTCCTGCTCGCCGCGCATGCACGAGGTCACGTTCCGGCGCACGGTGGAACGGGCCGGACTCAACCGGTACATGGTGGAAATGGCCAACATCCGCGAGCACGTCTCCTGGATCGGCCATGACAAGGACTCCAACACCAGGAAGGCCATCGACCTGGTGCGCATCGCCGCGGCCAAGCTGCGCCGGGACAAGCCGCTGACCTTCAAGACCTTCGAGGTGGTGAAAAAGGTCCTGGTGGTGGGCGGCGGCGTGGCGGGCATCCAGGCCGCCCTGGACTGCGCCGACGCCGGGCTCGACGTGGTCCTGGTGGAGCGCAAGTCCACCATCGGCGGCCGCATGGCCCAGCTGGACAAGACCTTCCCCACCGTGGACTGCTCCACCTGCGTCCTGGGTCCCAAGATGGTGGACGCGGCCCAGCACACGAGGATTTCGCTTATGGCCTATTCCGAGATCGAGGACGTCTCGGGATATGTCGGGAATTTCACCGCCCGGATCAAGCGCAAGGCTTCGTACGTGGATTTCTCCAAATGCACGGGCTGCGGTCTGTGCACGGAGAAATGCCCGAGCAAGAAGACCTTCGACGATTTCAACGAGGGCGTGGGAACCACCACGGCCATCAACATTCCCTTTCCCCAGGCCATTCCCAAAAAGGCGGTCATCAATCCGGCCACGTGCCTGAAGCTGACCAAGGGCAAATGCGGCGCCTGCGCCAAAGTCTGCCCCACGGGCGCCATCAATTTCGACATGCGCGAGGAGATCGTGGAGGAGCGCGTGGGCGCGGTCATCGCGGCCACGGGCTACGACCTCTTCGACCATTCCAAATACGAGGAATACGGCGGCGGAAAATTGCCGGACGTGATCACCTCCATCCAGTACGAGCGCATGCTCTCGGCCTCGGGTCCCACGGGCGGCCACGTGAAGCGTCCTTCCGACGGCAAGGAGCCCAAGACCGTGGTCTTCGTCTCCTGCGTGGGCTCGCGCGATCCGGCCAAGGGGCGGCCCTACTGTTCCAATTTCTGCTGCATGTACATCGCCAAGCAGTCCATCCTGACCAAGGATCATATTCCGGACTCGCAAAGCTACGTCTTCTACATCGACATCCGGGCGCCGCAAAAGGGCTACGAGGAATTCACCCGCCGGGCCCAGGAGGAGTACGGAACGCGCTACATCCGGGGCCGGGTCTCCAAGATCTACCCCGAGGGCGGCAAGCTCATCGTGCGCGGGGCCGACACCCTGCTCGGAACCCAGGTGGAGGTACAGGCCGATCTGGTGGTTCTGGCCGTGGGCGTGGAGCCCACGCCGGGCGCCGGGAAGCTGGCGGAGAAGCTGCGCATTTCAACGGATCAGAACGGCTTTTTCATGGAAAGCCATCCCAAGCTGCGGCCCGTCGAGACCAACACGGCCGGGGTGTTCCTGGCGGGCGCCTGTCAGGGGCCCAAGGACATCCCCGCTTCCGTGGCCCAGGGCAGCGCCGCCGCGGGCAAGGCCATCTCGCTGCTCGCCCGCGAACGTCTGGAGGCCGATCCCCAGGTCTCCCACGTGAATCCCAAGCGCTGCGTGGGCTGCATGAAATGCGTGCGGGTGTGTCCGTTCAAGGCCATCAAGGAAACCACCGGCCGCGACGGCCTGCCCAAGGCCGAGGTCATCGAGGCCATGTGTCAGGGCTGCGGCATCTGTTCGGTGGTCTGCCCGCAGGGCGCGGTGCAGCTTGAGCATTTCAAGGACGATCAAATTCTGGCGGAGGTCGAGGCGTTATGTCGGACGTGGGTGGCAAAGAGCTGCGAATAATCGGTTTTCTGTGCAACTGGTGCTCCTACGGCGGCGCGGACGCCGCCGGGGTGGGGCGGTTCTCCCAGCCCACGGACCTGCGCATCATCCGCATGCCCTGCACCGGGCGGGTGGACCCGCTTTTCGTGCTGAAGGCGCTGGTCAGCGGCGCGGACGGGGTGCTGGTCTCCGGCTGTCACCCCAGGGACTGCCACTATTCCGAGGGCAACTACTACGCCCGCAGGCGGCTTGAGGTGTTGAAGCGTCTTTTGCCCATGCTCGGCATCCACGAGGACCGCTTCCACTACACCTGGGTGTCCGCCTCGGAAGGCGCCCGCTGGCAACAGGTGGTCACCAGGTTCACGGAGCGCATCCACGAGCTTGGCCCCATGGACAGCCTGGACCCGGAACTGGCCGTATGCGCCATCAGGGAGCTTGGCGGGGAAAACGGCCAGGCGGACCAGCCCGCCCCGGCCTCCGGGGAATAACCGTCTCCCGCCGTTGGCCGCGCGCGGAATCCGCCGCGGGGACGGCCGCATGGAGTGATCATGTCGCAACTTACGGAACTCAAGGAAGCCATTCGCAAGGCCCTGCCGGACCTTGATCTCGTTCTGGGCTGGCGCGAGGGCTACGACGCCCTGCACGCTCCGCCCTACCACATCCGCAGGCAGGAGGACCTCGAGCATCTGGTCTTCGGGCCCATGTGCGTGAACAACCTGGCCTCCCAGCTCATGCACCTGCGCGGCAAGAAAGTGGGCATCATCGTCAAGGGCTGCGACGCCCGGTCGGTGGTGGAGCTTTTGCAGGAAAAGATCGTCAACCGCGAGAGCCTGGTCATCTTCGCCATGCCCTGCAAGGGCGTGCTGGACGTGAAGAAAATCCGCCGGGCCCTCGATATCGACCACGCCCGGGAAGTCCATTTCCACAACGGGACCATCGAGATCACAAGCGGCGACAAGACCTCCAGCGTGGAGCTCAAGGACGTGCTGGCGGACAAATGCCTGCGCTGCCACTATCCCAACGCCACGGAATACGATCATTTCATCGGCGAGCCGGTGGAGCCCAGGGTTTCGGCGGAGGAAGCCGCGGCCGATCCGGCCATGGAGGAGCTGGCGGGCATGGATCTGACCGAACGCTTCGCGTTCTGGAAGACCCACATGAACCGCTGCCTGCGCTGCTACGCCTGCCGCAACTCCTGCCCCCTGTGCTTTTGCCGGGACGTGTGCCTGGCCGACAGCCGCGATCCCCACTGGCAGAGCCAGGAAACCAGCGTGCGGGAGAAATGGATGTTCCAGATGATCCACGCCATGCACCTGGCCGGACGCTGCACCCAGTGCGGGGAATGCGAACGGGCCTGCCCGGTGGGCATCCCCATCCTGCTCCTCAAAAAGCACCTGAACGCCGTTGTGAAAGATCTGTTCAACTACGAGGCGGGCATCGACCCCACCGCCACGCCGCCTCTTTTCACCTTCAAGGTGGAGGAGGAAAACATCAAGGAGATCGAACTGTGATGGCCTCCTTGTTCATCGTTTCAAAAGACATTCCGCAGTGGCTGGCGGCCATGGCCAAAACCCGCAAGGTCTTCGCCACCCAGCGCGAAAGCGGGGCCATCATCTTCAAGCCCTACGATCCCGGGCGCGAGGTGGTCTTCGAGCGCGAGTCCGTGACCTCCTGCAAGGAGGCGGTCTTCCCCCAGACCAAGGTCCTGTTCAGCTATTTCGTGAAAAAGAATCCGGAAACCGGCGAAACCGCCGGGGTGGCCATCGAGGAGTCCCTGAACAAGCCCGCGCCCCAGGCCGTGGTCTTCGGCACCCGCCCCTGCGGGACCAAGGGCTTTTTGACCTTCGACCGGGTCTTCGACTGCGACCGGATTCGCGACCCGTACTATACGAGCCTTCGCGAGCGTACGGCCTTCATCACCCTGGCCTGCGACCGGCCCGGCGCCACCTGCTTCTGCCACTGGGTGGGCGGGGCGCCCGATGATCCCAAGGGCTCGGACGCGCTCTTGACGCCCGTCGAAGGCGGTTTCCTGGTCGAGGCTGTCACGGAAAAGGGCGAAGAGCTCGTCAACGAAGCGCGATCGCTTTTCGCCGAAGCGGACGAAAAACGCCGGGAAGAGGGCGCCGCCGTGCGCGACAAGGCAAAGGGCATGCTCACGCCCAAGCCCGATCTCACGGACATCGGCCCGGCCCTGGAGAAGCGTTTCCGGGACCTGGATTTCTGGGAGGACATGACCGCGGCCTGCGTCAGCTGCAACATGTGCACCTACCTGTGTCCCACCTGCTACTGCTTCAACATCACGGACGAGTCCGACGGCCAGGCCGGGGTCAGGCTGCGCACCTGGGACGCCTGCATGTCCCAGCAGTACTCGCTGGAGGCCAGCGGCCACAACCCGAGGCCCACGAGGGCGCACCGCATGCGCAACCGGGTCAACCACAAGTTCTGGTACCATCCCAAGGAATACGGCGGGGTGATCTCCTGCTGCGGCTGCGGCCGGTGCGTCAAGCACTGTCCGGGCTCGGTGGACATCCGCCGCATCCTTCTGACCGCCCTGGAGCGCAAAGATGAAGACGCCGAATAACCCCTACGCGCCCAAGCTGGCGCGCATCGTCGAAACGGAGATGGAGAACGCCACGGTCAAGACCTTCCGGGTGGTCTTCGAGGATCAGGCCTACATGCAAAGCTTCAGCTTCAAGCCCGGGCAGGTGGGCCAGCTCACCGCCTTCGGCGCCGGGGAGGCCACCTTCGTCATCAATTCCCCGCCCACCCGCATGGACTACCTGCAGTTCAGCGTCATGCGCGCCGGGGAGGTGACCACGGCCCTGCATATGCTGAAGGAAGGGGACCTGGTGGGCGTGCGCGCGCCGCTCGGCAACGCGTTTCCCGTTGAGGACATGAAGGGGAAGAACGTCGTGCTCATCGCGGGCGGCATCGGCATGGCCCCCTTGCGCACGCTTCTCCTCTACATGCTGGACAACCGGGCGGACTACGGGGACATCCTTCTCATCTACGGCACGCGTTCGCCGGACGATTTCTGCTACAAGGCGGACATGGCCGAGTGGGGCGCCCGGGACGACATGAAGGTGGTGGAGACCGTGGACAGCGCCTGCACCCTCTGGACCAAGTGCGTGGGGCTCGTGCCCAACGTGCTTCTGGACGAGAAGCCGAGCCCCGGGAACGCGGTGGCCGTGACCTGCGGTCCGCCCATCATGATCCGCTTCACCCTGGAGGCGCTCGGCAAGCTCGGCTTTACGGACGAGCAGATAATCACCACCCTGGAGCGGCGCATGAAATGCGGCATGGGCCTGTGCGGGCGCTGCAACATCGGCGAGAAAT
The DNA here is from genome assembly GCA_937934715.1 of uncultured Desulfovibrionaceae bacterium. GTDB lineage: Bacteria > Desulfobacterota > Desulfovibrionia > Desulfovibrionales > Desulfovibrionaceae > CALGYO01. Next base: position 90,688 of record CALGYO010000040.1, on the reverse strand, counting down.
ATGTGTGCGTGGACGGCCCGGTTTTCACCATGGCCGAGCTGCGCGAGCTGCCGCCCGAGCTGTAATCCCAGGGCGGTTCACGAGATCATAAGCGCCGGGCGGGAGACCGTCCGGCGTTTCGCGTTTGAGGGTCAGGCGGCCCGGCGAAGCCGCAACGAGACCGTCGTATATCCGGGCGCCGAGGGTTCGAGCTCCACCTCGCCGCCCATGGCCCGGGCGATGAGCCGGGCGGAATAGGTCCCGAGGCCGGTGCCGCGCTCCTTGCCGTGGGTGGCGTATTTCTCGAAAAAACGGCCCCGCATCTGGGGCGGAACCTCGCCCGGGTTGGTCAGGAATACGGTGGCGCTCTTGGGGGTCAATACGCAGCGCGCTTCCAGGACCCCGTCCTGCGGCATGGCCTCCAGGGCGTTTTTCGCCAGGTTGGTCAGGGCCGTGTGCAGCATGATCCGCTCCCCCACGACCTTGGGCGCGGCCGCCCAATCGCCGGTCAGGAGGAGTTTCTTGCGCTTGTCCCCTTCGCCGAAATACGGGGAAAGCTCCTCGACGGCCCCGTTCAGGGCTTCGCCCAAATCCACGGTCTCGTATTCGGGAGTAAAGCGCTCGGATTCGATCTTGTAGAGCAACAGCGAGATGTTGAGCTGCTCCAGCGCCTGGGCGGCCGCCTCGCCGATCATGGTGCAGAGGTTTTGCTGGCGCTCGTTGAGCGGTCCCTCGGACGCGATGGCCTGGCGCAGACTGCCGATGGTGAAGAGCGGGCTTTTCAGATCGTGGCGCACCACCTGGTCGATCTCCTCCTTGAGCCGCTCCAGGCGTTTCTGTTCGGTCACGTCCTCCACCACCCAGACCACGGCGCTGGCGTAGCGCGCGTCGCTGACCCGCTGTCCAAGGGCGCGCAGTTCCCTGGCCGTTCCGCCCAGGACGAGCCGCGCCTCGCGGGTGACCCCGCGTGCGGGCGAGGAGGCGGAAATCGGGGCCAACAACGTTTCCAGACCCGGGAAGACCATGGTTCCGACGCCCCGTACGTCGTTGTCATATCCGATCATGGCCCCGAGGCGCGGGTTGGCCCAGGCGAAGACGCCGTCCCGGACCAGACAGATGCCCAGGCGGTTGTTTTCGAGCAGGATGGAAAAAAGAGCGCTTTTTTCCGCCAGCCGCTGGCGTTCCTGTTCCGCCCTGTTTTTCTCCTCCTGCAAAAGCTTCACCCGGTAGGCCAGGGCCAGGGACATGATGAGGACTTCCAGGGCCGCGCCCGCTTCCAGGGCATGCATGGTGATCGCCGTGGCCGGGACCGCGCCCGCCCAGGCCATGGAGTGGAGCGCCCCCCCCGCCAGATAGATCAACCAGCCCGGGAAGAAATAACGGGCGGGCTTGTAGCCCTGGTACAGGCGCGCGCCGGCCACGATGAGGATGCTGAGAGCCGTGACCATGCCGGCCACGGGAGCGAAGGCCGTGGCCATGGCCGTGGGGAAGATCAGCCCGAGGATCAGGAAGATGAGGCTGACGCCCAGCTGGACGCGCAGAATCCGGCGCAACCAGCCGCGGTCCGCGCCGGTCAGCAGAAACGAGCGCGAAAAAAGACCCATGCTGAGAAACATGCAGGCGTTGTTGATGCAGATGAAGGCCACGCCGCGTTCGAAGTTCAGGGCGGCGGCCATGGAAAAGGTGATGGGGAAGACGCCGTTTAAGAACATGGCGTAGGTGAACAGAAAGCCCACGTGCAACGCGTACCACAGATAGCTTTGGTCCTTGATGTTGATGGCCAGGAGCGCGTTGTAGATGAACATGGCGCCCAGGACGCCGAAAAAGGCGCCCAAAAGCCAAAGCCGCAGGGAATCCCGCCGTTGGCGCTCCGCCTGGCTTACGATCGCGGGATTGAGGTTGACGCCGCCGTAGCCGGTCAGGCGCAGGTAGCAGGTCAGGGTCCGGCCTTCCAGCCGGGGAAGCGGCGTCACGGCGTGGATGAAGGTGTTGTAGTCGCCGCTTATGAAGGATTGGGCCTTGGATTCCCCGGGAAAATGGATGTCCAGGCTGCGCAGATGGTCCCAGCCCAGGTCCAGATCCCAGGATCCGGCCTGGGCGCCCGGCGGATAGGCGATGTCCAGCTTGATCCAGGTGGTCTCATCCCCGGCCTTCAGGAAGGCGGGCAGGGACAGGGGGGCGAATTGCCGGGACAGCGGCGGCCGCAGGATTTCGGCGAGGGTCAGGGCGCCGTCCGGGTCGGTCAGCGCGGACGCGTCCATGATGACGGGCCGGTCCTGGGCGCATAGAGGCGCAAAAGCGAGCAGCAGGACCGCAAGGAACGCCAGAAGCGCCGCGGCCAGAGGCGCGGCCGCCCGGGGCATGGGGTTGGATATGGCGTTGAATGGCGAATCACACATACGTCTGGCGTATACGAAACGGCGCGACCGGCGCGACGTTCAAAAACAAGCTGTTCCGGTTTTGTCCTGCGGCGCGGCGCGCAACGCTCCGCCTTGCTCCCCAACCTGGAAGAGGATACTCCGCAAGCGTGACGACAGGCAAGCCCATCACGCCGTATGCCAACATATATTATTGGGGAGATAAACCGATATGTATTATCCGCCGCTGCCCACCGGTCTCGCGGATTGTTACGACGCGCGCGGGGCGCGCATGGATTGCACGGACGCGTTCCAGGACGCCTCCATCTTCCCGGAGATCATCGCGCCCTATCCGCGTTTCGAGGAGGCGGGCGAGGGGCTGGTCCGCGACCGGCTGACCGGTCTTGTCTGGACGCGGCAGGCCAACCCCGCCGGATTTCCCCTGCCCTGGCCCGAGGCGCTCGCCTTCGTGGCGGACATGAACGCCCGCGCCGCCCTGGGCCATGGGGACTGGCGGCTGCCCAACCGCCGGGAATTGCGCTCCCTGGTCAGCCACGGCGCGAAGAATCCGGCTCTTCCCGAAGGCCATCCCTTCGCCGGCGTCGTGTCCAACTGGGTCTGGACCTCCACAAGCTCCGCCATGGCCCCGGCCTACGCCTGGCGCATCCACCTGGCCGGGGCGCGCATGTTCTACGGGAAAAAGACCGAGGACTCCCTGGTCTGGCCGGTCAGGGGGCGTCCGGAAATCCTGCCGCGCACCGGGCAGCGGACCTGCTTCGACGCGCAAGGCTCCGGCGTTCCCTGCGCCGGGACCGGCCAGGACGCGGATGCGGCCATGGGGGTTCCCTGGCCCGAGCCGCGCTTTTCCCGGGACGGCGGCGAGGTCGCGGATCATCTGACCGGGCTTATCTGGAAGGCGGACGCGGACATCGCCAAGGGGCTCGTTTCCTGGGAAGGCGCCCTGGCCCGTCTCGAGCGCCTGCGCGACGCCTCGGGCCTTGCCTGGCGTCTGCCCAACATCAACGAACTGGAGTCGTTGACGGACGCCTCCCGGCATGACCCGGCCCTGCCCGAGGACCATCCCTTCGACAATCCCCGCGAGGCCTACTGGTCTTCCACCACCAGCTTCTACGAGCCGGACTGGGCCTACTGCCTGTATCTGCACAAGGGAGCGGTGGGGGTGGGCTACAAGCCCAAGCTGGAATTCTCCGTCTGGGCCGTGCGCTGACGGGCGTCTTGCAATTTCCCGCCGCCGGGCTTACGCGGTCCCTTGCGCCGCGCGGCGGCGCGCGTCGCCCCATGCAAGGGGGGCGCTTTTTTTCCAGGAACGGGACATCCGCGCCGTCCGCCGTTCCAGCATGCGCACGCGATCCTCTGAGGATCGGCGCAAGGCGCCCCGCGCGCCGTCAACCGTTTCGCCGGCCTGGGCGCGCGTGATCTCAACGGGCTTCCCAGGCCGTGGGAGAGTATTTCCATGAACCAGGATCCTAGCGCCATCGACATGTCGGACCGCGACCGCATCACCCGCCTGGCGGATTTCCTGTTCGAGGTGGGCATGCTGCGGAAAACCCCGCGCACGGGCTACCAGTTTCTGGGCACGGGCGCGGAAAACGTGGCCGAGCATTCCTTCCGCACGGCGGTGATCGGCTTCGTCCTGGCCGATCTGGCCGTGGCCGATCCCATGAAGACCATGTCCCTGTGCCTGTTTCACGACCTGCACGAGGCCCGCACCGGGGATTTCAACTACGTCAACAAGCTCTACAACGCCTGCGACGGCAAGCGGGCCATGGAGGACGCCTTGAGGGGCACGGGCCTTCGCCGCCGCATCCTGGCCAACTGGGAGGAGCTCGAGGCCGCCGAAACCAAGGAAGCCCAGCTCGCCCAGGACGCGGACCAGCTCGATCTCATCCTGAATCTCAAGGAGGAGCTGGACAAGGGCAACAAGTACGCGGCCGAGTGGATCGACTGCGCCTTGCGGCGTCTGCGCACCGAAGTGGGCCGCGACCTCGGCCGCACAATCGCGGAAACCGATCACACGGACTGGTGGTTCAAGGGGCCGGACAGGGTCTGGTGGGAACAGAAAAACGGGAAGAAATAAGCATGCTGGCGGCCATCATTTCCGACACCCATCTCTACGAGGTCACGCCCTGGTTCGCGCAGGCCTACGAGCGCCATCTGGCCGGGGCGGACGTCCTTATCCACTGCGGGGACATGGCCGGGCGGCCGGTCTGGTCCTTTCTCATGCAGCATCCGGGATTTCACGGGGTCTGCGGCAACATGGACGAATGGCCGCTTAAGCCCGAGCTCGCCAGCCGGCTTTCCCTGGTCCTCGAGGGCCTGCGCGTGGGCGCCTGCCACGGCTGGGGGCCGCGTCCCGGCCTGTCCGCCCGCATCGCCGAGGCCTACGGCCAGGAGTACGATCTGTTCTTTTTCGGCCACAGCCACGCCCAGGAGGACGTCCTGCACGGCGGGACGCGCATGGTCAATCCGGGGTCGTTTCAGGAAGGAAACGCGAAATACGCCCTGGCCGTCATCGAGGCGGGCAAGGTCGACATCCGGTTCGAGACGGCCGGATAGGCGACGCCGCCGGCCCTAGTTGATCCCCTTTTCCGCATCCAGGGTCACCACCGGGCCGTCCGGCTCGCGCGGGGCGGCGCCTTGGGCCTTGCCCAGGGCGGCCGGGGGCGGAATCTCCTCCGCGTCCGTCTCGGCAATCCCGCCGCGCCGGTCCGAGGGCGCGAGCAGAAGCTCCACGGTTTCCATGAGCCTGCGTTCGCTCACCGGTTTGCGCAGACAGGCGTCGGCGCCCGCGATGCGCGCGGCGGCGAGCTGGGTGATGACCAGGATGGGGATGCCGGAAGCCTCGGGATGGGCCCGCAGCCGGTTAATGGTCTCCTGACCGCTCATCCCCGGCATGAGCGCGTCCATGGTGATGAGCGATGGGCGGTAATCCTCGGCCTTTTCCAGGGCCGCCTCCCCTGTTCTCGCGGTGATGGTCCGGTAGCCCCGGTTCGCAAAGACCTCCTCCAGGTAGGAGGAAAAGGCGGGATCGTCGTCCACGGCGAGGATGAGGGGCGCGGGGACGTCTTTTCCGTCCACCCGGACGGCGCAAGGGCGGGCGGGCGCCTCGGACGCGGCGAAGGGCAGTTCGAAGATGAATTCGCTGCCCCTGTCCGGGGCGGGCTCCACCCATATCCTGCCGCCGTAGCGGCTGATGATCTGCCGGCAGATGGTCAGCCCCAGGCCCGTCCCGGCGGGCTTGTCCTCGTCCAGAGCCTCGCATTCGGCCTGCTGGAATTTGTGGAAGATGCGTTCCCGGTCCTTTTCCTTGACCCCCACGCCCTGGTCGCGCACCCGGACCTGGAGGACGCCCTGGGGCAGGGCCAGGGCCGTGACCCGGATCTCCCCCTTGGGGGTGAATTTGACCGCGTTGTTGAGGAGGTTGATGAGCACCTGGGACAGTCTGTCCGGGTCCACGCAGATGCTCGGCAGCTCTTGCGGCGCGTCCAGGGTGAGGAAGAGTTTGGGATTCGATTCGAATTGCCCCCGGGCGGCCTCGGCGGCCTTTTCAATGACGTCCCTGGGTGAAATCTCCACGTCGCGCCACTGCATGCGGCCGGATTCGATCTTGTTCAGGTCCAGAAGGTCGTTGATGAGCCGGGTCAGGCGCTCGCCTTCGCTGGCGATGATTTCCAGGTTGCGGCCGATGCGTTCGGCCTGGCGCGAGGCGCGTTCGTCGTCCGCGGCCATGGGCGCGAAGACGTGCTGGAAATCGCGGCGGATGAGCTTGGCGAAGCCCAGGATGGAGGTGAGCGGGGTGCGCAGTTCGTGGGAGACCGAGGACACGAAGGCGGATTTCATGGCGTCCAGTTCGCGCAGGCGCCGGTTGGCCCGTTCCAGCTCGGCCGCCTTGCGGGTGAGCTTCAGGGTGCGGTCCTTGACCGCTGTTCTGAGATGGCGGTTCAGGATGTCGAGCTTGCGTTCGGCCTTCTTGCGGGCGGTGACGTCCGTGACCGAGCCCTCGTAGAAGAGCGCGCCGCCCGAGGCGTCCGCGATCACGTGGGCGTTGATGGAGACCCAGATGAAATCGCCGTTGTTGCGGGTCATGCGGGCCTCGAAACCGCGCGTCTCTCCGTGTTCCGAAAGCTCCCGGGACAGAAGCTCCCAGTCCGAGGCGTCGCGGAAAAGCCGGGCCGCGATGTCGTGGGCCGCCTCCAGAAGCCGGGCGGGGGAATCGTAGCGCAGGATGCGGGCCAGGGCCGGATTGGCAGTGTGCAGCCGCCCCTTTGGCGTGGCCTGGAAAATGCCTTCCGAAGCGTTCTCGAAAATGTCCCGGTAGTTTTTTTCCGACAGACGCAAGGCGGCGTAGGAGGCGGAAAGTTCCCTGGCCATGCCGTTCAAGGCGCGTTCGATCCGGCTCCATTCGTCCTTGCGGTTCAGGCTGACCGTGGCGGAAAGATCGCCCTTGCGCAGGGATTCGATGCCGTCCAGGGTCGCGCGCATGGGGCTGACGATGATCCGGCGGAACAGGAACAACAACCCGCCCCACAGGGCCAGGATGATGACCGCGCTGGAGGCGATGAGCATGCCGGCCGTGGAGCGGATGATCTGCGCGATGCTCACGTTGACTCTGGAGGCGGCGTTGGCGGTCTGGCGGATCATGTCGTCCATCATGCCGGAAACCTTCGCTATCTCCACGGCCATGTCGGCCTTGCGCGTCAGCAGGCCGAGCATGAGCAGGTGCAGGGCGCCTGCGTCGCCCACGTAGCGGGTCAGGATTCCGGCCAGATGTTCGCCCGCTTCCTCCAGCCCCGGATCCTTGGCGGACAGGTTGCGAACGGCCGCGATCACGTTGTCCAGGGAACTCAGCTCCGGCGGTCCGGCGGCGATGGGCGCGCCCTCTCCGGCGAGCAGGAGGCGCAGCCAGAAATTCGTCTGGGCGGCGTCGGCTTCCACCAGCCGGGCGCGCAGCCGCGCCAGGGCGCCCAGACGCTCCTTCCAGATGACGGCCTCGAGCCCCAGGGCGGTTCGCGCGGCGATGGTGTGGTGGAAGGCCTGTTCCATGCGGTTGAAGGCGTCCTGGGCGGCGGCGAGATCCTGGTTGGTCGTTCGGCGCTGACCGTTGATCTGCTCGCATTGGCCGATGAGCAGCTCCAGGGCGCTGCTTAGGGCGCGCAGGGCCTTGCGCAGCTCCGGCGTGGGCGCCGCGTCGCGAAGACTGCGGCTTTTGTCCAGAAGCGGCCGGCCGTTGGCCTCGAGATAGGCCTCATTGCCGTAAAAGGCCTGGAGGAGCTGACCGGCGCTGACGATGACCGTGGACAGGTCCCGGCTGACCCGGGCGTTCACGGCCATGCCCGCCAGATCCTTGTCGATGACGGACTGTGTCAGCCGCTGGATGTGGGTGAAAGCCAGGATGGCCAGAATGACCGTGACCGAGAAGCCGGCGCAGACGAACAGCGCGATGAGATGAAAGCGGGAGCCGATGGAACGGCCGAACATGACGTCGCGCCTTTGCATGTCAGTTCCTCGCGCGCGGCGCGCTGGAAAGAGACGGGCGGATGCGCAGGGCGGTCGCTTGGAAACGGGCGGGGACGTGACGCATGGGCGCTCTCAAAGGGATTCCGCGGACGGCCAGGCGCGGGGTATGTGGAGCGAATTTTGAAAAATCGTAACAGGGAATGCGTCCGGCAGTCAAAGAATGACTGCCGGATTGCGGAAAAAAACATTCCTTCTTGAAAAATACGTTTGCTAGCCCGGACCGCCTTCGCGGTTCGAGCGCATGACGCGAAGAGAACCAGGGCCGGCGCGCATCGTACGACGCGCCGGCCGGGTCTTGGACCCGGTCTGGTCCCGCGCGGGGTCCCTGGAAAGCGCGGCGGCGTTTTTCAAAAAGAACAGCATTCCATCAAGGTATTCCCACGAAAGCATGCGCGTTCTTTCCGGACGCGGCCCTAGAGATCAATGTCGCCGATGATGATCTCCACCCGGCGGTTGCGCGCCCGGTTCTCCCTGGAATCGTTGGGCGCGGCGGGCTGGTAGAAGGAGCGGCCCGCCACCGTGAATTTTGACGGGTCCAGGGGGAAGGCGCCGGTCAGGTAGTTCACCACGGCCGCCGCCCGGTCCGCCGAAAGCTGCCAGTTGTCGTGGAAGGTTCCCGCATAGTCCCAGCGCACGAGTTTGTCGTCCGTATGGCCCACCACGTAGACGCGGCGGCCGGGGATGCGCGCGAGCTCCCTGCCCACGGCGTCCAGGACCGCGCGGCCGGCCGGGGTGATCCGGGAGCTGCCGAAGCCGAACAGCAGCGAGTCGAGCATGGTCAGCTCCAGACGTTCCTTGTACCGGCGGATGACGATGTCCTGTTTCTGGGTTTCCTGGCGCAGGCCCTCCACCAGGCCGTCATAGGTTTTTTTCAGCCGCTCGGCTTCGGCGGCGTTTTCGCCCCGGGCGGCGTCGAGGCTGGCCTGGCATTGTGAGAGGCTGGCTTCCAATGGGGCCAGGCGGGGGTCGGGAGGGCATTCGGGCGCGGCTTTGGCCGGTTCGCTTTCCGGGCCGGACGCGGGGGGCGCGGTTTCCTGAAGCGCGATGATTTTCTTCGCGAGATCGCTTTTTTCCGCCTCCAGAGCCGCGATTTTCTTGACGAGATCGGGGCAGGCTTCTCCGGCCCCGGCGGCTTTTCCGGCCGCCGCCCGGGCCTTGTCCAGGTCGGCCTTGACCTTGTCCAGGTCGGCCTTGGCCGCGTCGAGATCCCTGGCCGAGCGTTTCGTTTGTTGTTCCAGCTCGTTCACCTGGGATTGCAGGGCCGAGCGTTCCGACTCCGCCTCGTCGAGCTTCTTCTCCAGGGCGTCCTTGCTTGATTGCAGGGCGCCCGCTTTGCGGTCCAGCTCGCGGTTTTGGCGGCCCAGGCCGTCCAGGGCGTCCCAGGCGAAATAGCCGCCCACGCCCGCCGCGACGATGAGCAGGAAGATGATGGCGAGGAAAAGGCCGACGGGCGCGCGGGACGATTGGGCTTCGGACATGGCTCCTCCGGTCGTTTGGGCCTGGGCGAACGCGTCGGGCGGCCGGACGCCTCGCCGGACGAGACCGGAAAATCCCGCGCCCCGAGGGCGCCGCTTCCAAACGCCCGGCGTCCGGAAGCGGGTCCCGCGCCATGGGCGTCCGCGGCGGCAGGGCCGTCCGGAATCAGCCGGCGATCTTCACGAGCGACTTGTTCAGATCGTAGAGCAGCGCGGTCAGGTCCACCAGGTATTTCTGGTAGAGCCGTTGCACGGGATCTTCCTTGTCGAGTTCAATGACCTCGTTCTTGTTCGTCAAGAAATACAGCATGTTGTTGAGAAAGACGACGTTGTTCTTGACGCGGTTTTGGATATAGACGTTGATTTCCTCGTCATCGAACCGCTCCAGCTTGAGATAGATGTACAGGATGTCGATGAGGTTGTTCAAGCTGGTGGTGATCTTCTGGTGGGTGTCGAACAGGAACAGCAGTTTTTGATACTGCGGCTTTTCCTTGTTTTCCTCATACTCCGGCAGCATCTTGAGGATGGATTCCTCGTTGGCCCTGGCGCCGTCGTAGTATTCGATGATGTCGTCCATCATGTTGACCAGGGCGCGCTCGTCCAGGGGAGCGGCCAAAGCCGTGGCGGCGGACGCGATCAGGATGGCGAAAAAGAACAGCGTTTTTTTCATGGCGGTGATATTTCCCTCAGCGCGGGGAAGCGGTTGCATTGTTGGGGGCTGCCGGGGGCGGCCCGTTTCCGGCCCCGGGGCCGGACGTCGCCTTGTTTTTCGTTAGGGTGAAAACCCGTTCCAATTGTTCCAGGGGAACGGCGCCCGGGATGGAGACGCCGTTGATCACGAAGGTGGGCGTTCCGTCGACGCCGAAGGACGCGGCCTCGGCCTCGTCCGCCTCGATGCGGGCCATAAGCGCCTTGTTCTTCACGTCCCTCGCCAGTCTCGGCATGTCGCAGCCGAGCCCCCGGGCGATCTCCTTGAAAAGGGCCTCGCCCTTGGCGTCGAGTTCCGCCTGGCGGGCGAAGAGCCGGTCGTGAAAGGCGAAGGCCAGTTCGGGGCTTTGCATGCCCAGGGCCTCGAAATACAGGGCGGCGGGCAGGGACAGCTTGTGCCCGGGCATGTGTTTGAAGACCACGCGGACCTCGTCCGGATGGGCCGCCGCGAAGGCGCGCAGGGTTTTCGCGCCCTGGGCGCAGTAGGGACACTGGAAATCCGAGTAGACCACGGCCAGATACGGGGCGCCGGGACGTCCCAGGACGGGGCGGGCGGGATCGGCGCCGGGGGCCAGGGGGGCGGCGAGCTGGGCGTCCAGGCGCTTTTTTTCCTGCAGTTCCCGGTAGGCCCGCTGGCCCTTGACCACGAGTTCGTATAGGTCCGCCTCCCGCGTGGAGAGGGCCGCGATCACCGCGTCGGGATTGTCCCGGATGACCTCGATCACGCGTTCGCGCATGTACTTCCCGCCGCAGCCGGCGAGCATGACCGCGCAAAGGCAGGTGAGAAGAATCTTTTTCATTGCAAGCCCTTCAACGTTGAATGCGCCGGGGGCAAAATATCCCGGCCCCATGTAAATGAAAACAAAAAAAACGGCCCCGGTAAATACCGGGGCCGAAAAACGCGGAACTTGCATTTTTCGGCCGCTGGGGCCAAAACAGCGACAAGCGCGTTTGCGCGCTGCGGTTCGCACGCGTGCGCGTTCGTCGCGTAAGGGACTTTCAACCCCGCAACCGGGAGGTTTCCATGAAACGTTGGGCCACGATTTTCATGATTTGCGCGTTCGCGCTGGCGGCGACGGGCGTGATGGCGGCCGGAGACGCGGCCAAGGGCGAAGCGGCGGCCAAAGGCTGCACGTGCCACAAGAAACGCGGCGACCTCGACGGCATGGAGCCCGCCGCCTTCACCCAGAAGATGCTGGGCTTCCAGTCCGGGGCTGGCAACAAGGGCATGGTGACCATCGCCAAGAAGCTTTCGGCCCAGGACATCGAGGATCTTGGCGCCTATTTCGCGGGACTGCCTAAAAAATAACCCGCGCGGCCATACGCGTGATCATTCCCCGAAGGATGGTCATCGGGCGAACGCCCTGGCGGCTCTACAAAGGGAATGACGCATGCGGAAGTCGTTTGGCCTGTTGGCGCGCCTGGCTGTGACGGGCGGGTGTTTGACCTATGCCATGTGGGGAGTGGATTTCTCCAGGCTTTTCACAGTGATGCGGGGCTTCGGCCTGTGGGCGCTTCTAGCATGCGCGGCCGCCGTGCTGGTTTCCCTCCTGCCCGCCGGGGTCAGACTGGCCTTTTTGACCCAGTGGCGGGTCCGGGCCGTGACCGGCTACCGGGCCGTTCTCCTGGGCCTGGCCCTGAATAATATCCTGCCCGCCCGCATGGGCGAGGCGGGCAAGGCCCTGTATCTGACCAGGGCCAGGGACGTTTCCATGGGCAGGGCGCTCGAGGCCGTGTTCTGGGAGCGTTTCGCCGACTTGAACGCGCTTCTGGCCCTGGGCGCCTTCGCCATGGCCTTCATGGGCGAGTGGGGGGCCTTGGCCCCCCTGGCCGGCGTGGTGCTTGGCCTGTGGGGTTTTCTTCTCGTCCACCGCCTGCGGCCGGACGCGGCCCGCCGCCTGCTTTCCTTGGTTCCCGGCCAAAAACTCAAGCTGATTTTTTCCGAGATCCTGCTTCTTCTGGAAGATACGCTTTCCGTCCGGTTCCTTTTCCGGCTTGGGCTGGTCACCCTGGCGGCCTGGATCTGCTATTTCTCGGTCTACGTGTTCGCGGTTCGCTACGCCGCCGGGGTCGAACTGTCCCTGGTGGCCATCGCCACGGTCTTCGCCGTGACCACCATGGGCTTCGCCGTCCCGGCCGCGCCGGGCGGCATGGGCGTGTACGAAGCGGCCTTCGTCCTGGCCATGAGCTGGTTCGGCGTGGGCAGGGAGGAGGCTTTCGCCCTGGGGTTCGCCTTGCACATGGTCCAGTACGTTCCCGTGACTCTGGCCGGTCTCGGGGTCATGGCCTCGGGCGGCTTCAGCCTCAAGTCCCTGCGCACGGCCGGAGCCGCACAGGCGTCTCCGGACCCGGCCGGCCGGACCGGGCGTCCGCTCGCGCCATAGCGGGCAAGGGGGACGGCGTCGCCCGTGATTGCTCGCGATCGTCCGCGATCATGCGGGGTCTTACGGGGCCGTCCGGGGCCGCGCGGACGGACGGCGCGCTAGGCGGGGTTACGGGACGGGCTGGAGGATTTCGGAAAACCGCGACATGATGGCCAGGACCACGTCCTGGATTTCCAGAAAGGCTTCCACCACCTCGGGATCGAACTGTTTTCCGGACTCGGCGCGCACATAGTCGAGGGCCTTGTCCACGGGCCAGGGCGCCTTGTAGACCCTGGGCGAGACCAGGGCGTCGAACACGTCGGCCAGTGCGGCCGTCCGGGCGTGCAGCGGAATGTCCGTGCCTGAAAGCGGCGCGGCGCGCATGCCGGATTCCTCGTTTATTTCCGAAAACTCTTCGGGGTAGCCTCCGCCGTCGAAACGGCGATGGTGGTACAGGGCGATCTCCCCGGCCATGACGTCGAGTTCCGAATGGGAGCGTTCGAAGAGCTTGGCCCCGTGGATGCAGTGGCGCCGCATGACGGCGAGCTCTTCGCCGTTCAAGGGGCCGGGCTTTTTGAGCACCCCGTCGGGCACGCCCACCTTGCCCACGTCGTGGAGCATGGAGGCGATGCGCGCCAGGTCCTTCCTGCGCTTGATCTCCTCCTGACAAAGGCCCCGCTTGACGGCGATCCTGTGAAAGATTTCCGCGCAGTAGGCCCCGACCCGCTGCACATGGGCCCCTGTTTCCCCGGGGTCGCGCATCTGGGCCATGCGGATCATGCGCATGACCAGCTCGTGGGTCATGAGTCCGGCCTCGATGGCCGAGGCGGCGTGATTGGCCAGCAGGGAGATGTAGCCTTTGGCCTCTTCGGTAAAGGGCGTGGTCCGGCCCTCTTCGTCCTTGGCGTTGATGATCTGCATGACCGCGATCACCCGGGCCTGGGAATTGATGATGGGCAGGGTGAGCATGGACTTGGTCCGGTAGCCGGTTTTTTCGTCGAACGAGGCGTTCAGGCGGCAGGGATAGGCGGGATCGATGGCGTAGGCGTCGTCGAAGGACAGGGGTTCGCCCCGCAGGGCCGCGTACCCGGCGATGGAGGACTCGCTCACCGGCAGGCTGGCGCGCAGGTAGACCTGCTTGTTGACGTCGTCCGCCGTGAACAGGGTGTCGTTGTGCACGTGGTTGAAATGCAGCCGACCGTCGCGCATGAGATAGACGGCCCCGGCGTCCGCGTTGGCCAGCCGCCGGGATTCGAGCAGAATCCTGTCCAGGATGGCGTCGAGGCCCTTGAGCTCCTTGAGCCCCGAGAAGACGCCGAGAATATGGCGCACGGTCTCGACGGGGCTATCAGGTCGGCGGGTGGCTGGCATGCGCCTCCAGGGGGACGGAGAGTCTTGGTTCAAAAATATCGCGATCACGGCGGCGCGTCAACGCGGCGGGAAAAACAAACAGCGGGGTAAGCGAGACGGGCCGGCCGGAAGGGGAGGCCGGTTCGCGCGGGGCCAGGGCGGCGTCCTTGCGGGAATGCGGCGGCGTTACCGTATCCGGACAGCGTTCATGCGGCGCGGCGCCCTGAAACGCCACGGGGCCTATGATGAGGAGACGGCGCCAGCGGCGCGTCCTTGAAGAACATGCCCATGGTGTTCAAGGAAAAAGAGAAGATGTAAGGAATGATCCTCAAAATTCGCATCCGCTCATTTTGAGGAGGCGACGCTAGGCGTCCGCGGGCCCCCCGTCCGGGGGCGGGCCGGTCAGGCCGCTGTGGTACAGGACCCCGGAGCCGCTGCGGCGCTTGACCTCGTACATGGCCTTGTCGGCCATGCGCAGAAGTTCGTCCAGGTTGTCCGAGTCCGTGGGGTAGACGCTGACGCCGATGCTGGCGCCCACGACATGCTCGTCGCCGTCGATCACCATGGGCTTGGCCAGGGCGCTTATGATGCGGCCGGCCACGAATCCGGCGTTCTCGGGGGCGGACAGTTCGGAAAGGGTGACCACGAACTCGTCGCCGCCGATGCGGGCCACGGTGTCGGGCTCGCGCACGCAGGACAGAAGCCGGGCGGCGGTTTCGCAAAGGGCCTTGTCCCCCGCGTCGTGGCCGTGCAGGTCGTTGATGCGCTTGAAGCGGTCCAGGTCGATGTACAAAAGCCCCACCATATCGCCGTAGCGCTTGGCGTGGTTCATGTCGTGCAGGAAGCGGTCCCTGAAAAGCTGCCGGTTGGGCAGGCCGGTCAAGGAGTCGTGCAGGGCCATGTGGCGGATGCGTTCCTCGGCCTTTTTGATGGCGGTCACGTCCTGGCCGTTGACCACGATGTCGCCGCCGGGCATGCGCGAGACGTGGATGCGGCACCAGCGTTCCTGGCCGGACTTGTGGACGAAGGGGAAGATGCGTTCGCCGCCCTCGCCGTCCGCCGGGCCGCCCCACAGGGCCAGGGTCCTGGCTCGAAGATCCGGCGAGGCGATGGCCATTTCCAGAAAATGCGGGATGGAAGCCAGCTCCTCCGCCGTATAGCCCAGAAGGCGCTCCATGCCGGGGCTCAGGAACTTGATGAACCCCTCGCTCGTGGTCACGCCGATGCCGTCGTAGGAGTTCTCCAGGATGGCGGCGATGAAGGCTTTTTCCTTGCGCAGGGCCTGTTCGATCCTGTGGCGTTCGGTCACGTCCGTGGCGAAAAAGAGCGCGATGGACTCGGTGACCAGCTCCAGATTGATGTCCCACATCCTGCCGAAGGCCTCCACCTCGCCGAAATCCACGTGGCTGCCCGAGTGGAACCGGGTGATGGGGCTGTCGTCGCATTCGGCCTGGCGCAGGATGTCCTTGATGACGGGCTCCCGGATTTCCTCCGACGCCACGAAGCCCAGGTGCCGGGCGTTGCTGTTGGCCGAAAGCACGGTGGAGGACGAACGGTTGATGAGCATGGCTGGATGGGGCAGGCTGTCGAGGAGCAGATCGTTGAGCTGCTTTTGTTTGACCAGCTCCCGGTTTTTCAGGACGCCCGAGGCGTTGCGGGCCACCGCGTCGAGCAGCTCGCCCGGCTCGAAGGGTTTGAGCACGTAGCTGCTTACCCCGAGCTTGATGGCCTGGCGCAGGACGGCGGCGTCCTCCATGGCCGTGGTCACGATGACCGGGGTGTCCGGACGCATTTCCCGGATGGCCTCGATGAGCGCCGCCCCGTCGAACCGGGACATGAGAATGTCGGTGATGACGATGTCGGGATCGAAACGGGCGAAAGCCAGAAGGCCCTCCTGGCCGTTTCTGGCCAGGTGGAAGGTCTTCACCAGCGCGGCGAGCGCGTTTTGGGCGAAGGCGGCGGCCTCCGGATCATCCTCGATCTGCAGGACCGTGATGTCCGAGAGGGGTTTGTAGAGTTCCCGCGCGTTCGGCTTCATGCGTCGTCCCGCCTTGCCTTAAGCGGCGTGGAGAAAAAACGTGTTGGTCCAGTCCAGGGCCTCGAAATAGGCCTTGGCGATGAGCGCCGGGTCCAGCCCCTGGCGCTCCATGATCCTGTCCATGCTTTCCCAGTCGGCGTTTTCGAAGCATCTGGCCAGGTCGATCCAGTCCGTGAACTGGTTTTCCCCCCCGCACAGGGCGATCTTGACGTCGTCGTCCAGGGGCAGGCTGCCCGCGATGCGCTCCATGGGCAGGTCGAGCAGGGCGTCCAGCAGGGAGAACAGCCCCAGAAGGAACAGCGCGCTGCCCATGTCCTGGGACTTGTCATGGGCCTTGGCCGTGTTTTCCAGAAATTTCCCCCGCACCACCGAGGAAATGGACAGCTCCCGCGTTTTTCCCTTTGGCGCCATGTCGGTGAAGATGACCACCCGCAGCCAGTTGCGCAGCTGTTTGAGGCCGAGCAGGATGATGCCCCGCTGGATGGAGCGGATTTTCACGGGCAGGGCGAAGGCCGCGCTGTTGAGCAGGGTGAGCAGGCGATAGCTTATGGACACGTCCGCCTGGATGACCTCGGCCAGTTTCTCCAGGTCCACGTCTGCGTCCTCGATGAGCCGAAAGAGCTTCAGCCGGGTGATCTGGTTGGAGGGCAGCTTCCTGCCCGGCATGATCTCCGGTTTCTGGAAGAAAAAGCCCTGGAACCAGGAAAAGCCCAGGGAGACGGCCATATCGAAGAGCTTGGCCGTTTCCACCCGCTTGGCCAGAAGCCGCGCGCCCGAGGACGCGAGCCGCTCCACGGTCTGGGAAAGCTCCTCGCGCGAACGCCGCAGCACGTCGATTTTGATGAAATCCGCCAAGGGAAGCAGGGCGCCGTCCGGGTCGGGCGAAACCGCGTCGTCCAGGCAGATCAGGTAACCGTCGCGCTTGAGTCTGGCCAGGGACTCCAAAAGTTCGGGGGTTTCCGGCGCCGCTCCGGACAGCTCCACCACGGCATGTCCCGGAGGCAGGGCGTAGGGCGCATGCTGCAGGATGGAACTGGCGGAGAAATTGACCATGACCACGGGATCCTTGAACAGGCTCGCGCCAAGGCAGACGTAGGCGTCGGCCACCACCTTCATGGTGGCCAGGTTTTCGTCGCTCATGAGCGCGCTTTGGGCGTCGGGAGCATGGCGGAAAAGCAGCTCGTAGCCGCGTACCCGCTTGGCCTTGTCGAAGATGGGCTGTCTGGCCAGGATCGCAGCCGTATAATTGATGCTCGCGCCGCCTGTCATCACTTCTCCGGAACCGTGAACGCCCGTTCTCTCGCTGAAATGCGGAAAATACGCATCGAATTTACCTCAAAATAAGGGGAAACCGCCCGCCGCGTCAAGACATTGGCCAGCGGCAAGGGGCCTCCCGGCGCGTGAACGGAGAGCGGACGCGCCGGTTTTCATTTTTCACATTTCAGGCTAGTGTCGCACAGCATGTGAATGGCGGCGGGCCTTTGCCAATTACGCCATCATTCAAGCACGTTGCCGTTTATCCTCTTGCGCGCGGCGCCCTGGAAGCGGCTTGATGGGAACGATGGACCGCGCAAGGATTTGTCGCCAAGCCGTCCCCGCTGGAAAGGAAACATCGTGGGCAATGTCCTCATCATCGACGACGACCTGAAGATTCGCGAAGCCCTCACCAGGGTGGTGCAGCGCCTGGGGCATTCCTCGGAATCCGCCTCCACCCTGGAGGAGGGCGTGCGCCGGGCGGGCATGGGCGGGGTGGACGTGGTCTTCCTGGACGTGCGCATGCCCGACGGCAACGGCCTGGACGCCATTCCCTCCATCCGGCGCGGCCCCTCGTCCCCGGAAGTCATCGTGATCACGGGCTGGGGCGATCCCGACGGCGCCGAACGCGCCATGCGTCAGGGCGCCTGGGACTACATCGAAAAGCCTCCCACCGTGAAAACCATGAGCGCGCCGCTCATCCGGGCCATGGAATACCGCACCCGGGGCGGCGGCAAGGAGCAGGCCTTTTCCTTCAGGGGCATCTGCGGCCTCAACCCCAAGCGCCTGGAAAGCCTGGAGCTGGCGGCCAAGGCGGCGGTGGGCGACGTGAACGTGCTCATCACGGGCCTCACGGGCACGGGCAAGGAGCTTTTCGCCCGGGCCATCCACGACAACAGCCCGCGCCGGGACAAGGTCTTCGCGGTGGTGGACTGCGCGGCGCTGCCCCAGACCATCGTGGAGAGCGTCCTGTTCGGCAACGTCAAGGGCGCGTTCACCGGCGCGGACCGGCAGCGGGACGGACTCATCGTCCAGGCCCACGGGGGGACGCTGTTCCTGGACGAGGTCGGAGACCTGCCGCTTGACGCCCAAAAGGCCTTTTTGCGGGTCCTGCAGGAGCGCCGCTTCCGGCCCGTGGGCGGCCGGGAGGAAATTCCCTGCGATTTCAGGCTGGTGGCCGCAACCAACAAGGACCTGGACAAGAGCGCCCGGGAAGGGCGTTTCCGGGCGGACCTGCTGTTTCGGCTCCAGGGCATTCAGATCGAACTGCCGCCGCTCAAGGACCACCCCGGCGACATCCTGGAATTCGCCTCGACCTTCATCAAGACCTGCGCCCTGGAAAGCGGACTCGCGGAAAAGGAAATGTCCGAGGAATTCGCCCAGGCCCTGTCGCTGTATCCCTGGCCCGGCAACATCCGGGAGCTCAAGAACGCCGTGCAGGGCGCCCTGGCCCTGGCCCGGGAGGACGCCGCCCTCTACCCCGTGCATCTGCCCCTTCTGGTCCGGGTGCACGCCGCCAGGAGCAAGATCGGCGAGCGGGCGCCGGACGAGGACGCCTCCGGCGCGTCCCGGGAGGCGTCCGGGCTCCGGTCCCTGGACGGAGGCCTTTCCGGCCTGGCCGTTCTGCCGGAGCTCAAGGCCTTTCGCGACGCCAGGGAGGCGGAATACCTGAAGGAGCTCATCGGCCGCACCGGGGCGGACGTCTCCGCCATGACCGGCGTCTCGGGACTGTCCCGCTCCCGGCTGTATGCGCTGCTCAAAAAACACGGCCTGGGCGTCCCCCGTCATTAGCCGCGCGTCTTCCCGGACAGGGCGCCCGTGCGGCGTCCCCGCGCTATACGGCGGCGCGTATTCCGAAGGGAATACGCGGGGGACGGCGGCGTCCTGGAAGAACGGATACGCTTTCTCCGGGGGCGCGGCGCCTGGCCTCCCGCCGGACCTGGCGGGCGTCTTTTTCGCGGGGCGCGCGAAGCCCCGCCTTTGGCGCCGCCGGGACCGCGGGGGCGAAGCCAACCTCTTGGCGCGCCTCGCCGGCGGCCCGGTTTACGGCGCGCGGCCCGCAGGCCGGAAGCGGGCGCATGCTGGCGGCGAAAAGGAATTCGCGGCCCGCGCTAAAGAACCGCAGTCCGGGCGCCGATAAGACGATACCGGCCAAGTTGCGGACAGGGAAACGCAGTCCGCCGGAAAACGCAGGGAAGCGTGGGCCATGAAAAAATACCTTGTCTTGTTCGTCCTCGCGATGGGCTTTTTCGGCTATGCCGCCTACCAGGAAATCGCCAGCGCCCACCGGGAACTCACCCCGGGGCAGGCGCGCTACAAAAGCATCGTCGAGCATGTGGCCATGCTGGAAGAGCGCCGGATGAAACTCTTCCGGCGTGGCGGTTCCGGCGGCGCGCGTTCCTTCGGCCCCAGACGGCTTCAGCCCGTGGCCCCGGTTTCGGCGTCCGCCCCGGTTTCGGCCTCCGTGGTCAAGGCCGGTTCCTATGGCCGGGGCTACGCCATGGGCTTCTACCAGGGTTACATGACCGGGGAATACCTCTCCGAATCCCGCGCTCCGAGCCCGCTTTTCTTCAATATCCCCAAACCCTACTGACGCGTCCGGCGGCCCCTCGCGAGCGGGCCGCGCGGGCAAGGACCGCGCGGCCGGATGGCAAGGGCGCGCGCGGCTATGCGGCAAGGGCGCGTGGGGCTATGCCGCAGGGCGCGCCGCACGCGGCAGGGCGCGCCGCACGCCGCAGGGCGACCCGCGCGCCATGGACGCCGGGACGCGTCTTGCCCGGAAACGCGCGCAAGGCTATGTCCGTGCTTTCGCCAAACAACAAGGGAAGCCGCCCATGAACGCCGCCCCGTTTTTTTCCCCGCCCGCCGTCAGGCGTTGCGTTTTCGCAGCCCTCGCGTTCCTCGTCCTCGCGCCGGTCCCCGGCGCCTTCGCCGCTGACGAGGTTCTCCGTCTGACCGGCGGCCCGGCCCAAAGACGCGCGGACGGCGTCTACCGGGGGATTCCCTATGCCGCCCCGCCCGTGGGCGAACGGCGCTGGAAGCCGCCGGCGCCGCCCGTTTCCTGGACCGATCCACGCGAGTTCGACGCCTACGGCCCGGTCTGCCCCCAGCCCACGGCGGACGGCGACCCCATGAGCGAGGACTGTCTGACCCTCAACGTGACCGCGCCCGCCGAGGCGTCCCCGGCCGGATCCGGGAACGGGCTGCCGGTCATGGTCTTCTTCCACGGCGGCTCCTTCATCGGCGGCGCGGGCTCGCTTTCCCTGTACGAGGGCGAAAACCTGGTCGATCGCGGCGTGATCCTGGTCACGGTCAACTACCGCCTGGGCCCGCTGGGCTATCTGGCCCATCCGCTTCTTTCCGCCGAATCTCCGGACGGCGTTTCCGGCAACTACGGCCTCCTGGACCAGATCGCGGCGCTTACGTGGGTGCGCGACAACATCGCGGCCTTTGGGGGCGATCCGGCCAAGGTCACGATCTTCGGCCAGTCGGCGGGCGCGGAAAGCGTCTGTCTGCTCCTGGTCTCGCCCCTGGCCAGGGGGCTTTTCCGGGCGGCCATCGCCGAGAGTCCGGTCATGACCGGCTCGCTGCGCCCCCTGCGGACCTCCTTCCTGGACAAGGCGCTGGCGCTTGGCCCCAGGGTCCGCTCCGCCGAGGAGCTCGGCCTGGCCCTCGCCGAAGCGCTCGGCGCGGACAAGGCGCCGGACGTCCTGGCCGCCATGCGGGCGGCTTCCTACGAGGAACTGATCAAGTCCGGAAGCGGTCTTTGGCGCGACTACGGATTGGCGGTGGCGGGACTGGTCTACGGCCCGGCGGTGGACGGGGTCGCGATCCCGGATCACCCGGTCCGGCTCATGCGCGGCGGCGCCTGGAACGCGGTCCCGGTCATGACCGGGACCACGGCGGACGAGAGCGCCATTTTCCTGCCCGGCCTCGATCCGTCCCTGGCCACGCCCGAGGGGCTTGCGGCCTATGCGGCCGCGTCCTTCGGTCCGGAAGCCGGGGCGCGTCTGCTGAGCGTCCTGGACGCCGGCCCGGGAGATGCGAAATCCCGGCTTGTCCGTCTCTTGAACGCCTCCTGGTTCGGCGCCTGGGACGTCTTTTTCGCGGATGAGGCCGCCAAGGCCGGACAGCCCGTCCACGTCTACCGGTTCGCCAGACCCCTGCCCCAGGGCGCCCTGGACGTGCTCACGGACGAGGCGGACGCGGATTCCCTCGACGCCGGGATCCTGGGCGTTCCCCACAGCGCGGAGCTTTTCTCCGTGTTCGGGTTCACGAGCTTTCTTCTGGGCTTCGACGGCGAGGACGAGGCGGTCTCGCGGGACATGGCCGGATACTGGACCAGTTTCGCCAAGACCGGCGACCCCAACGATTCCGGGACGCCCGGCGCCCCGGGCGAGGCGAAACCGGCGTTCTGGCCGCTTCTCACGCCCGGGGAAAAGGCGCGCGTCCTGTCCATCGGGGAAACCATCGCCGGGACCCCCCGCGCCGTGGACCCGCTTGTCCCCCTCATCCAGGCGACCTGGCTCGACACGACCTATTAAGGACGGCCATCCCCTTGAAGGATCAGAAAAAAGCCTACGTTTACGGCCTGACCACGGTGCTCATGTGGTCCACGGTGGCCTCGGCCTTCAAATTGTCGCTGGCCTCGCTCTCGGTGATCCAGCTTCTGTTCTACGCCTCCCTGTCCTCGACCCTGGTCCTGGCCCTGGTTCTGGCCGCGCAGGGGAAGCTCGGTCTCGTCCTTCGCTTCACCCCCAGGCAATACGCCGTGTCCCTGGGGCTTGGGCTGGTCAACCCGTTTTTGTACTATATCATTCTTTTCAGCGCCTACGATCTGCTCCCGGCCCAGGAAGCCCAGCCCATCAACTACACCTGGGCCATCGCCCTGAGCCTGCTGGCCATTCCCTTTCTCAAACAGAAAATCTCGTTTCTGGATATGTGCGCGGTGTGCACGGGGTATCTCGGGGTGGCGGTCATCGCTACCCATGGGGACCTTCTGGGACTACGCTTTTCGAGTCCCCTGGGGGTGGGGCTGGCCCTTTTGAGCACCCTGGTCTGGGCCATGTACTGGATCGTAAGCGCCAGGGACGACCGCGACCCCGTGGCCGGGCTTTTCATGAATTTCGCGTTCTCCCTGCCCGCCTCGGGGCTGGCCTGCGCGTTCGGGGGCGGGTTCGCCGCGCCCTGGACCGGCCTTCTGGGCGCGGCCTACGTGGGCGCGTTCGAGATGGGCCTGGCCTTCGCCTGCTGGCTCACGGCCCTGAAATACGCCGAGAACACGGCCAGGATCGCCAACCTCATCTTCATCTCCCCCTTCTTGTCCCTGTACCTCATCCACGTGTTCGTGGGGGAATCCATCCATCCCTCCACCTATGTGGGGCTGGCGCTCATTCTGGCGGGCCTGGCTTTGCAGCGGGCGGGCAAAAAGCCCGCCCCGGGCGCCTGACGGGCGAGCCACCCGGAAGAGGGGCGAAAAAAAGGCCGGGAGGAAAGCCTCCCGGCCAAGCCGTCGATAGGGTGGGCGCCCGGACCGCGTTCGCGATGCGAGCGCTAGGCGCCGCCCGGGATCAGTCGGTCTTGCGCATCTTGTGCTTGGAGGTCCGGTCGCCGTAGTTGTGGTAGACCTGCCCGTCCTCCACCAGGAAGCGGCTGGGCTCCGTGCCGCTGATCATCATGTCGCCAGCGATGGCAAACGGCGACCAGCCTTCGGTCACTTCCTTGGTCTTGCCGTTTTTCCAGTAATAATACACCGCATACTTATCGCCCTTTTTCACCAGACAGTACTCGTAGGAATTGGGGCGCTTGAACTCCGAGGGCCGCATGCGTTCGTAGCAGCCCAGAAGCAGCGGGTTGGGCTCTTTGGTCACCGTGGCGTAGACCGTGGGCTCTCCGGCCAGTTTTTCCGCATCAATGGCGTAGGCGCTTGCAACGGGAAAAAGCAGGCACATGAGAACAGACGCAAGAAGGCGTTTCATGGACTCTCTCCTGGGCGGTGATTTTACGGACATGTAATAATTCCAATGACACAGGCGGGATAGGGCGTCAATGCCCGTCGCAAAAGCCGGGAAACGGCGCGCCGGAGGCGGTTTCCCGCCCCCGGGCGTCGGGACGCTCGAAACGGTCAAGCGACGGTTTGCCGTGGTCAGATGCGCGGACGCGCCCCTCCAAGGGCTGGACCGGGAGCGCCGCCCATGCCCGGGCCGAATCCCCCCGGACGCGGCGCCATCACGGGACCTGGGCCGAAACCGGCGGGACGCGGTCCCATGACCGGTCCGCCTCCCCAGACGCCAGGTCCGGGGCCGTAGCCGGGACCGTAACCGGGACCGTAGCCGGGACCCCAGGGGCCGGGACGCGGGCCGTAGAGGGCCGGAGCGTAATAGACGCCGCCCCAGACGGGAGGCGGCCCCCAGACGGGCGCCGGTCCGTAGACCGGGGGCGGCGGACCGTAGGGCGCGGCATACCCGACGGGCGGGCCCGCGACCCCCGGTCCCAGGACGACGGCGGGAAAGGGCGGTCCGATGGACACGCCGAAGCCCGGGACGCCGATGTAGAACGCGTCCGCCATGGCCGGAGCGGCCAGGACAAGCGCGGCGATGAGCAGAACGCCATGGAAGAATCGTTTCATGCCGGTCTCCTTCGTTTGGGGTTTGAGCCTGGGCGCCCGCGAAATCCGCTCCCTGCGACCAGGCGTCCCCGCCCGTGAATCCTGCCGCCGAGGAAAAGCCTCCCAGCCTTTCCGCGTTCGGACGCGACGCGTTTCCTTCCACCTTCCTCCATAAGCATTGCGGGCGTCTTCGGCAACGTTTCTTCGCGCGGTCTTGAAGCCCGGCCGGGCATGGGGTAAGCGTAGCCACGCGTTCGCGCGGGCGCGCGGGCGCGCCGTGGAATCTTCGCTCAAAGGAAAGGTATGGACCAGTTCGACAAGAAAATTCTGGACGTGATCCAGTCCGGCTTTCCTCTTGCATCCCGGCCGTACGCCGCGGTGGGGGAGATGGTGGGCATGACCGAGGCCGAGGTGCTGGCCCGGGTGCGCGCCCTCAAGCAGAAAGGGGTCATCCGCCGCATCGGGGCCAATTTCCAATCCAGGAAAATCGGCTGGAAAAGCACCCTGTGCGCGGCCATGGCCCCCGAGGACCGCCTCGATGCATTCGTGGCCGAGATCAACAGGCGCCCGGGCGTCACCCACAACTACCTGCGCGAGCACCGCTACAACATCTGGTTCACCTTCATCGGCCCGGACCGGGAAACCATCCAGAAGGAACTGGACGCCATCACGCAAGCCACAGGCATCCCCATCCTGAACCTGCCGGCCACCCGGATGTTCAAGATCAAGGTGGACTTCGCCATGGGCGGCGACGGTTGACCTGCCCCCGGGTGGAGAGGGGCAGGGCGGACATCGCCACGGACAGCGACGGTTGACCTGCCTCCGGATGGAGAGGGGCAGGGCGGGCATCGTCATGAACGGCGGCGGTTGACCTGGCCCCGGATGGAGAGGGGCAGGGCGGGCATCGTCATGAACGGCGGCGGTTGACCTCGATGCGCCCCGGAGCTATTTTCATGAAATCGGGCAAAGCGCCGAAAAAAGGCGTAAACGGGCGTTTCACGGGCGTCCCGAGGAGCATGGCATGAAAGATCCCTTTATTTTATCCCCCTCCCTCTTGTCCTCGGACTTCAGCAGGCTGGGCGAGGAGCTGGACGCGCTCGCCCAGGCGGGGCTGGCCTGGGCGCATATCGACGTCATGGACGGGACCTTCGTGCCCAACATCACTCTGGGGCCTCCCATCATCAAAAGCCTGCGCAAGAAAAGCGGCCTCTTCTTCGACGTACACCTCATGGTGGACCGGCCGGAGCGCTACCTTGAGGAGTTCCGCGAGGCGGGAGCCGATCTCTTGTGCGTGCACGCCGAGGCCACCGTCCATCTGGAGCGGGCCGTGGCCGAAATCGCGCGTCTGGGCGCCAAGCCCGCCGTGGCGCTCAACCCGGCCACGCCGCTGTGCGCCGTGGAATATCTTCTGCCCCAGCTCTACATGGTCCTGATCATGACCGTGAACCCGGGGTTCGGCGGCCAGTCCTTCATCCCGTTTTGCATGCAGAAGGTGCGCGATCTTTCCGCCCTGATCGCCTCGAAAGGCCTGGCCACCCTCATCCAGGTGGACGGCGGAGTGAGCCCGGACAACGCGGGCGAGCTGGTGGAGGCGGGCGCGGACGTGCTTGTCTCCGGATCGGCCTTTTTCAAGCACCCTCCCTACGAAGCGAGAAAAAAAGCGTTTTACGCCGCAGCCAGGCGCAAGCCGGAATAGACCATGGATCAGGCGATGAAGGCTGTTTTAGCGCCGAAGGAAAAGGACGCGGGTCGCGAGGAGCTTGCGGCCCGTTGCGGCCGTCTGGAATCCATGATCATGAGCATGGACCAGGGGCTGGCCTTCGTGGACGCGGCCGGAATCGTGGCGGAGATCAACGGCCGCTGCCTGGAATTCCTGGGACTCTCCCGGGAGACGGTCTTCGGCAAGCCCTACGCGGTTCTGGGACTCGACACCGAGGAATACCAGACCAGCGCCATCATCGACCTGTTCGCGCGCGGCGCGACCCACGCGCCCGTCTCGTTCAACGCCAGGCTGCGGGACGCGGACGTGAGCGTGACCATACAACCCGTTCTCAACGGCGCCTCCTTTGGCGGGGTGGTCGTCAGCCTGATGGACGTGACGCCGCTGGTGGAGGCGCGTCTGGCCGTGGAACGGGAAAAGACCTTTCTGGAACAGATCATCGCCATCGCCGGAGCGGCCATCGTCATCGTCAACCGCGACGGGGTCATCGTCAACGTCAACGAGGAATTCACCCGCATCACGGGGTACTCCAGGGAAGAGACGCTTGGCCGCAAGCGCGGGACGATTCTGGACGACGAGCCGGGCGGCCGCTTCGCGCCGGGAGAGCGGATCAGCAAGCAGGAGCGGGTCATCCACAGCCGGTCGGGGGAAGCCGTCGCCATCCTCAAAAACGCCGCGCCCCTTTTCGACGCCTTCGGACTGCCCGTGGGCGGCATCGAATCCTTCGTGGACGTGACCGAACTGATCAGCGCCGGGAAAAAGGCCGAGGAGGCCAACCGCCTGAAGAGCGTCTTTCTGGCCAACATGAGCCATGAGATCCGCACGCCCCTCAACGCCCTGCTCGGCCTGCCCCAGCTTCTGGAGCGCACCCCCCTGACCGGGGAACAGCGCGA
This sequence comes from uncultured Desulfovibrionaceae bacterium, assembly GCA_937934715.1. GTDB lineage: Bacteria > Desulfobacterota > Desulfovibrionia > Desulfovibrionales > Desulfovibrionaceae > CALGYO01. Next base: position 64,406 of record CALGYO010000040.1, on the reverse strand, counting down.
ATTCCTGGACGCCATGCGTTCCGCCGGAAAAAGCCTTCTGGTCATCGTCAACGATATCCTGGATTTCTCCAAGATCGAGGCCGGACGCATGGCCATCGTCCGGCGTCCCGTCAACCTGCGGACGCTGTTCGAGGACATTCGCAGGCTCATGTCCGGCGCGGCCGAGGAAAAAGGGCTCGCCTTCACCGTGAGCCTGGATCCGGGCTTGCCCGTCCTGGTGGAAACCGACGACCTCAGGCTGCGCCAGATCCTGGTCAACCTCCTTTCCAACGCCATCAAGTTCACGGCCGAAGGCGGGGTGGACATGCGCGCTCAGCGGATCGGCGGCGAGAACGCTCCGGGCGGGGAATGCCTGGCGCGCTTTCTCGTGACCGACAGCGGGATGGGCGTTCCCCTGAACCTGCGCGAACGCATTTTCGAGTCCTTCACCCAGGCCGACGAGGACGTTTCCCGCCACCACGGCGGCACGGGCCTGGGGCTCAGCATTTCCAGGCGGCTGGCGGCCCTTCTCGGCGGCGGTCCCATCGCCGTGGACGACGCCCCGGGCGGGGGAAGCGTCTTTTCCTTCGACTTGCCGCTTCGGGTCCTCGCTCCCGGAACGGCCGCCTTCGACGCGGCCCCCCAGTGTGAGCCGCCCAGGGGACAAGCCGATTTTTCGGACCTGTCCGCGCTGGTGGCCGAGGACAACGCCTTCAACCGGTTCCTGTTGCGCAAGGTGCTGGAACAGTTCGGGGTGACGGACGTGATCTTCGCGGACAACGGCCTGACCGCCGTGGAGCGGACGCTCGAGGCCATGGGCGAGGGACGCCGCCTGGACGTCATTTTCATGGATCTGCGCATGCCGGGCCTGGACGGCCTGGAGGCGGCCCGGAAAATCCGGGAGGCGGGCTCGGACACGCCCATCGTGGCGCTCACGGCCCAGGCCCTGAACGAGGCCGGACGCAACTGTCTCGAGGCGGGCATGGATTATTATTTCTCCAAACCCTACGACATCAAGGACCTGGAGCGCGTTCTGACCCTGGTCTCGGCGCGCCGGGAGCGGGGAGGGCCGGATGCGGCCTGAAATCCTGCGCCGTCTCGGGCTGTTCCTGCGCCGGGAACTGGGAATGCCGGAAGAGGACATGGAGGCCTTCGCCGCCCTGGCCGAGGAGAGCCTTGGCGCGGTCTTCGCCGCCCTGAAGACGGCCCTGGAGGCCCAGGACGCGGCCGGGGCCTCGGACGCGGCTCACGGACTCAAGGGGAGCCTGCGCAACATGGGGCTTGTGGATCTGGCGGAAAGCGCCAGGGAGATGGAACGCCTGGCCGAGCAAGGCGAATTCGCCGCCTGCCGGGAAAAAGCGGTCGCGATTGAGGACGAACTCGGTCTGGCCACGACGACGCAAAAGGATGGCTTATGAGGTTTTCAGGCAAGATTTACGTGGCCGGACACAAGGGGCTGGTCGGCTCCGCCATCGTGCGGGCGCTTGAGCGCGCGGGCGCCGAGGATATCCTGACGGCGGACAGGGCCAGGCTCGATCTGTGCGAACAACAGGCGGTGCGTGATTTTTTCGCCGCCGAACGGCCGGAGTACGTGTTTCTGGCGGCGGCCAAAGTGGGCGGCATACACGCCAACAATACCTATCCAGCTGACTTCATTCGGGAAAACCTGCTGGTGCAGACCAACGCCATCGACGCGGCCTACCGCAGCGGGACGAAGAAGCTCGTTTTTCTGGGCTCCTCCTGCATCTACCCCAAGTTCGCGCCCCAGCCCATGCGCGAGGAGAGCCTGCTCGGCGGGCCCCTGGAACCCACCAACGAAGCCTACGCCGTGGCCAAGATCGCGGGCATCAAGATGTGCCAGGCCTACCATCGGCAGTACGGCTTTTCGGCCATCAGCCTCATGCCCACCAACCTGTACGGCCCCAACGACAATTTCGACGACAAGAACGCCCACGTCATTCCGGCCCTGATGCGGCGCTTCCACGAGGCCAAAATGCGCGGTGACGAAGCGGTGACGGTCTGGGGAAGCGGCTCGGCCATGCGTGAATTCCTCCACGTGGACGACATGGCCGAAGCGGCCCTGACCTGCCTCGATCGCTACGACGATCCGGAGATCATCAACGTGGGCTCCGGCAAGGACGTGAGCATCAGGGAGCTTGCCGAACTGATGAAGGAGGTGACGGGCTTCCCCGGGGAGCTGCGCTTCGACGCCTCCAAGCCCGACGGGACCCCCAGAAAGCTTCTGGACGTCTCCAAGCTCACTACCCTGGGATTCGCCCCGAGGATTTCCCTGCGGGACGGCCTGGCGGCCACCTATGCCTGGTTTTTGGAGAATATCGGCGCCATCCGGCAAAAATAGCGCCAGCGAAAGAGAGGCCGGCGGGGAGGCTACATGCCCGCCGCCGCGCCCTCGATGTTCATGGCCAGTTGCAGGCCGATGGACGGATCGCCGATCTTCTTTTCGGAAAAGCTGCTCAACCGGTCGCCGAGGTTCGTGATCTCCTCGGGATCCTCGCCGCGAATCTTGAGGACGACGCCGCCATCGTCGCGAAAATCCACGTATCCCGCATCCACCCAGCCGAACTGGGGATGATTGAAGCGCACCGCCACCCGCTTGCCCCCGTCAAACGGTTCCACGGTCAGGGTGAAGGAATCCTTGAGGCTGAACGTCCCGGCCTGGGCCGTGGACGGCGAAACGGTCAGCAGGCTCAGGATCAGAAGCAAAGCGTACAACGCGTATCTCATATCGCCCCCCCTTTGGCGCCTGGGCCTGGGCTTGCGGCATGTTTTGATCGGTTCGCGTGATCAATTGCAATTCAGGGGCCAAGATGATTTTGCGCTTGGCAGCAAGGGCGTTGCGGCGGGGCGCGTCCGGCGATGCGGAAATAAATACGCGCTTCGAGGTTAGGATTGACGTTCATACCGGGGCCGCCATGGGCTAGCCTGCCCGGGAAAACGCGTTGCATGCGCCGCGCGGCGGCTCCGGAAGAAACCGCCGCGGGGCGTGAGGATTGTTGGCCTATGCCGGAGGGCTATTTACATATCTTATCGCAGAGGCAGCCCTCGGCTTCCTCTTGGGAGCCGTAGGGGGTTTCCAAAAAAATCGTGATGTCCGTCGTGTTTATCCACCATTTGCCGTTTCTTTCGTTGAATATGATGAGCCCTCTTCTGCCGTTCTTGCATTTCGTATCGTATGCCGTCAAACTTTCAGGATGCGACGTTTCGAAAATTTTGTAGAGCTCATTCGCAGGCAACAACGATCTGGATTTTACGCCGCTTACGGCGTTGCTTGTTTTCGTTTCCTGGACGCCTGACGAATCCTGGTCGGTATCATTCTTGTCAGAATTGTCAGAATCGGCGGGCTGGACCGTTTCAGCATAAGAACGATTTTTCGACTCCTCGTAATCGGCTCGAAGAGCTTCGACGACGGCGCGCCCAAAAGCCTTGAGCGTTGAACCCGTCTGTGTTTGGATGCTCTGGACGGCATACCATACGTCAGGAGCTTCATAATCGGAGTCGATGTTTATCGCTTTGAGCGCATTGAGAAGCGCATTGGCGTCAACGCCGCTTTCGCATTTCCAGCTGTATCGTGTGACGGAGCTCTGCGTGTCCGCCAGGACGCCGGGACTTATGATATTGTCGATCGTTTCTAAAGCCGGACCTCTTTCACAGCGTCCAGGGCACGCGACGAACACGAGAGGATAAAACATCCGGGTCCCTTTCGGGTCATCGTACTGGGCTCCAACGGCGATCAGGTTTTCATCGAGGGGGAAGCCGAGGGGGGACAACGTCGAGCCGAAGAGTTCAAATCGCACACAATTGATCGGGTCATCCTTATTGCATTGCAACACGGTAAACCCGGGGTCGCGAAAGAAGTCGTCATGAGCGGATTTGTAGTAGTAAGGTTCTTTTGCGACAACCCTCAGTCCCCTGAACCTTGAACCGTCCTGAGAGATTTCATGGGTTCCAAAAAAATACGCCGCCAGTTTGACTCCGGCGTACTTGTTGTTCAGCGTCTTGAGAATGCCGTTGACGACGGGAGTTTGCAAATGGCGCTCAATATCTTTGACGAGTTGCTGTGGCGTCGTGTTCTCGTAATGCAGTATCAATAATTGCTGATCGGGAGAAAGGTCGTTCACCCCGCATGGATTGCCGATTCTTCTGGAGGTGTTTCCCCAATAGGTTCTATAGTAGACAAGATCGTAGCTGTCACAGACAGAATAGCCTCCGCTGCTCTTTGCCTGGGCTTGCTGGGCGGCGTTCTTGACTTCCGTCGCGTCAAAATACTTGAGCTCCTTTCCCTGGTTGTCTTTAAAAGAATAGAGAAGTTTTTCCTTCCCCGCCTCGTCAAGAAGGCATTCTTTTTCCGCAATATATTCCTTTCCATCCGATACTGACTTCAAAGTCATGACTCCATAGCCAGTGGCAAAGCCATTTCTGCATTCTCCGGACCAGCTCATGCTTTGATAATAGCTGGGAGCGTAATTCCATGCCTTGCAATCCTTTCCCTCGACCTTTTGATATTCCGCATTTCCCGCGATCATGTATCCCACGACAGGGCCGCAGCCTGAGAGAAGCATGATGCAAAACAGCGGAAGAATTTGCAATGCGCAGATTTTCCGGCGTATCGATGCGACATATCGGGAGTTCATAAACGCCCTTCCTCCGTGTAATAAATTTTGTGTAAAATGCATATGCATCTGTTGTTTGTCAATACAATAATTTGGGATGCTCGAAGCAATATTGACTTTCAAAAGAGCATGAAAACAGACCACTCTTCATAGACGGACAGGGAGAACGTCGAGCGCAGAGGGTATCATGTTGCTTTTCACCGTAATTATTCAGAATTTTGTGGTCTGAGACAAGGCCAGCCGGCTGCTGGGAAATGCCCGGGGAGCCTCTGCAAGAGTGCGATCTGCTGGATATACGCACTTTGAACAGCCCTGAACGGGAAACGTCGACTCGTTCGTACAGTGATTGCGAGACGCCGCACATTGAAGGACCCCATTGCCCGACGCGCGCCTCGCTGGTATTCGCCGCATGATCCTGCAGCGGCGTCCCTTGGAAATACGAGCGTATTCTTCAGGAATAACCGCTCCTCTTGACGTGTCGTTCTTGAGGGAAGCATACGCTCTCTTCGAGAACGCGACGCTTGCGCGTCCGTTTTTCCGCCTCCCGCGTTGCGGACGGATACGTCCGGATGTCCCGGCGCGCGGTGAAATCCACAGCGCCAGGAGGGATGTGGAAAATATTGGACACCCGCGCCCCGGGCGATTATTGTATTTTCGTATGATTCGGCTTGGAGCCCCTACAACGTCTTGCCCACGGCGGTCCGTTCATCCCATGGCGAAACGCGGTTTTTCCAGGATTTTCCTCCCCTCTGTGTTCGCGAGCCTCGTTCTCTTTTTTCTCTTCGCATACCCGGCGGGCATGGCGGCCGCTGAAGACGCCGCCCTGTGGGCGCCCCTGGTCGCCCGCCTCGCGGCCGACGGCTTCGACAAGACCGGCATGCAGACGCTTTTCGGCCCGGGCGGCGTGGAATTCGATCCGCGCATCATGACCAGGAAGGTCGATTCCATGGTCTACGGCCAGTTCGAACCGGCGCCCAAGCCCACGGCGCGCACCCTGGAAAAAAGCGCCTACCGCCGCTTCCTGACCCCCTGGACCCTGACCTGGGCCGCCCGCTTCATGGATGAAAACAAGGAAGCCCTGGAAACCGCGGAACGGGATTACGGCCCCCCGCGCGAAGTCATCACCGCCATCCTTTTGGTGGAAACCAAGCTCGGCTCCTACCTCGGAGAACGAAACGCCCTGGACGTTCTGGCCTCCATGGCCCTGTGCAAGGATTTTTCCCTGATCGAAAAACGGCTGAAATCCGTCAAGGGATCGCCGGAACGTCTGGCCTACGCCAAGAAATGCGCCTCCGAAAAGGCGGACTGGGCCTATCAGGAGCTTGCGGCGCTTCTGCGCTACGCCGCATTCAAGGGCCAGGACCCGCGCGCTCTGCCCGGCTCCATCTACGGCGCCATCGGCATCTGCCAGTTCATGCCCACCAACGCCCTGAAATTCGGCGTGGACGCGGACGGCGACGGCCGGGTGGACCTTTTCGCCACCCGTGACGCCATCCACAGCGTGGCCAACTACCTGCGCGGCCACGGCTGGACTCCCGGAATCACCGAGGACGGCAAGAAATCCGTCATCTACGCCTATAACCATAGCGATCTCTACGTGCTGGCCGTCCTCACCGTCGCCGGCCGCCTCCACGACCGCCGCCTCGGTAAAAAGAATTCCTGATTCCGGGAGATCGGGGGAAGGGGAAACCCCTTTTAAGGAAAGGAGTTTCCCCTTCCCCCGATCTCCCATCCCTTTCCAGAAACCTTTTATCAGCGCTTCGCGGGATCCCTGGAGACGCGTCTCCAGGGATCCCGCGAAGCGAATACAAAAAGGTTTCGGAAGGGAGAGGGGGGCCGGGGGAGAGGGAGACCCTTTCCTGAAAAGGGTCTCCCTCTCCCCGGCGCGAAGCGCGATACGAAAGGAGGGACTGTGAAAAAGGGGTGGAAGTATTATCTGGGCCTTGGCGCGTTCATTTATTGTTTCATTCCCCTCGTGACCGTGGAGCTTGTGGCTTTTCTGCCCCTTGATTCCGCTCAGGCCGTGGCTTTCGGCGCGGTCTATCTGGCCTCGGGGGAGGCCGCCTTTGTTTTGGCGCTGGCCTTGCTCGGCAAGCCGTTCGTGACCATGCTCAAGGAGAAGGTCTTCGGATTTTTCCGCAGGAAGCCCGGACCGCCGCAACCGGTCGGCCGTGTCCGCCACCGGATCGGCGTGGCGCTTTTCATTGTGAGTTTCGTTCCCTATCTCGCCGCCGAGCTGTCTCTCGTTATCATGGCGCCGCAGGACATCAATCCGCGCGCGCTGTTGTACGCGCTGCTTGCCGGCGACGTCCTTTTTCTGGTCAGCATCCCCATCCTCGGCGATCCCTTTTGGGCGAAAGCCAAGCGGTTGTTCTCCTGGGAAACGCCCGGCGTCTGAGACCGGGCGTGAAAAAGGGGGATTCTCCGGGAAGGAGCTCTTCCCCGAGACCGATGCGCATTTTCCCGGCAGTCTGCCGCCGCTCGATCCAGAATCGGTAACCGTATGGAATCATGTTGGGGGCCCAAGGGGCGCTTGCCCCTTGGAACCCCGTTATAATATCAAATAGTTATAGGTTCTGGATCGAGCAGTGGCATGCTGCCGGAGGATTGTACATCGGTCTCAAAATGACGGAGTCAACAAGCGCGAGGGACATTCCCCTGCAGGGGAATGTCCCTCGCGCGCGTTTTCCGGGAGCGGCGTCTTTTCGCAGCCGCTATCGCCTGACGGCGTTTCGGCGCATGGCGCCCGAGGCGGGCGCGTTCCTAGTTCTCTTCTTTCAACAATTCCATCATCGGCGCGATGCTGAATTTCGATTGTGGCGCCGGCGCTCCGCCCTTGGTCAGGATGACGGTCGTGGCGATGACCTCGCTGTTCTGTTCCAGAAGTCCGGTAATGGTATTGGCGGCCGCCGTTCCCGTGAGGGTGCGCTGGGTGTTGTTCTCGCCATAGGGGTGGATGACCACGACTCGGCCGTTATCCTGGACAAAGCCCTGGATGGTGTAGGGCGCGTCCGTGGTGTCGGAATAATCCACGAGCGCGGTCCCGCTGATGCGTCCGATGGGCGTTCCCTGGAGGGTGGAGGCCGTGTAGGTCAGGGCGGCGGTGGCCGTTCTGCCCAGGACGCTTGTGGCCCAGTCGCCGCCGAGGTCATTGCCGGAAACGAAGCCGCCCGTCGGCGTATCGCGGCTGGCGGTGACGCTGTAGTTCGTCGACTGGGTGGTGGAACTGGCGATGTACAGGGTTCCCAGGGTCAAGGTTCCTACCAATTCATTGTTCTCGTTTAAATTTCCCTGAAAGCTCTGGTAGACGTAATTGCCGTCGTCATCCAGGCCGCTGTGCGAGAGCATGATGGAGGAGGACAGGCCCGGCAGCCCCGCCATTCCTGAAAGGTGGTAGAGATCGTCCTCGCTTTTCCCAGGGAAGCGGACGCGGGCCACGCCGTTCAACCGGCCGTAGGTTTGCCCCTGGTATTCCGTATTGGTTTGAAAGAGATCGATGCGTACGGTGAATCCGGAGAAGGAGGCCAGCCAGGACCCGGTGAGGTCGGCCACTTCGGTCGGCTCGCTGGAGACGGTCGTGACCTTGAGCGATGCGGCGCTTGTCGTGTTGCGGATGCTGAGGCAACCGCACTGGTTAGAGGTGGAGCCGGAATAGTAGCCGATCATGACGTATTTCCCATCAGGAACGCCATAGACGTTGGAAAAGTTGAGCGTATTGCTCGACATGTTGCAGTTCTGGTTGCTGGCTGTTGTTCCATCACCGAATTGGAGAGCGTCAATATAAATGGGAGCGCTCGGGGAGAGGCACGAGCTGTTATCCGAGGAGTCGTTGGTGACGATATAGTTGTCGTATTGCCCGGAGAACGTCTGTGTATCCGCCGTTGAGCCGAGGAGCGTCGATAGTGACAGCCAGGAGCTCCTGTCCCAGCAGGATTTTTCCGAGCCGTTGTAGCCGTAGATATGGTAGGCGTTGTTTTTTGCCAGAGGGATGAGCAGCGTCTGCGAGTTGCTTGACGTCGCGCCGTCCTTGGCGGCTCTGAGCCGGCCGAACAGGGTTGCTCCGCTCGGGAGGCCGCTTAGGCTCGCGCTTGTAACATTGCCGAGAGCGAGGTTGTTGTAGCCCGACACGAAAGAGTTGAACGCGGAGTCCGTGGACAGATCGAGATAGTACCCCGTGGCGTTTAAAACGGCGTTCCATGACAGGGTGGCCGATGTGGCGCCGACATTCCCCAGTTGAAGCGTGGGATTGACAATGTCCGTGGCCTCGGCCGTGATGAATCGCGGATTGGACAGGGTCGCCGGAATAGTCGCGCAACCGTACCAGGTGTTCGATCCGATCTCCGCAAATTTCTTGTCCGGCGCGCCGGAGGCGGCCAAGTAATTCGCCGTGTTGGACGTGCCCCAGTTTCCCGTGAACCAGCTTCCGTCGGACCACTGGATGGCGTCGAGGTAGATGGGTTTGTAGGAGGGGGCGTTGTTGTAGTCGTAATTCACGTCGTCGAAGTTGGTGATGATGTAGTAGGCGTAATTTCCCTGGAAGGTCTGCGACAGGCTCGCGCTTCCCAAGGGGGTGAAGCCTGACTCGATGGGCGTCCAGCACGCATAGAGGGCGCTGGGCGGGGTGTTGGAGCCGTACACCCAGTAGGGATTCGTGATGCTCGTCTGGGCATGGGCGGCGCCAAGCGGCAAGGCGATGAGCAGAAGCAGGAGCGGGAGCGCTTGCGACAGGGCGCGATATCCATGCGTGGCGCCTGGTTTGTTCAATATGATCATTGTACGTTTCCTTTATTGGTTAGGGTGAATGCGCGAGACGATGCATTCCTTGTCCGCAATTGGACGACGACAAGATATGACGACGTCGGAAAAGCTCGCCACATTGGAAACAATCGAGGAAAAAGGGAGGTTCTAGCGCGAGGTGGGAGGGCCGGTTACGCGAGGGGAATAGGTTCCTCCGGGGCGGTCCGCTCTTTGGTATTCCATGAAAATACGCACTTGCGACATGGATTCCTCTCCATCTGCAAAGGTGGATTGAGGCAATCCCATCATGAGCGAGCATGGGAGGGCTCAGTATACGTACAATCCTTGTGAAGCACGTAATATGCTTTCCGATTTTTGGCAATATTTATCAGGAGAGGAAACGCCTGTTGAGGATTATGCAACGCTGTCAGGCTGGACCGTATGCTGGTATGCGCAACGGGAATCATGTCTGTGGGATGTGTTTCGCGAGGCTCCGGAAACTGCCCGTCGGATCGTTCCAGCATGAGACCGCGCGCAAGACGATCCCGCCGGATCGCGGAATGCGCCGGACGCGTCTTTCAAACCTCGCGAAGCGATGATCCAGAGGGCTCGGGAAAGGGATGGGGGCGGGGGAAGGGAAACGTCTTTTCCTGAAAAGAGGCTCCCCCCGCCCCCGGCGCCGTCAGGCGCGCAACGCGCGGCCCTGGCGCAGGTCCGCGCGGATGGCGGAAAGCCGTTCCTCGGCGGTGAGAAGGTCCGCCAACAGCGCCTCCTCGTCCGGGGTCCGTGTCTGGATTTTCCGCACGGCGCCGTTCTCGAAAACCAGGCGCCGGTCGGCAGAAAGGGCCAGCACGGGGTCATGGGTGGCCATGACCACGATCTTGTCGCTTTTCAGAAGCAGATCCAGAGCCCGGCGTTTGTCCACGCCCGCGTTTTCGATCTCGTCGATGAGCAGGACCGGGGACCAGGATAGCAGCGCGGCGTCGGCGATCATGAGCGCCCGGGACTGGCCGCCCGAAAGCTGGGTGAGCTGGACGCCGGGAGAAAAGGGCTCCCCGGCCAGGCCGTTGGCCGCCTCGATGACGCGTTTCGCCGTCTCTTCGGGATCATCGGCCTCCCGGCTTTCGGCGTGGGCCAGGATGAAGGCGTGAACCCGCATGTCCAGGACGAAATTCATGTTCTGGGTGAGCTGGGCCACCAGACGCCCCTGCAGGTCGAAGCGCCTGTCCGGGTCCGGGAGGACGCCGTCCAGGAGGATGCGCCGAAAGGACGGGGTATCCGCGTCGGCCAGGGATTCGATGTCCTGGAGGAAGCGGCTTTTCCCCGATCCGGTGGGGCCTAAAAGCGCGGTGATCATGCCCGGGGAGAAGCTGATGTCCATGGCTTCCGGCCGTCCGGACTTGTCGCGTCCGGCCGTGACGGCGATGGCGCGCAGGGCGGGAGCGTTACTCGCCATGATCGCCTCCGAAGGCGGCTTTTTTCACGTTGCCCTTCTGGTAGCGCGAGCCGATGCGGGTTTCGCTCAGGCAGTAGGAGCACACGGCGCCGGGCATGGGGAAGCGCAGGCGCATGTCCGTGACGGATGCGATGTCCGGGGCCTTTTTCAGGATGGCGGCCAGCTCCCGGCAGCCCTGGCCGGTCAGGCCGTTGACGTGGCGGATGACGGCGCGCGCGTTCATTTGCCCCACGCGATGGCGGTAGACCTCGCGTTCGGCCTGGGAGACCAGGTCGCCCTTGGTCACCAGGACGATATCCGCAAGCTTCAGCATGGGGCCGATCTTGCCGGGCGCCTCGATGCCCATGAGATTGTCGATGACGCACAGCGCCAGGGCGCCGCGCAGGTGGGGGGAGCAACGGTTGCACAATCCGGCGGTCTCGATGACGCAGCATTTTGCGCCCGTATCCCGCGCCCAGGCGTAGGCCTCCTCCAGGTTGGTGGCGAAGAAATGGTCCGGGCACAGGCCGCCGGAAAGGGCCGCCCAGGCGGGCACGCCAGCGGCCTCGTACAGGGCGGCGTCGCCGGTTTGCAGGCAGTCGAACTTGATGACCGCGCAGGCGGTTCCCCCGGCGATGAGCTCGGCGCAGGCCTTGGCCAGAAGCGAGGTCTTGCCGCAGGAGGGCGGCCCGGCCACGGTTACGAGCCGCACGGGGCGTTCCTTTCGCGCAGAAGCCGCCGGAAGGTTTCGTTCAGCATATCGCGCGCGGCGGTCACGTCGATGCTTCGGATATAGTCCCAGCCCGGCCATATGACCGTGGCGTCTTCGGGCAGAGTGTCCGGCAGGGGGCCGGAAAGGGGCAGGAACCAGCGGGCGCTCGGGATCCTCCCGAAATCCTTGTTGAAAAAGTCGAGGAGGGGATCGATGCGCGGCCGGGCGCCGGGCTTGGACAGGAAATACAGCGGGCTGGCGGAGGCGCCGTCCTGGGGACAGAGGACCCGCATGTGGCCCGGCTGGCGGGAGCTCTCGGCGAAGAAATAGGGCAGGATGTAGAGCCCGCCTGCGTCTCTGGCCCCGCCGGATTTGCCCATGCGCGAGGAGTGCAGGAGGCTTTTGGCGTTGGCGGCGAAGCGCTCCACCCCGTCCATGCCGTATTCCTTGTAGTAATTGATCAGGACCGCGTCGGCCATGTCGTCCCCGTCGCCGCACATGTTGATCTGGCCCTTGTAGCGGCCGTCGAGCAGGTCTTCCCAGCGCTCGGGCGGGGGCGTTGCGCCCAGGCGGTCCAGGTCCGCCAGAAAAATGTACGGGGTGAGGCCGTAGACCACGTAGCGGCCTTGCGGATCGGGCAATCCGGCGCGCTCGAGCATGGGGTGGATTTCTTCGGGCAGGACGGCCTGGAAGACGCCCGCGTCCACGAAGCGCTCGCGAAAGCCCGTGCGGAAGAAATCGCCGAAGCCGATGGAGGCGATGATTCCGGGGAGTTTTTCGGGATCGGTCTCCTTGTAGAGCGGATCATACGGGTCCACGGAGGTGCAGCCCATGGGGATGTGGACGGCCAGGGGGTCGCCCGAGGCTTCGGAGGCGGCGGCGATGGCCTCTATGCGCTCCTTGACGGCCAGCTTCACCGGGCAGGGGGAATAGAAGAGCATGTCCAGGTCCTGGGGCGAGGGCGGGGAATCCTGGTCCATGGCTGCGACGGAGGACATGAGTTCGTCGAGGCTTTTCATGCGCGAATCCTTTCTCCGGCCGATGGGGCGTTTGGAGCGCGCCGGAAAGCGGCGCGTCCCTTCCCGCAAGGGGTACGTGAAGACGGGACGGGATTCAACCCGGCGAAACGGTGGGAAAAGCGGCCCGGTCCCGCGTGGGCGGGACCGGGCCGGGACGGTTTTGCGGCCTAGCGGCAGGCGTTGTCGTGGACGTAGTCGTGCACCTGGATCTCGCCCAGGACGATCTTGCTTTGCAGGGCGTCCAGGCGCTTGCGCACGTCGTCCGAGATGAGGGAGGCGTTGTTCTCGTCGAAGGCCAGTCCCACGGCGTCCTGGGCCACGCCGAAGCTCTTGATGTTGTCGCGCCAGATGCCCCGCTTGGCGTGCATGAGGGCGGCGTAGACCACCTGGTCGGTCCTTTTGAGCATGGAGGTGAGGACGAAGCCCGGATGCACGCCGTTCTGGTTGCGGTCCACGCCGATGGCGAGCTTGCCGCGCGCGGCGCACGCGTCCAGGACTCCAAGCCCCGCGCCTCCGGCCGCCTGGTAGATGACGTCCGCGCCCTGGTCCATGAAGCCGTTGGCCATTTTGGCCGTGGCCGGGTTGTCGAACCAGGCGTTCTTGTAGGAGCCGGTGAAGCCGACCAGGACCTTGATGTTGGGGTCCACGTATTTCGCGCCTTGCTCGTAGCCGCAGGAAAAACGGCGCATGAGCGGGAGATCGGATACGGAGATGAAGCCGATGATCTTGCTCCTGGAGACCATGGCGGCCAACGCCCCGGCCAGGAAGGAACCCTCGTGCTCGGCGAAGTCCAGGGAGAAGAGGTTGGGCTCGTCCAGCACCGTGCCCAGGGCGATGAAGCGGGTGTTGGGGTATTGCCGGATGAACGAGGCCAGCCCCTTCACATGGTTGCCGTAGATGAGGAAGATGGGGTTGTAGCCCTCGTCGGCGACCTGTTTCAGCTTGTCCATGTAATCCGTGCTTTCGTTGCCCACCACCACTTCCTCGCAGGGAACGCCGTTTTTTTCCACAAAGCGTCTGACGCCGTCGTGGATGGTGAGGTTGAAGGTGTTGGCCTCGATGTCGCCCTGATAGATGACGATGGGGCGAAAGGTTTCGGCCTGGGCGGACGGCGCGGGCAGGAAACCCGGCGCGATCAGAAGGAAAAGGAGGGAAAACGCGTAACGCATCATGGGGGCCTCGTGTTTCAGGGAAGAGTCGCGCTCAGCCTACGCGAAATTACGGCGCCAGTGAAGGCCAGGAACGGTCGTCCGGCATGGGGCAGGCGTTTTCCTTCACATAGTCGCGCACCTTGATTTTGCCGACGATGACGCCGCATCGCAGGGCGTCCAGGCGCTTTATCATGTCCTCCGTCACGAGGGAGGCGTTGTTTTCGTCGAAGACCAGGCCCACGGCGTCCTGGGCCAGGCCGAAGGTCTTCATGTTGTCGCGCCAGATGTCGCGCTTGGCCTGCATGAGGGCGGCGTAGACCACCAGATCGGTCTTTTTGATCATGGAGGTGAGCACGTTTCCCGGGTGCGCGCCGTTCTGGTTCACGTCCACGCCGATGGCGAGCCTGCCGCGCGCGGCGCAGGCGTCCAGAACCCCCAGGCCCGCGCCTCCGGCGGCCTGGAAAATGACGTCCGCGCCCTGGTCCATGAGGGCGTCCGCCAGGTTCGCGGCGCCGGTCTTGTCGAACCAGGCGTTCTGGTAGTCGCCCAAAAAACCGGTGAGCACGCGGATTTCGGGGTCGGCGTATCTGGCGCCTTGTTCGTAGCCGCAGGCGAAGCGGCGGAAAAGGGGCTGGCCGTTGACGGCGATGAAGCCGATGACCTTGCTTTTGGAGACCATGGCGGCCAGCGCCCCGGCCAGGAAGGCGCCTTCGTGTTCGGCGAAGTCGAGGGCCGTGATGTTGGGTTCGTCGATGCGCGCGCCGAAGGCGATGAACCGGGTCTGGGGATGGGATCTGATGAACGGCAGGTCGTCTCCGATGTTGTCGCCGTAGATGACGACGACGGGGTTGTAGCCTTCGCTGGCGGCCTGTTCCAGGGCGGCCTTGTACCCGGCCGCGCCGCCGCCCGCCTCGCGTTCCACGCAGGGATCGCCGGTTTTTTCCACGAAGCGGGTCACGCCCTGGTGGATGGCCTGGTTGTAGGCGTTGGCCCGTACGTCGCCCTGGTAGATGACGATGGGTTTAAACACCCTGTCCTGCGCCGCCAGGGGCGCGGCGAGGGCGAGCATGGCGAATGCGGCGAGGACGGCGATGGCGCGCGGCATGGCGTTGACCTCGTGGATATGGAATCGCGTCAGGCTACGCGATTTTCGCGCGCGCGGGAAGGGCGAAGCCGGGCGCGGGACGGTCCATGCCGGACACGGGCGCGAAAGAGCCGCCCCGGCGGAGCATGCCCCCCTTAGCCCGCCGGTCCCGCATCCGCCAGCAGCGCCCGCAGGCCGCTTAGCTGGAAGCGCCAGAAGGCCGCGAAGGCCAGGGCGATCTCCTGCGGGTCTTCGCGGTCGCGCAATATGGCCACGATCATGTCCACGGTGTTCACGAAAATCTGGCCGATGACGAACAGGGCGGCCCGGGAAGCCTCGTCGCCGCGACTGGCCGCCGGGGACTGGGCGGCCAATCGCGTCAGCTCCCGTACGGCCAGTCCGCGTACGAATCCAAGCGGCGAGCCCTGGGCGCCGCCGAGGAGGATAACCGTCTCCAGGCGGTGGGCGATCCAGAATGCAAGGAGCTCCCGCGCTTTTTCGG
Organism: uncultured Desulfovibrionaceae bacterium; assembly: GCA_937934715.1. GTDB lineage: Bacteria > Desulfobacterota > Desulfovibrionia > Desulfovibrionales > Desulfovibrionaceae > CALGYO01. The sequence continues at coordinate 49,156 of CALGYO010000040.1, read as the reverse complement.
AACCCGAGGCGTCGGCGCGGGACCAGTCGGAAAACCCTCGCAGCTCCCGCGCCCGGGCGCGCATGAGAAGCAGCATGCGCGCCGCCAGACCGCGCGGGACCACGGCGGCGAAGAGCGCCTCCTTGCCTGGGAAATAGCGGTAGAGGTTGCCCACGACGGTTCCGGCCTCGGCCGCGATGTCGGTCAGCCTAGCCCGTTCATACCCGTCCCTGGCGAAGACGCGCGCTCCGGCCGCGAGGATGCTTCGCCGCAGCTCCTCCTTTTTGCGCTGGGCCATCAGCCGCGCCCTCCAGGAAGGACGGGCCGCCGTCCGGCCCATGGCGCGGCCTCCTCCAGGGCGTAGGCCAGCCGCAGTAGCCGCTCGTCATGCCCGCACGGGGCGGCGAAATGGACGCCGAGCGGCAGGCCGTCCGGGTTTGCGTACAGGGGAACGGACATGGCGGGCCACCCGGCGGCCGAGGCCGTCACGGTATAGCCCGCCAAGCGCCGGGTGAAATCCATGAGCGCGGCCGGGTCGGCTTCCGGACCGTACAGGCCCAGGGGGAAGGCGGCGAAGGGCGTCGTGGGGGAGAGCAGTACGTCGAACCGGGCCATTTCCTCATCGGCCAATGCCGTGGCCGCGTCCAGACCGGCCAGGGCGCGAGCCAGGGCTTCGGGAGGGCTCTTGCGAGCCAGCTCGACCAGATGGCGCGTGTAGGGTTCGGCGGCGTTCTCGCGGAAATGCTCGCCCATAAGCGCGCGCATTTGGGCGAAAAGTCCGGCCAGCCCCGCCCCGGCCATGAGGAAGAAGGCGTCGCTTTGGGCGAATGCGCCGCACTTCGGGCCGTCGGTTTCGATGAGCTCGTGCCCGAGGGATGCGCACAGGGCGCGGGCGGCCTCCAGGGCGCAGAGCGCGTCCGGTTCGGGGGCCGCGCCGCTTGCGTCCTTGCGGAAAAAGCCGATGCGCAGCCGGGCGCTTGCGGGTTCCCTGACAAAGCCCACGGGGGCGAAGGGGGCGTCAGCGTCCGTGCGTTCGGTGACGGCGAGCCAGGCCGCGCTGTCGCGCACGGTGCGGGAGAGGCAGTGGTCGCTGAGAAGCCGCGACAGGGGAAGCGCGTCGGGGACGCCGTTCGGGACAGTGCGGCCCCGGCTGGGCTTGAAGCCGAAGAGCCCGCACAGGGAGGCTGGACCGCGCACCGAACCGCCCGCGTCCGAGGCGTGGGCGACGGGGATCATGCCGTAGGCCACGGCGGCGGCCGCCCCGCCCGAGGAGCCGCCGGGCGAGCGGGAGAGATCGAAGGGATTGCGGGTGGGACCGTAAACCAGCGGTTCGGTGGTTCCGAGCAGGCCGAATTCCGAGGCGGCGGATTTGCCGAGGACGACCAGCCCGGCGGCGTCCAACGCGCCGGTATAGGGCGACCCGGCCGGGGCGGCCATGCCCTGAAAAATGCGCGACCCCGCGCCCACGGGCAGCCCGGGATAGGCGGTCAGGTCCTTTATGAGCGTAGGAACCCCGGCCAGCGGCCCGCCTGACCCGCCCGATCTGGCGAACTCGCCGGGTCTGGCGGTTTTGACGTCGCGGGCGACGGCGAGGGCGCGTTCGGGATCGAGCGAGCACACGGCGTTCACGAGGGGATTGAGCCGCTCGATACGCGCAAGGGCGGCCCGCGCCAGCTCGACGGCCGAAATGTCTCCGGCGCTCAATAGTTCGGCCTGCGCCACGGCGTCGAGGTCCATCAGGGCGTCAAGGTCGGCAGGGGCGGAAGAGGAAGAAGAGGGTGAAGGCATGTCGGCTCCTCGCTGATTAGTGAATAATGAATTCGCTATTCGCTATAGATGGGGAGGGCGGGGGGCGTCAAGGGGGGTGATGTTTGAGCCGGGAAAAGGTGTAAGGTGGAAACAATCTAGTAGCTAAGGCGTTCTAGGTGTCACCTACAACGAAACTAATTGGGCTATTGTTTTGTGCGGGGTGTGTTGTTGACTCTATGGTACAACATATGAAATCAACTTCAAGGTTGATGTTAATTGAAAAATTTAAGTGTATCTTCATATTATTGCATACTTAAAATACAATTAGATAAATTTTTTATTTTATCTCTTGCAAAAATTCTTGAAGTCACGACTTTACAAATTGCATCTGAGATAGACTTTCGAACTTCGGCTGATCTAGGAATTGGTAAGATAACTTCATCAATACGATTTCCAAGAGTGTCAATCACATCTCGAGTAAATTGCTTGGTACGCATCTGTCTTTTTACTATATATGAATTCATAAGACCTAAAAAAAGATATGGGTCTAACTTTTTATTATAAATGCGAAATTTAAATAGCCCCCCGCAAAATAAGCTTTTAATATCCTCCTTCGTGATAATGCAAGTAGATCCAACTAAATATGTTCCGTCGCGAACCAAGAGTATGTCGTTTTCTTGAATATCCTGTTGACTGGCATATTTTTCATATATTGACTCAGAAATGCCCTGCTTGGGTGTATGGTATATTTCCCAATTGGCAAAATCACTTGTGCGTAAAAAGGGAATCGTTCCAGTGTTGTATGCCATTTTTCCTATTTCATCGCCAGTATGGAACTCTATCTCGTTATCATCCACAAGTTCTTTGATTGTTTTTAATTCGCAGGTGGTTGCTAAGGATTGCAATTCTGATAAAATATTAATGTCATAGTATCTAGGAAGGTATATATTTTTACTAATAGTTGAAGAGTTTTTCCAAAATGAGGTAAAGCTGCCAAATTCAGCAGTAATAGTTTCGTTCGAGATAAGAGAGGCGATTGATTTTGTATCTAAAGACATAAAACTATGAATTGGTTCAGCACTTCCAAGAAATAAAACCTCTTCTATTAATTTTGGACAGTGCTTAATAAAAGCCTTCCCAAGCATTCGAGTAGCTAAAGCGTTGCGGCATTTCTCTATTAATGATTTTCTAAAATCAATACTACGAGGTATTGGTAATATCAAATCATAGAATCTTTTTCCAATAGTATCTATGATGTCTGCGGAGAATTGCATTGAACGTACTTGTTGTTGAACCCAATCATTGTTTAGGGCCAAAAAAAGCAAATGCGGATCAAGCGCTTCTGTATCTAATATTCTTAATTTTAACACATGTGATTGATAAAGTATATGCTTATCAATGTCTGTTATGAAACAATTTGTACCAATAAGATAGGTACCGTCACGGACAAATAAAATATCTCCAGCTTGAACATTTTGAGAACCTGCATACTCCTCATAGATTTCCTTGGAAATACCTTGTTTTGGAGTGCTCTTGATTTCCCAGTTAGCAATGTCACTTGTTCGTACAAATGGTATGTCACCGGTGCCATATGCAGCCTTTCCAATTTCATTTCCCGTCTCGGTAGAAATGATAGATTCATCTACCAAAAATTTAAGGCTTAAACAAGAGTGTGTACTTTCAAGGATCGTTTTTGTTTCTTGAATTATTGGGTTGTAATATTTAGGTATATATATGGAATTTTCAATTGCTGAGCTGCTTTTCCAGAAATGAATCATTACTAATCCTCTTTAGTTGGTCCATTGTTATAAAGTGGAGCAACCATTGGAATCTCATCTAAAATACAGCGATTCCCTTTAGAGTCAACTGTCCAGGTGGTGTTGCCTCGACTGTCATGTCCACACCACTTTACGTCACACATAAATATCTTGTGGTTTTTAGGTATAGTTGTTTTCTCAAGAATTACAACACAGGTTTTGGCATGTGTAAAAGGCTGAAATAAATCTTCAGGTAGCGTAACAATTGCACGGATATGGGCGCGTTTTTTAATATAATCAATGACATAGCGATATTTAGGCATTCCAAAAATGCTTTCCAATAAAACTATGCCCATTCGTCCTCCATCTCGAAGCAAATCGAGACAACGTTCGATGAACAAAATCTGGGGAGGTTGCTTATCTTGTAAACTTTTTTTTGTAAAAGAACCGTCTTTCTCAGCTTTCCAAGTATAGCCAAGGTCAAAAGTTCTTAGGATTTCATCACTTTCGATAGATAGTTTTTTCCCAAATGGCGGATTTGTTATAAGTACATCAAATGAACCCATTTGAATGGATTCACGTGTTTTTTGGTGCCAGTTTTGAGGTTGCTCAAGACTGTTTTCGCAAAAAACTCCACCTCTCCCGTCTCCGAGGATTGCCATATAAGCTTTAGCAACTTTCGATAAAAATGCATCTTTATCAATGCCACGAAATTTATCTATTGCAACCTTTTGTTTTTCACTAAAGGTCTCCAACTCTGGCCATCCAAGAGTTGCTCCTCTTTCTTCGACTTTACGCCAGACGTGCCGTAATGCTTCAACTAAAAAGCCACCTGATCCACATGCTGGGTCGATTATTTTTTCGGATGGCTTCGGGTCAATCATATCTACTACCATCTTAACGACGTTGCGCGGTGTAAAAAATTGCCCTTGTGGTCCTTTCAATGAAGGACCAATGAAAGTTTCAAAAGCTTCACCTACTGCATCTCTTTCGCATTCTGTCAAAGCGTATTGCTGTAATGCGCCAACAACGTGGCTTACAGAAGCTGAATCAAGTTGAACTGAATCTGCAATCTCGATAACATCAGAATATTGCATTTTGACAAGCTCAAAAAGCTTTACAATTCTATCTTTTACTTTTGACGTATCTTCATCAACACCAGCTCGAAATGTAACCATTTCTGTGGGCTTTGTGTACCGTTCATCATATATTTTACAAAAAACTAGATTTATGAGTTGCTGTGCAAAAATTTCATCACGCGTAATCCCAACTGCATTTGCAGCTAGGAAATTTCGCATGGTCTTAAATACCGCTTTTAAATTTGTAGCTTGCCTAAGATCTTTACGTTGGAACAATCCAACATCTTCAACTCGTTGGCCGCATAGCGGAATGTTTGGAATTTCTTCAAAATATACTTTTCCGGCTTTTTCAATTTTTTTAAGAAACAATCGTTCTTGTCCATTAAACCAAACGCCAAGATTTGCTTTGCAAAACCTTAAATAGTCTTGCAGTTGTGTTTTTCCATCTTTTCTATCTTTCTTTTTGCATTCAACTACTATATAGATATCGTCTTCTCTTTTTTGATTGTTTCTAAATATGGCTATATCTATTGGATATTCCTTTTTCGTGTCACTAGGCCTGACTTTCACTCGAAATTGTGGCCTTGTTTGAATAGTTTCCTTTGGATAACCATAGTCTTCTACAAGCATTTTTGAAAAAACTTGAACCGCATCTCGTTCCTCTGGTCCATCTTTTACTTGTCTCCCAGAAATGAAATCTATTATTTTATTTTCATTTGACATGCTCGTATTAACTAAATTTTCATCTACTTCTAAATCCATGATATGTTCACCTTATCCTTAATAATGTTATTTATTTCATTGAGCATAGAGGATAATCTTTCATAATATAACACCGTGTCCCAGGGGACGGTTTTCGCGCGCAAGTTGTTGCGGATGTTGAGCAGGTCGTTTTCCGCCTTGGCGAGCCAGCGGCGATATCCGCCTTCAACGCCGCTCATAGAGAACTTCCCCTTCGGCTTCGATGCGGGTGAGGAAGGAGCCGGGGGTTTGGCGTAGGCGGGCGGCTTCCTCGGGGGTGTAGACCAGCGCGTCCAGCGGCCAGGTCCGCAGGCCGAAAAGGGCGCTCACGGCCGCCGTGCGCTCGGGCGGACGCAAATCCGTCTCCATCTCCAGGCACAAATCCAGGTCGCTGTCCTTCCCGGCCGCGCCACGGGCGTGGCTGCCGAAAAGAATCACCTTCCTCGGATTGAAATGCGACACGATCCGTTGCGTGATCGCTTCGATCTTATCCCTGTCCATGCGGTCGCTCCCTGGATTCGGCCTCAAGCATACCGGGAACATGCGCCCCCCGGCAACGAAAAACAAACCCGCCTCCCCCGCGCCAAACCGTCGCCTTCAAGACGCCCCCGTTAAAAAGGTTTGGAAGATTCTTAAGAAACCTTTCCTCAAAAGGTTTCTTAAGCCGCCGGAGGCATTACTTTTTCTCCTTCCTTTCTCCCCACCAACAAAAAAAGGGAGGCGCGAGCCTCCCTTTTCAATTCGATCAGTCTGTTCGTCTCAGCAAATGCCGCAGACGTCGTCGAACGTTAATCTGTCGGCGTATTCCGCCTGCTTGCCCTTGTTCCATTTGGAGACCGGGCGGTAGTAGCCCACGATGCGGGTGAACACTTCCGTGTCCTCGCCGCATTCCGGGCATTCGAACTTCTCGCCCCGGATGTACCCGTGGGTCTTGCACACCGAAAACGTCGGCGTGATCGACAAATACGGGATCTTGGTCATGGTGAAGGCCTTCACGATGAAGCTCTTCAACGCCTGGGGATCGGCCACCGCCTCGCCGAGGTACGTATGGAAGACCGTGCCGCCGGTGTAGAGCGGCTGGAGCTTGTTCTGGTGCTCAAGCGCGTAGAGCACGTCCGCGCTCTGGCCCACAGGCAGGGCCGTGGAGTTCGTGTAATACGGCGTGCCGTCGCCCGAGGATTTGATCTCCGAGTAGAGGGACCGGTCGATCTTGGCCAGCCGGTAGCTCGTGCCCTCGGCGGGCGTGGCCTCCAGGTTGTAGAGGTTGCCCGTCTCTTCCTGGAAGCGCGAGGTGATGGCGCGCAGGTGATTGAGCGCGCGGGTCATGAGCCGCACCCCGGCGTCGGTCTCGATGCCCTTGCCCAGGAGATTCAGGCAGGCCTCGTGGCCGCCCACCAGGCCGATGGTGGAGAAATGGCCCTTGAAGCCGTTTTTCAGGTAGCGCTTGGTCCAGGGGAACATGCCGCGCTCGAGGTTGTCGTTGATGAGCTTGCGCTTGAACTCGAGCCCGTCCTTGGCCAGGGTGGCGTATTCCTCGATCAGGTCGAGGAAATCCTCCTCGCCCTGAGCCAGATAGGCGAGCTTGGGCAGGTTCAGGGTGACCACGCCGATGGAGCCGGTGAGGTCGCCTGCGCCGAAAAGCCCGCCCACCTTGTTGCGCAGTTCGCGCAGGTCCATCTGCAAGCGGCAGCACATGGAGCGCACGTCCTCGGGCGAGAGGTCGGAGCTGATGAAGTTCTGGAAGTACGGCGCGCCGTATTTGGCGGTCAGTTCCAGAAGCTGCTGGCCGATGGGGGCTTCCCAGGGGAAATCCTCGGTCACGTTGTAGGTGGGTATGGGGAAGGAGAAGATCTGGCCGTGGTAGTCGCCTTCGGACATGACTTCCAGGAAGGCCCGGTTGAACATCTCCATCTCTTCCTTGTACTCGCCGTAGGTGGAGTCCTTAAGCGCGCCGCCGATGATGATCGCCTCCTTGGCGATGTGCTTGGGCGGGGTCAGGTCGAAGCTCAGGTTGGTGAACGGGCTCTGGCCGCCCCAGCGCGAGGTGGTGTTCAGGTTGAACACGAATTTCTGCACGGCCTGGCGCACTTTCTTGTAGGACAGGCCGTCGTGGCGGATAAACGGCGCAAGGTAGGTGTCCACGTTGTTGAAGGCCTGGGCGCCCGCCCATTCGTTTTGCAGGGTGCCCAGGAAATTGACCATCTGCCCCAGCGCCGAGTCGAAATGCTTGGCCGGACCGGCGCAGGAGCGGCCCTCCAGGTTGAAGCCTTCGAGCAGCAGGTCGCGCAGGCTCCAGCCCGCGCAGTAGCCCGCCAGACCGAAGGACAGGTCGTGGATGTGGAAATAGCCGTGGTCGTGGGCGGTGCGGACTTCCTCGGGATACTTCTCCAGGGCGTAGCGGGCCTGGACCGTGCCGGAAAGGTGCAGCATAAGCCCCTGGAAGGAGTGGCTCATGTTGGCGTTTTCGGCCACGCGCCAGTCGGCCTTGGACAGGTAGTTGTCGATGGTGTCCTTGATGTCGAGATAGGCGGCCTTCTGCTCGCGCAGTTCGCGCCGCTTCTCACGATAGACGATGTAGCGCCGGGCCACATTGAAAAGGCGCGATTCGACCAGCGCCATCTCCACGTTGTCCTGGACGTGCTCCTGCTCGGGGATGTCTATGCCTTCAAGCTTATGCTCGACCTTGCGGGCCAGTCTGCGGGCCAACAAAGGGTCCTGGATGCCGCTGGCCTTGAGGGCTTTGAGAATAGCCTGGGCGATGCGTTCCGTTGACCACGTTTCCAGACAGCCGTCGCGTTTCCTGATTTGTTTCGGCATCGCTCCTCCCCTTGTTTGCGATATTGCGCGCGTCTCGCGCTGAACGAAAATCCTGTATAATCAATGCATGTCCGGCCGGCAGGGCTTCCCTGATGCGCTGCGCGTCCGCCGTATCGATCTCGGGAACCATGGTGGCGCGGAACATGAAGCGTCCCGGATGGGACGCGGCCAGTTCGAAGATGCGGCTCATGGCCTGTTGCGCCCGCTCCGGCGTGATCGCGCCGCCTGCGGCCGCCGGGTATTTTTCGAAAGGCGCCTTTACATCCACGGAGAAATGCGTGTTGGGCGCCGCAAGAAGGATCTCCTCCACCACATCCGGCCGCATGCCGTTGGTGTCCACCTTGACCGGCGGACCGTAGCTTGCAAGCTCTTGCGCGAATTGCGCGATTCCCGGAGTGAGCGTGGGCTCGCCGCCGGTTATGACCAGACCGTCCAGCCAGGCCGACCGGGCCTTGAGAAAGGCCCGTACGTCCGCCTCGCGAATGACGGGAAAGCGTTCGGGGTTCCAGGCGAGCCCGGCGTTGTGGCAATGGGGGCATTTGAGATTGCAGCCGCCGAAAAATACGACGGCCGCGACCCGGCCCGGCCAGTCGCACAACGAAAGGGGCTCAAGCCCCCGGATGACATTCCATGCTGATTTCATGCGCGTAACGTGATGAGTTCCGTGTTATTACGTGAAACGTCCGTATTTGGGACGCATTTCACATTCCGTGGCGGGAACAACGTGTCAGGACCGCATCTTCATACGCCCGGCCCTACCCTTTGTACAGAAGCAAAACCGGACTTTTACGCCATTTTTTTCTCCACAATGCCTAGCGCCGCGTTCTTTCATGACTTTTGTCCGTTTCTCCACACCAGGTGGAAAAGGGGGGAGAACCCCCCCCTTTTCATACCGGAATTGCGGGGATACGCACTTGCCCATTGCTTCCAGGCGGCTTGTTTTTTACTCTCGCCGGGTGAACAGACCCGGTTTTTTCTTCCTTATCTGCCCGGACAGCGAACTGATCCGCGACCAGATCGAAAAGCGGCTGGCCCTCACCCCCCATTCCTGGAAGCGGGAAGTCTTCTGGGGGGACGAGGAGCTTGGGGCGTCCTTTTGGAGCGCGCTCACGGTGAACGGGCTCTTCGGCGAGCGCAAGGCCGTGGTGGTACGCCGGGCGGAAGCCCTGGCCGCGGATTTCTGGCCCAAGCTCGACGTCCCCCTGCGGGGGTTCAACGATCTGGTCTGGCCGTTTTTCTGCCTGGAAAAGCCTGTGGACAAAAAAGGCCCCAAGCTGCTTAAGGCCATCACCTCCCGGCCGTTCTACAAGCTCGCCGAGAAGCGCAAATGGATATGGACCTCGCCGGGGCTCACCCGGGAGGCCATGGCGCCCATGCTGCGGGACTGGGCGGGCGCGCGGGGGCTGTCCTTCGCTCCCGGCGTGCTGGAGGCGCTTTCCGCCGCGCTGCCCCTGGACCGCGCCCACGCGGACAGGGAGCTCGGCAAGCTGGAGCTGGCGCTTTCCGGCCGCGACCAGGTGGGCGGCGAGGATCTGGAGCTCATCAGCCGCCACGACGGCATGGACATGTTCTCCTTCCTGCGGGCCTTTTCCGAGCGCGGTTCCGCCGTGGAGGTCTGGCGGCGCATCTTCGACCAGCAACTGGCGGGCGACGACATGATTTTCTCCTTTCTGGCGCTCCTGGTCTCGGACGCCAGGCAGATGTGGCGGCTGGCCTACGGCGACGCGGAAAACGTGCGCCTGCCGCCGTTCGTGCGCTCCAAGAAGGAAGCCCTGGCCAGAAAGCTCACCCCGGCAGGCCTTGCCCGCATTTTCGACCTGGCCATGAACGCGGAGACGAGCATCAAGACCGGGGTGAAAAAGCCCGACCAGGCCATGGAATTTCTTGCAGCCGAGCTTTTTTCCCTTTTTATGGGCTGAAAGGAGCGAACCTTGGCCGGTATGGCGGTGAAAAAGTCGATTTTCCAGGGAACGGCCGGAATTTTCCCCGGCCGAACCCTATTTCAGTGGAAAGGTCTTGCCCAGGCGGTTGAACATGCTTAGTAATGATAAACGCCCCCATTATCATGGCCACCGCAAGCGCCTCAAAGAGCGTTTGGTGGAGAATTCCAGGGCGTTGGCGGATTACGAGGTCCTCGAACTCCTCCTCAGCTACGTCAATTTCCGCCGGGACAACAAGCCCATGGCCAAGGCCATGCTGGAGCGCTTCCAGACCATCCGGGGCGTGTACATGGCCCGGGGCGGCGAGATGAAGGACATCGAGGGCTTCGGTCCGGGATACGAGCAGTTCTGGACCCTGCTGCGGGAATTCTGGGCCAGGGTGAACGAGCATCCCCTGCACAAGCGGGCGGTGCTCAACTGCCCGGAAGTGGTGGCGGGGATGGCCCAGGCCAGGCTGGGACCGGCCGAGTACGAGGAATTCTGGGTGGCTCTCGTGGACAACAAGAACCGCCTGGTGGGCTGGGAGCAGGTCAGCAAGGGCACGGTGGACCAGGCGGCGGTGTATCCCAGGGAGGTGCTGGCGCTGGCGCTCACCAGAAAAGCCAGCGGCGTCATCCTGGTGCACAACCATCCCGGCTCCGACCCCAAGCCGTCCATCCAGGACGTGGAGCTGACCAAGCGCATCAAGAGCGCCGCCTCGGAAATCAACCTGCGGGTGCTGGACCATATCATCGTGACGGAGAGCCGGTTTTTCAGTTTTCAGACGGAGGGGATTTTGTAGCGAACCTTTGCGCGGCCCCGGCGGGGCCCATACGCGGGAGGACGAGATGAAAAGTCTGCATTGCGTCGTTTCCGGCAAGGTTCAAGGGGTGTTTTTCCGCTCGTGGGTGTTCGATCAGGCCCAAAGCCTGGAGCTTCGCGGCTGGACGCGCAACCTGCGGGACGGGGAAGTGGAGATTCTGGCCCAGGGCGAGGACGAGGCGCTCGACTCCCTCAAGGAGCGGCTGACCCAGGGAAGTTCGCTGGCCAGGGTGACGGACGTGAAATGCAACGAGATCGATTACGAGAAGGAATACGGGACGTTTGAAATTCGGGGATAACCCGGCGCGAATCCCGGGCGGCGCCCGCGTCCCGGGCGAAGAAACCGCGATGACGGCCTGAGGGCCTTGCCCCGGGCCGTTTTTTCCGTGCGCGCCGGGATGACGGATATATTACGGACGTGAAGGAGAGCGAGCTGATGACCAACGAAACCGAACACAAGGACGAACTCGAAACGCGGCCGGACGCGGGCCCGGTCGAGGAACACGGCGCGCAGCCCGTGGCCGACGAGGGCGAGGGCGGGGACAAGAGCCGGGTGGACATCCCCCTGGAGCTGCCGGTTCTGCCCGTGCGCGACATCGTCGTCTTCAATTATATGATCCTGCCGCTTTTCGTGGGCAGGGAAAAATCCGTGCAAGCCGTGGACGCGGCCTTGAACAGCAATCGTTACATCCTCATCCTGACCCAGAAGGATGAGAAGGTGGACGAGCCGAACCAGGACGACCTGTACATGACCGGCACGGTGGGCATGATCATGCGCATGCTGAAAATGCCGGACGGCCGCCTGAAAGTGCTGGTTCAGGGGCTTACCCGGGCCCGGGTCACGGAATTCACGGCCGCGGACCCCTATTATCAGGCCAAGATCGAGGTGATCGAGGAGCGGGACGCCCCGGAGATCAGCCTGGAGCAGGAAGCCATGATGCGGGCCGCCCGGGAGCAGAGCGAGAAGATTCTCACCCTGCGCGGGGTGTCGGCCACGGACATCATGGCGGTCTTAAACAGCGTGAACGAGCCCGGCCGTCTGGCCGACCTCATCGCCTCCAACCTGCGCATGCGCGTGGACGAGGCCCAGAAGATTCTGGAATGCGAGGACCCGGTCGAACGCATGTCCCTCGTCAACAACCAGCTCGTGAAAGAGGTGGAAGTGGCCTCCATGCAGGCCAAGATCCAGGGCATGGCCAAAGAGGGCATGGACAAGGCCCAGAAGGACTTCTTCCTGCGCGAGCAGTTAAAGGCCATCCGCAGGGAGCTCGGCGAGGGCGGCGAGGACGGGGACGACCTGGAGGAGTTGCGCGAAGCCCTGGACAAGGCCGGCATGCCCAAGGAGGTCAAGAAGGAGTCGGACAAGCAGCTCAAGCGCCTGGCCTCCATGCACCCGGACTCCTCCGAGGCCACGGTCATCAGGAGCTACCTCGACTGGATGGCCGAGCTGCCCTGGAAAAAGCTCTCCAAGGACCGGCTGGACATCAAGGAGGCCAAGCGCATCCTGGACGAGGACCACTATGATCTCGAAAAGGTCAAGGAGCGCATCCTCGAATACCTGAGCGTGCGCAAGCTCAATCCGGCCATGAAGGGCCCCATCCTGTGTTTCGTCGGCCCTCCGGGCGTGGGCAAGACCTCGCTCGGTCGCTCCATCGCCCGTTCGCTCAAGCGCAAATTCGTGCGCATGAGTCTCGGCGGCATGCGGGACGAGGCCGAGATTCGCGGGCATAGGCGCACCTACATCGGCTCCATGCCCGGCCGGATCATCCAGAGCATCAAGCAGGCCGGTACGCGCAACCCGGTGATCATGCTGGACGAGGTGGACAAGCTGGGCTCGGATTTCAGGGGCGACCCGTCCTCCGCGCTTCTGGAGGTGCTGGACCCGGAACAGAACTTCACCTTCTCCGACCATTACCTGAACGTGCCCTTCGATCTGTCCAAGGTCATGTTCATCTGCACGGCCAACATGCTGGACACCATCCCGGCGCCGCTTCTGGACCGGATGGAGGTCATCCGCCTGCCGGGCTACACCGAGCAGGAGAAGGTCAAGATCGCGCGGCGCTTCCTTTTGACGCGCCAGATCGCGGAAAACGGGCTCAAGAAGAACGACGTGGTCATCTCGGACATCGTCATCGCCCGGATTATCCGCGATTTCACCCGGGAGGCGGGGCTGCGCAATCTCGAGCGCGAGATCGGCTCCGTCTGCCGCAAGCTGGCCCGGCGCAAGGCCGAGGGCGAGAAGCCGCCCTTCAGGGTCACGGTGAAGTCTCTGGAGAAGCTTCTGGGCCCGCCGCGTTTTCTCGAAGAGGAAGCCGAGGCGGACATGCCTCCGGGCGTGGCCCTTGGGCTCGCCTGGACCCCGGTGGGCGGCGAGATCCTGCACATCGAGGTGGCGGCCATTCCGGGCAAGGGCAAGCTGCATCTGACGGGCAAGCTCGGGGACGTGATGAAGGAATCCGCCCAGGCGGCCATCTCCTACGCCAGGAGCCGGGCCAAGGAGCTTGGACTCGATCCGGATTTCACGGACAAATGGGACATCCACGTGCACGTCCCGGCTGGCGCCACGCCCAAGGACGGTCCGTCGGCGGGAGTGACCCTGGTCACGGCGCTCATCTCGGCCCTGACCAACATCCCGGTGTGCAATGACGTGGCCATGACCGGCGAGATCACCCTGCGCGGCCGGGTGCTGCCTGTGGGCGGCATCAAGGAGAAGATCCTGGCGGCCGTGGCGGCCGGGAAAAAGCGCGTGATCATCCCGGTGCAGAACAGGAAGGATCTGCAGGACATCCCGGCGGAGCTGCGAAGCCGCATCAAGATCCAGACCGTGGAGCGCATCGACGAGATCTGGCCCCTGGCCTGCGGACTGAGCCTCGAAACCGCCAAAGAAAAGGCCAAGGCCCATGTGGATGCGGCCAAGGCCGCCCGCAAGGCCGAGAAGGAAGCCGAAGAGGCGGAGAACGCCGAAGGCGGCGAGAACGCGGACAAGGGGGAGAAGCCCTCCAAGGGCAAGAAAACCCCCAGGAAATAGCGCGCAAAACATGGGCGCGGCGAAGTCGAAACAACGCCTGATAAGGCCGATGGACCGGGAAACCGCGGTCCGTCGGCCTTTTTCTTTTGGGCGCGGGCTCTTGGCGCGGCGGGAGCCTGTCCGGTCCGGCATGCGGTCCGGCCCCTGGCCCGGCGTACGCGACGGTAAGGAGGAATCATGAAGGTTTTAGCGGTATGCGGAAGCGCGAGGAAGAAGGGCAATACGGCCATGCTGCTCGAAAGCGCCCTGGAAGGGGCGAAACGCAAGGGCGCGGAAACCGAGCTCGTACGGCTTTATTCGCTCAGGTTCACCGGCTGCGTGAGCTGTTTCGAATGCAAGAAGATCGGCGGCAAGAGCTACGGCCGCTGCGCGGTGAAGGATGACCTGCGCGAGGTCCTGGACAAGGTCCTGGAAGCGGACGCGCTCATCCTGGGCACGCCCGTCTATTTCGGCGGGGAGACCGGCGAGACGCGTTCGTTTCTGGAGCGGCTGCTCTTTCCGTACGCCACCTACACGCCGGATTACCAATGCATCTTTCCGAAGAAGACGCCCACGGCGCTTTTCTACACGATGAACGTGGACGCGGACGGCGTGCGGTCCTTCGGCTACGAGGCCATGATGGAGCGCACCCGGGGCTATATGGAGCGCATCTTCGGCGCGTGCGAACTGTTTTACGCCACGGACACCTGGCAGTTCGACGACTATTCCAAATACCTTTCCACCCGCTGGGATGCGGACGCCAAGGCCAGGCGCCGCCGGGAGGTTTTTCCGCTGGAGCTTGAAAAGGCGGCGAAGATAGGGGAAAAGCTTGCGCAGGGATGGACTGATTAAGGCCGCCGCTCTTTATCTGTCTAAAAAGTTCATGTAAGAGCGGGCGAAGCGGGATGCTGCGCGTCCTTGAAATGGGCATGGGCGCATTTCAAGGACGCGATGCGAGGCGATTGCGCGTAACAGCGTAAACAAGCGCGGAGGCCCCATGCCAACGGGAAGCGATCGGGATGTGCGGGCGTTGCGGGAAATGAGCCGGGAGGCGGACGGCCGCCTGAGTCTGGGCGACGCGGACGAAGGCGCGCGGCTTCTGGCCCGGGCCGCCGAAACGGCCGAAACGCTGGACGACGCCTATGCCCTGTTTTTTCAGGGCGAGCTTTTGGGCTGGATGGAGGGGGACTACGAGGGGCAGGAGCGGCTTTTTCGCGAGGCGTTGGGGCTTCGCGGGGACGACGCGTTCCTTTTGAAGAACCTCGGCTTGTGTCTGACCGCGCAGAGCCGTTTCGCCGAGGCGCTGGCCGCGCTGGACCAGGCCATCGCCCTTGCGCCGGAGGATCACGCCGTCTGGCGCGAAAAGGGCTTCACCCTTTCCCGGATGGGCGAATTCGAGGACGCCGCTACGCATTTCGACCGGGCCATTGCGCTTAACCCCGAAGATTTCCACGCCTACCGGGAAAAGGCTTCGGCCCTGGCCATGCTCGGCGAGGCGGAGGCGGCGCTTTCGCCCCTGGCCAAGGCTCTTGCGATCAGCCCTGGGGACGGCCGTTCCTGGCGGCTTTCGGGCGTGATCCATTCCATGCTCGGCCATGAGGAAGAGGCGCTTGCGCATTTCGACCGCTCGCTCGAGCTCGACCCGGACGAGCAGGACGGGTGGCGGCTCAAAGGGCTGACCCTGTCGCGGTTCGGCCGGGACGAAGAGGCCATCGCCTATTTCGACAAGGCGTTGGCGCTTGAACCGGAAGACGCGGACGTGTGGCGGCAGCGGGGGGTGTCGCTTTTCACCCTGGGGGACGCGCAGGGCGCGGTGGCCTGTTTCGATCAGGCGCTCGAACTGGACCCCGACGACTGGGACGCCTGGCGCGACCGGGGCGTGGCCTTGTCGAGTCTGGGCCGCAACGAGGAGGCCTTGGGCGCCTTCGACAGGGCCATGGAGTTTCATCCCGGCGACTACGAGTCGCTCAGGCAAAAGGGCGTGACCCTGTGCAGATTGGGGCTCAGCGAAGAGGCGCTTTCGCATTTCGACCAGGCGCTCGCCATCAATCCCGGGGACTACGATTCCTGGCGCGACAAGGGGGCGGCCCTTTCGAAGCTCGGTCGCGATGAAGAGGCGCTTTCGCATTTCGACCGCGCGCTCGAGCTTGATCCGGGCGACCACCACGCCTGGCGCCAGAAGGGCGTGGCGCTCTCGAACCTCGGCAAGTACGCCGAGGCCCGGGCGGCCTTCGATCAGGCGCTTGCCATCAACCCCTCGGACCCCGACGCCCTGCGCGAAATCTACGCCTTGCGCGCAAAGCTGGCCACGCAGACGCAAGGGGGCTGAGCGGGTCTGATAGATATATATACAGAGTAACAAGCATATTGAGGGGGAAGTTCTCCCCAGCACCGGACGGGAGAACTGGTAGTCTGACGTCAAGGGCGTGTCCTGCGAGGAAGAGTCTGAAAGAAGCCGCAACCAAAGCGCTGGCCTGACGAATAGAAACCGCTTACTAGGGAGTTATATCAAATGAAAAATTTAATATCGCATAGTCCTATACGTCGATGACGTCCCACAAATGCCGCTAATGAAATTCACGCAGTAGACGAGGAAGCGTTTTATGGGGTCAATCAGGGAATAATTCGAAGAGAGCTAGGCCAATCACTCATGGATTCGATAGAAATCTCCACGCTGAAGCTGCGGGGCTAGTTGAATTACATAATACCGTAGAGTGAAAGCGCGTATTCGAAAAGCCTGCCATGTAGTTGCGACGAACAGTTCTTTGTCTTTACTGGCGTAAGTGGAAACATCCGGTTGCGTTAACAAGATACCTGATACGGTTGGGACTGGCTGAGAGGTGCGCGATTGGCTCAGGGCTCTAAGCGAGCGCGGACCATGGTGAAAAATCGGAAGCTCGTACATGGGTACGGCCCACCCCATTAAAATCGGTTTACCTCTCTTGCGGCGGGGCGCCATGTAGTTGGCAAAGCCGTGCTTCTTGGAAAAGCTGTCACGAAAGTTTCCTTTCTCATTGCATGCTTCATTCAAGATCCAAGCGGATCTGTAGAAGAAATCACCCATGTACTTTCTACGCAATCGTTCAAAAGTTTTGTTATTAGTTTGAGCTATTTAATAATACATTTAATCCTGTATTTACATATTTTGCTTTGTTTGAAAGCAAATCTTTTTGAAGTAAATTAAAAACTGGCTCATAACGAAGTGGGTTTAGCTTAGATGTATCTGCTAAGCTTGATCCGTTTAGATAATGAAACATGGATCCAGTATATGATTTAAAGTAATAAGATGAATTGAACGCAGTATCATCTTGCGTATCAAAGTCTAGCACAAAACTTTCTGTTATATATTTATCCCAATTCCCTTTCTTTCCATTATAACAACCATTAACCATTTTCTCATGATCATAATCAATAAAGAGTCTATATGGTAATTTGAATGGATGCTCAAGCCCTTTAGATATAATAAATTCAATTTTATTAGAAGAATCTGAGATCGTATCTACTGTTTTGCTGGCGCTCAACCAAGCGCAAGTGGCGGAGTTATATGTGAATGTATTAGTAGGCATAAAAAAGTATTTAAATGGAATTTCATCATTAAAGCTTGCCAAAAATGAGCTACCTGTGGGCTCGGCTCCACCATTTGTATATCCGCAAGAAGCCAGATATCCATTCGGAAAATTGAAAATAGCGTTGTCGACCGCATCTGATAATCCGTTGTCGATATTGTTTAGGGCGGCAACGTAAAGGATATATTTATTCATATACTTTTCATAATTTACTGAAAATTTAATATTAAGCCATCTTAACCATGGGTTTTGAGTATGATGACTCACCATGCTGGATTCTCCAACAATTCCTTGTAACTTCTCCCAATAATGTCCATCAAATTCTTTTGTATTAATATATGTCCATCGGTTAATATTATTTTTATCTATATCAGAATCAGAATGGTAATTATCCACGTTGTCCCAATTTAAATCAGCGGCCCCTTGAGTGCCTAGATCTTTTGGGGTGCCGGTAAGCGGACTATCTATTGAAAGAGGTGTACCATGGTGCGGAGTATCTAAAGTGATAAGCTTGTTGAATTTATCAAATTCATATTCTTCGATCAGATCACGCGCCACTAATCCGCCCATTGAGTGCCCTATTACCACTAAAGATTTTCTCTGCATTCCGAGCGCTAAATCGCTCATCTGTGCAGAAGCGCTAGATAAAAGATCTTTTAAATTTGATGCATTGAAAGTTATATGCTTGTAACTAGGGTAGTGATACAAGTAAATATGAAAAGAACTTTGAAGCTTTGATGAGGATAAATAATAGTCTAAAAAATGCTGCCAATACTGCAGTTCTGACATTTCCCACAATAGCAATGAAGACGACTGTCTATCTTTGAAATCACTATTATCGCCTTGCCATCCATGAATCAATAAAATTGGAATTCTGTTTGTCGGTTGTTTTTGAATAGTTTTTGCGTAGTTCGTGTTTTGCCATTGTACGTTAATCGCTCTCGTGACGATTTTGTCAAAGTCTAAAATTCGATGTGTTGTGGCGGTGCCTACTTGAAGCCTGGAATTGTCATCTGCACGACTTATATGGGTCAAATAATCTTGGTTTTCGAAATAATTATATGAATTGTTATTAATATTGCTTAACGATATCTTTGTTTCTTTCAAATTCTTAAAAGCTACTACAGCCTCTGGAGCTCTAGCCAAGATTTGATCATACGTTACTTTAACGGTTACAGGCTCATAATTGTTTGTTGAATCAACATTAGATATTTTTATAGATATTTCTCTGTCAATAAGTTCTGGGTCTAGATCGCACTCAAATCCATATGCTGGCATTGAAGAAGAATTATATATCACTGAACGAAGAGTAGTACTGCCTGAAGTTGCTTCAAACATATACATGTCTGCGAAGTTATTGTTTTTGAATTTTATATACAGCTTATTATTTTCATAATCAATTCCGCTGGAATCCAAGTCCAATAATTTATAAATAGGATTATACACAGATCCATTAGTATAGAGTAAATAAATCTCTTCGGCAGACAACGCCCTATTGTAAACCATAACTCGCTCAACTGCACCCTTAGAATATATACCATCATGATGAGTAGAATACCCTATGGTCGGTGTACGATACGCATAATTGTTATTATTAAGAGCTTGTGATTTTTGTCCAATATACTCTCCATCAATATACATATAAAACGTTCCAATGCTGTTTGATACAGAGTATACAACAACATAGTGGTGCCATTCATGCAACATTTTTTCCCAATCTAAATCATAATATAGTGATTGATCGGGATCATTTTGGACAAGAGCCATACTAGACCATAGTCCATATTTTCTAGTGCAAAATATAGGAAATATTTTGTCTGCCGTATATCTACTCCACCCATCGTCTGGCTTGATTATACCGACAATTGTAAATGGCTGCGACAATTTGTTAAAATTGAATTTTTCAATATTAGAGTTTAATTTTAAATAATTATTGTCAAAATAAAAAGCCTTACCATTTAATCCATCCCCACAAACTAGAGAATTTGAGCCAACCACCGTAAATGTATTTTCATATATACTCTCGTCAACGGCTTGGCAGTTTTTGAATTTCAAATCTAACAATAAGCTGTCATCCGCTGACAATGCGTTATTGGCTACAATAATACATAATATATATAGCAATGCAGAGACGTTGAATTTCATTAATAAATTATTCATAGCTCTACTCTTTTGTTGTTGGGGACGGTTCAAGTTCACTTCTGTCATGCTGTACAAGGTTCGTAAGGAGGTGAGGTCTCGTGATAAAAAAATGAAATTGCAACTATATTCAGTTAGACAGCGTCTTTTCAAAGATGGTGCGGACAAGGGTTGATTTAAAAATGCTAAAGCAGTAAGGTCCTAGCTTTATTTCTTGCCTCCACCAAGGACGACGCCCTCACCATCACAAGGATGGACATTTAAAAAACATCAAAAAAGGCCTCATCAAAATAACTGGAGCGCCATGCCAAACCGGCTAAAAGAATCAACTCCGCGGTTTGTCTGTCTTTAATATCTCAAAAGATCTCGGCCATTATCATCCTTAAAATGTGTCCACCATCGAGTTAGTTTGCGAATCGTGGTACATGCAAACGAGTCAACATCATGATTTCGAATCAATTAGCGTCATTCTTGGAATAGATCAAGGCATCAAATGAAAATACCTTCAAAAATTTCAGGTAGAGCTTGAAATGCGACCAAATCTTGGGAGACCGGTTCAGGAGAAGGGGGCATTAACGCGGCGGACATTGGGCCGTGGTTCATCCAGGCAAAGAAAAAGGGTTTGTCGGCATTGGGACTCTCCTAAGCCCTCATTCCCGGCCAACTGCGCGGCGGTCGCGAAGAATTCTTCCTGCAAGGTTACGTCATCGTGGGAAAGAATGGAGACTGATGCGAAATGCTTCAGCAGCCTGCCGCTGCGTTATCGACAATCTATAACCAGCTGAAATGATGATGAGGTCCCAGGGGGCGATAGTCCCTTGGCCGCCGGAAGCCTCTTCCCCAACCCATTGCGCATTGGTCTCTCATGGGGGACCCTTGACGCGATGCGGCTCTTCGTAACGGCGAACGCCCGGAACGCTTCCTCACCTTTCAAGCGTTCCGGGACGTCGCCTCGCCTTTTAAGGCATTCCGTCTTTAGGAAGCTGTTTCCTGTAAGAGCAGGAAGTTCAGTCCGGGCTGGGGCGTCTTGAATGTGATTCCGTGAGGACCCGCGCCTGAAGGCGCTCTGGTATGGCAGGCGCGGCATTCCTTGAGCGTGCCCGCATGGCCCTGCCACGCCACGAATTTTATGGCGTCTTTCGGTTCACGGCTGGCGGCGATGGCATGGGGACTGTCATGGCAGGCTTCGCAGTAAACGCCGCCATGCCCCGTGGAGAGGCGATAGAGCGCATTGTTTTGCTGGTATGCCGCGCCATGGCAATTCGCGTTGTCGCAACGAGGCTCCTCGAGCCACGGGGATGATTTGGAGGCGACGGATTGCATGCCGCCATGGCAGCTTATGCAATCCATGCCTTTTTGAGACATCACATCACGCAGACACTGGGTTTGAGGGCCGGGATGGCAACTGTAGCAACCCGAGAGACTGTCCGGAACCCTGCCCGCATGCGTGGAATGCATGGCCCGCGACAGGCTGGGCAACCCCGCCACCCCAGGCTTTCCCAAGGCGTTCGAACTGTGGCATTCCGCGCAAAGCACAGGCCGGCGATCCATCAGGGGAGTCTGGTGACCCGCCGGATACTCCTCACTGTGTTCCTTGTCATGAAGAGAGAGAATGTTCGTTTCCACGCGTCCCGTGGCGAAATCCTGCTGCGCGGCGTCGGAGTGGCAGGAGTCGCAACGCATTTCGGTGGAAACAGGCGCCACGACCGTCGTGGAAGCGAGTTCCTCTCCGGAAACGGCGTCCCTGGCCGTCACGACGGCGAGTTGGTAGGGCGCGCGCGTCCCCGGGGCGGAGTCGCTATATTCAGTCAGGGGAATCCCCTCGGCCACGAAATGATCGCCGTTCAGATCCAAATCGCCTGAAAGGGATTTTCCTGTCAGGCCGATGTCAGGAGCGAGGGCAACGCCGAAGAGCTGAAGGGCGTAATCCCAGAAATTGGACTTGGTGACGGATGTCGTATTGTCAGGAAATGAGTAGGTTACTGTAACGCCAGACGTTATTTTCTGGGGCGGGTCGCCTGTCTTGATGAGTTGCGCCCACAGGGTGTTGTAGGGGGGCAGCACCGCCAGATCCTGGAAGTCCCGATTGTAACAGTGCATCCCAAGATCATTCCATGCAAGAAGAATATACTTGTCGAGAGCATATGCGCCGGTCAGGAGCAAGCAGTGAAGAATACCTGTAAAAATGATGATTGGCAGTATTTTCCCGCGACTTCTTGAAGCGATGTTTTGCAAAGACATTGCGCTATCCTTTGCTGAAACGATGAATAGGAACTTACTTCGTATTATTTAAGCGCAATGCTTCAAATGTCCAGAAAATGTGCGCGCGTCAAATAGCATTTGCAAAAAGCGCAACAAATCAAGGCTGGTTATGCATACCCTCCTGTTGTTCGCGGAAAAAGACCGCGCTAGAAATCCCTGACAGGCTGTTTCTGTCTGAAGTCTAACGTCGCGCAGCTGTTCCATGCTGCGTGGGTTCCAGAGAACGATAGTTCTCTGGAACCCCGGAGGTTTCTTCCGGCCAATCCCCGCAGCGCTCGCCGAGTCGTCCGCGCGTCTCAGCAGCCCGCCGCCGCCGGTTTGCCCGCGCCCGCGCCCGGCTTCGGGGCGTGGCCGCCTTGTTCGTCCTCGTCCTCAACAGTTAATTGCGCCACCTGCAGGGCCGTGCCCAGGCTCAGGAAAAGATTGTCCAGGCCCACCAGCTTGCGGAGGCCGTACCCCTTCAGACTGTCGCGCTGGCGCTCGGAAATGGCCAGGAACACCCGCACGCCCGCGTCCTTCAATTTCTCGATCATTTCGCTCAGCGCAAAAACCGCCGAAATGTCCATGAACGGGACCCGCATGCAGTCCACCACCACGATGCGCGTGCCGAGCATCCGGTCCACCTTGTCCTGCATGAGCGCCGAGGAGCCGAAGAAAAACGGGCCGTCGATGCCGATCACCCGCACCCTCGGGTCCATGCCGGAAAGTTCTTCCTCGGCCTTGCCGTCCGCCTCGGTGATGCGGATCTGCGTCTGCCGGGCGATGCGGTAGGTCAGAAAGAGCGAGGCCAACGCCACGCCTACCCCGACCGCCACGATCAGGTCCACGAACACCGTGGTCCCGAACACCGCCAGCATGACCAGCATGTCCTGCTTGGGCGCCTTTTTCGCCAGCTTGATCATCCGGTAGTCCAGAATGTCCACGCCCACCTTCACCAGGATGCCGGAGAGCACGGCCAGGGGAATCCCGGCGGCCAGCGGCCCCAGGCCCAGGAGCACCGCCACCAGGAACACGGCGTGGATCATGCCCGAAACCCGGGTGGTCCCGCCCGCCTTGATGTTCACCACCGTGCGCATGGTGGCGCCAGCGCCCGGCAAGCCGCCCACAAGACCCGCCGCGATGTTGCCGAGCCCCTGGCCGATCAGCTCCTTGTTGGAATTGTGGCGCTTGCGGGTGAGCGAATCCGCCACGATGGAGGTCAAAAGGGAGTCGATGGTCCCGAGCACCCCCAAAGCCAGGGCCAGGCCCACGATGCGGCTCCACTGGGAAAGCTCGAACAGGGGCAGGCGCGGCGCCGGAAGCCCGCTCGGGATGGCGCCGATGGAGGCCACGGGGAGTTTCAAAGAGTGCGCGGCCAGGCTCAGGGCGATGAGCGCGATGAGCGGCGAGGGGATGACCCGGGAAATCCTGGGCGGGGTCAGAAAGACGATGGCCATGGAAGCCAGCGCCAGGCACAGGCTCGGGATGCTGGCGTCCGCCAGGGCCTGGGGCAGATGCGTGATGGCCGCAAGGGGCGAGTTCACGGACGGCGCGCCCAGGATGGGCTGGATCTGGAGCAGCAGGATGATGACGCCGATGCCGCTCATGAACCCGGAAATGACCGGGTAGGGGATGAAACGCACGAAGGCGCCCAGGCGCAATACGCCGAAAAGAATCTGGAAAAGCCCGGCCAGGACGATGACCGCGCAGGCCGAGGCGAAATCTCCGGAAAAGGCGACGATGGCCGCCGCCGTGACCACGGTCATGGGACCGGTGGGCCCGGAAATCTGGGTGGACGTTCCTCCGAAAAGGGCGGCCAGAAAGCCCAGGGCCGCCGCGCCGTAAAGTCCCGCCGCCGGTCCCGCGCCGCTGGCCACGCCGAAGGCCAGGGCCAGCGGCAGGGCGATGATCCCGGCGGTGAGTCCTCCGAAAAGGTCGCCCCGAAAGGCGGTTGCTCCATATTTTCCGCTCATGGCGTTGTCTCCCGTAACTGGTTCGTGTCGCCGGAAATTCCGGCGTTTGGCGGATTCCGTTGAAAAATGGGACTTCATTATGCCCGTCGCGCAAGGCCCGCAAGGGGGGGCGCGGCAAGGCGGAAATGCATTCCAGGAAAAACAGCGGGTTATGGCTTGATATTTTTTTCACAACCATTCTCGGGTGTGCGGAAGGAGCCGTATGCGCCGCGTGCGCTGGAGCGCCGTCTGCATGGTCTGCATGGTCTGCGTGGGATACGCGGGGTGCGCGGGGTGCGCGGGATGCGCGGGGTGCGCGGGATGCGATGGGTGGCGCCGGAAGATGCGGCGGAGGCGTTTTGCTTCTCAAGGACCAGGGCGAACGGCCGGAGTCAAGAACGCGTCCGTGCGGGGATGTTGTTTCCATGGAAAAAAACAAACTGAAAAACAGCTGGATGGACGCGGTGCGCCACACAAGGCCCGCGAGCGCCTCGCGCGGACGCTGGGCGAGGGCGGCCGCATCAAGAAAGAGATCGGCGCATAACTCCCTGAAAGTCCGTAAGCGCCTCTAGCTCTTAATCCTAACAGCATAAGATTGTTATGATAACTTAAAGGGCGAGAGCCTTTTGATCGCCGAAGGCCGCCACCCCGGCCAATTGCGCAGCGGACCCAAAAGGGCGGAGGATTGCGCCAAGGCGAGGGCCTCGCGTTCACATCCGGCGAGCCCGTTCAGAAGCGCGCCAAGACCGGCCCCGCAATGCGCGTTTCAAATCCGCGCAGACTCGCGCCGCGCCCGGAAAGCGCGCGGGCGCGGCTTGCGCTCATCGCCGCAGGGCGGAAAACAGGTCCGTCAGCTCCACGGCCTGGGCGCGCAGGCGGTCCACCGCGCCCACGGACTGTTCCATGCCCGCCGCCGTTTCGTCGGCCACCACGTTGACCTGGTCCACGGACCGGGCGATCTCCTCGCTGGCGGCGGACTGTTCCTCTGCGGCCGCCGCGATGGAACGGACCTGGTCGCTGGTCCGGCCCGCCAGGGTCAGGATCTGTTCCAGGGCGCCGCCGGAGCGCTTGGCGAGCTCCGTGGCCTCGGCCACGGAATCCGCCGCCACGTCCATGCCCGTCTCCGCCTCCTTGGCGCCGTTCTGGATGCCCGTGATGGCCTCTCCCACTTCCTTGGTGGCGTTCATGGTTTTTTCCGCGAGCTTTCTGACCTCGTCGGCCACCACGGCGAAGCCTCGCCCGGCCTCGCCCGCCCGGGCGGCCTCGATGGCGGCGTTCAGGGCCAGAAGGTTGGTCTGGTCCGCGATGTCGGAAATGACGTTCATGATGCGGTCGATGCCCTCGGCCTGGCGGCCCAGAACGGCGATGCGTTCCTTGAGCCGGTCGGTCTGCTCCTTGACCTTGCCGATGGCTTCCACGGAAGTGTTGACCGTGGCCGCGCCTTCCCGGGCCTTGCCCATGGTCTGCTCGGCCTGCTCCGCCGCGCCGGAAGCGTTTCTCGCCACCTCCATGACCGTGGCGTTCATCTGTTCCATGGCGGTGGCCACCTCATGGCTGCGGTCCTTCTGGGCCACGGCGCCGTTTCTGGTCTGTTCCACCACGGCGGAGAGATCCTCGGCCGCGCTGTTGACCAGCCCGGCGATGTCCGCGGCGCTGTCCGCCAGTCCGGCGATGACCTTGTTGCGTTCCAGGAGTCTGTCGCCCTGGCGTTTGATCTCCGTGTACTCGGAGAGCTGGGCGATGGCGCCCAGGGGCTTGTGATCCAGGTCGTAAACCATGCTGGCGTCCATGACGGCGCAAAAATAGTCGCCCTTGGCGTCGCGGCCTTCGTATTCCAGACCCACGATGGGCTGTTGGGTCCTGATGGCCTCCTGAAGCAGCTCGGCGATTTTGGGATTGTTGGTGAAAAAGCCGGAAAGGGGGACGCCGAGATAGCGTTCGGCCGGTTCGGTCTTGCCCAAAAGGGAGCACAGGCGGCCGTTGAGGAACAGGATTTTGCCGTCCGGTCCGGCCACAACGCAGGGGATGGCCAGGCCGTCCAGGATGCCCTGGGAGAAGCCGAGCTTTTCCTTGAGGCTTCGCACCATGCCCCGGATGTCGTTTCCGAGGGTGATCAGTTCGCGGGTGCTCCCTCGGGCGTGGAATGCGGCGGCCAGGTCGCCGCTTGAGATCTTGTCCGCGTATTCGGTCATGCCGAGGATGGTCCGGTTGACCCCACGGCCGATGAAATAGGACAAAAGCGCCGCGAAGATCAGGGCGAAGCCCGTGGCCACGACCATGAGCAGCCTGCGTGAGGCGTAGTCGCCGATGCGCACGTCGAGGAACGCGTCGAGCTCGTTCACGCCCGCGTCCCAGAATCGGAAGGCGGCGTTCCGGGCGTTTTCGGCGGCGGCCGCGAACTGGGCCGGGGTGACTCCGGGCTGCGCCCCGTCGGCGATCTCGCGCAGCAGTTTGATGAAGGCCTCGGTATGTTGCGTATAGCTTGCCAGGACGGGCTTGATCGCTCCGGCGAGGGTCGGGCTGACGCCGTAGAAATTGGGGTCCTCGTTGAGGGAGGTATTGGCGCTGCCGACGATCCGGTTGAGGTCCGAGTCCTGCAGGATTTCCGCGTAGGAATTGAATTTTCTGCGATCCGTCTCGCGAAGGGTCCCGGACGCCAGGGCCGCGAGGCCGAAGTCCGTGATCTCGGCCAGTCTGCGCTGGGTGGCGGGCAGGGCCAGAAGGACCAGGTCCATCATGTAGTAGCTGTCGAGGTCCGGGTCCAGGATGAGGTTCGACGTGTCGCCGGCGTGGGCGATCATGTTCATCACGTCGTCGATGAGGGCCCAGGTTTTCTTGTGGGTTCCCCCGGGATCGGCGCTCCCCGCGCTGGCGATCTCCTCCCACCGTTGTTTGACCAGGGGAAATTGCAGATGGGAGCGGTTGCGGATGCCCAGGCCCTCGTCCGTGAACTGGAGGGCTTCGCCGTATTCCTGGTTGGCCTTTTCGAGCAGGTCGAACCCCTTTCGGATGTCGCTTTCGCCCTCTCCCGGGGCGCGGGCGTAGGCGGGCAGCCGCTCCAGGAGGATTTCCAGGGGCCGCAGGTAGGCGTCGCCGTAGAGCTCGAAGCGGCTGAAGGCGATCTGGCCGTTGATGTTTTGGATGGAGAGGACGAAGAGGATGGTCAGCGGAAGCACGAAGGCGAGACCGATGGCCGTAAGCTTTAAGGACAGTTTGAGACCGGGGGCGTTTTTCATAACAGCTCCAGGGCGTTGGCGCGGTATGGGGGGGCCGCGGGGCCGTGACGGCTTGGCCGTTTGCGGGCGAGAGCGCGTTCGCGCGTTCCGGCGGACCACGGGGACGAGGCGAAAGGCGCGAGAGGGGCGCTTTCCCGAAAACGAAGAGCGGACATGGGCCATGTACGGCAATTAAACATGGTTGATTTTACCAAAAAGTAAACAAGATACAACCTATTCCGTTATAATTATTGATGCGTAACATGGTTACGTATTTATGAAGCAGAGACGTAACATAACTGTGTACGACCTTTGAACAAAAAGCGGACACGCCATGGAATGGCGTGTCCGGGCGCGTCCGCCCGCCCCCCTCGCGTCCGCAAGATCCGAAACAAAACGGGCGCATGCCCGGTCAAGGAACCCGGACAAAGCCCCCATCGTCCCCGCGCATGACAAAGCGGCCCCTCGCGTAAACCATACGCGAGGGGCCGCTTCATTTTTCGGCCGCGCCTGGATCGTCCGGCGGCCCGGGCGCGGACGCCGTCAGCGGCTCGGGGCCGGGCCCGCGCCGAATGGGCGCGCTACCAATGCAGCACGTAATAACGCACGTAAATGTAGACCATGGACAAGAACACCGTGCCCAGGGTCACGGGGACGCCGTATTTGAGGAACCTGACGAAGCTGATCTTGTGGCCCGCCTTTTCCGACAGCCCGACCACGATCACGTTGGCAGAGGCGCCGATGGCCGTGCCGTTGCCGCCCAGACACGCGCCCAGCGCCAGGGACCACCACACCGGCAGCATGGTGGGATGCTGCAGAAGCGCCGCTCCGGAAAGACCGGTCTCGGGGCCCAGGATTTTTTCCGCCAGACTGGCCAGAAGCGGGTTCATGGTGGCCACGAAGGGGATATTGTCCACGATGGCCG
Source organism: uncultured Desulfovibrionaceae bacterium (assembly GCA_937934715.1). Lineage (GTDB taxonomy): Bacteria > Desulfobacterota > Desulfovibrionia > Desulfovibrionales > Desulfovibrionaceae > CALGYO01. The sequence continues at coordinate 21,248 of CALGYO010000040.1, read as the reverse complement.
AGGCGATGCCCGAGAACCAGACCATGACCATGGAAAGCATGAGCATGCTGTCCTTGGTGGGACTGGTCAGGTCGATCATCTTCCTGGAGAACAGCTCGATGAGGCCCACCTTCACCGTGCCGCCGATGATGATGAAAAGGCCCATGAAAAAGAAGATGGTGGGCCATTCCACTTCCGCCAGGATGTGGTGGGGCTCCTCGCCGGAGACGAGCAGCAGGGTGGAGGCGCCCATGAGCGCCACGGTGGCGGGCTCGTAATGGAAAAAGCCGTGGAGCATGAAGCCGAGGATGGTCAGGATGAGGATGATCCCGGATTTTTTGAGAAGGACCGGATCGGTGATGAGTTCGTTCTCGTTCATGGCCATGACGCGTTTTTTCATGTCCTCGCGCACCTTGAGCCGTTTCCCGAACACCACTTTCCAGGCGAGCATCCAGATGACCATGATGATGACGATGGCCGGGGCCAGATGGTTGATGAAGGCCATGAAATCGAAACCCGCCTTGGAGGCGATCATGATGTTGGGCGGATCGCCGATCAAGGTCGCCGTGCCGCCGATGTTGGAGGCCAGGGCTTCGGTGATGAGAAAGGGCACGGGGTCCACTTCCAGCTCGCGCGCGATGAGGAGCGTCACCGGGGCGAGCAGAAGCACCGTGGTCACGTTGTCCAGGAAGGCGGAGCTTACGGCCGTGACCACCGCGAAAATGCTCATGATGGCGTAGGGGTTGCCCTTGCCGATCTTGGCCGCCTTGATGGCCACGTATTGGAACACCCCGGTCTTGGTCATGATGTTCACGATAATCATCATGGAGATCAAAAGGAAAATGACGTTCCAGTCCACGCCCATGTCTATGTCGTGCAAGGCGTCATGCTGGGTCAGGACCTTGGTGATGAGCGTCAAGGCCGCTCCGAAGAGCGCCACCTTGGTCTTGTGGATCTTTTCCGAAACGATGAGGGCGTAGGCGCCCACGAAGATGCTTGTCGCCACCCAGAACATTTACGCATCCTCCTCGCGACAGCAGTCGCACTGCATGACCACATGGATGAGGGCCTCCCTGCGTCCGGCCTCGCCGATGAGGCGTCCCTCGCCGTCCAGCACGGGCAGAGCGTTGAAGCCCCGGCCAGCCACGGCGGCCTCCAGTTCGATCAAGGCGTCGTCGGGGCTTAAGGAGACGACCTTCCGGTTCATGAAGTCCGCGGCCGTCTTGTGGGCGTGCTCCTCGTAGCCCATGCGGATGAGTTGCGGAGACTCGGGGAGGGCCTTGGCCAGATTGGCGTCCAGGAAAAAGGGCACGATGGTCTGGAGCAGATCGAAGCTGCTGATGACGCCGAGCAGCTTGTCCTTTTCGTCCACCACGTGCAGGAGCCGGATCTCCCGTCTGCTGGCCAGGCAAAGAAGGCGTTTCAGCGGATCCGTGGGCGAGACCCGGGTCGGCTTTGTGTTCATGATGTCCTTGATTCGCATGCGCGCCTCCTGGGGCGTACGGCCATGGGGCCGGTTTGGCGGTTGCCTGAATGGTGAAGCCGTGACGTCATGGACGATGGGCGCCGCCCACGCGAGACCGCCTCCGCGCGTTCGTCAGCGCGCGCGGTTCGGCTCGTTCGGGCGCAAACCCGCGAGGCTATCCCCAGGAACGGCGCGACAAGGGGGAGAGGATGCGGACGATGAGGCGGTTGAAGGCAGCTCTGGCGCGAATGGCCATGTCCTGGTCGAGGGGGAGGGGCTTGAGGAAAAAGGCGGCCCGGGACAGGGGATTGTCCGATTCGGAAACCGGAGGGGCCGCTCGTGGCGGGCCGGAATCCTCCAGGCGCTTTTCGGGCGCCGTTTCCCGTTCCATGGGCGGGGCGGACTGGGCGCAGAGGATGCGTTCCGGCCCGAAACCCTCCCTGGCGGAGGAAACGCCAAGCTGGGCGGACGCATGGACGAGGGCGAAGGCCAAAAGGAAAGCAAGGAACGCGACGTTCCGGCCGGGAGCGTCCGGCAATGCGCGGCAGGGGAAAAGGCGCGGTTTGCCCGTCATGGAGCGCGTCTCCTTGTGGGCGCCCTCGCGGGGCGCGAAGCGGGAAGCGTCATAGCATGGAACATGCCGGTCCGGGAAGTCCGGTCCCAGGGACGCGCGCCGCGCCGGTCAGGCGTTCCCGGCGCATCCAGGCTCTTGCCGGGCGCTGAAGGCGGCGCGTGCGCGCGTTTTTTCCGGCAACCGCGTCCTGTTTTCCGGAATGTCCGGAAAAGCGGCGCATCCGTCGCTCGGGACGGGCCCTCGCGCGGCGTTCATGAAAAGCGGGCGCCCTCATTCGGCGAGGAGGCGATCAATGCCGCATCCTCAACGCCGCATGCGCTTATTCGGGAGCGCGGTCCCGGTCCGAAAAGGCCGCGACGAACCGGTCGATCCCCTGGTCGAGCATCGCGCGCGGGCAGGCGAAATTGAGCCGCACGAAGCCCTCGCCTCCCGCGCCGAAGCTCGGCCCCATGTTGAGGACGAGCCCGGCCTTGCGCAACAGCCGCTCCTTGATTTCCTCGTCCGGCAAGCCCGAGGCCGAGCAGTCGATCCAGGCCAGATGGGTGGCCTCGGGGACATGAAGCCGGAAGTCCGGGAGCTCGGCCGCCAGGCGGCTTTTCAGATGGGCGAAATTGTCCGCCAGATAGGCGAGCAGGGCGTCGAGCCAGGGCCCGCCCTCGTTGTAGGCGGCCTTCAGGGCCTCCACGCCGAAGGGCGTGGGGTCGAAGACCGCGTTGGCCTTCTGGGCGGCGGCGAAGCGTTCCCGCAGTTCGGGATTTTTGATGACGATGCACGAGGTTGCGAGCCCCGCCACGTTGAAAGTCTTGCTGGGCGCCAGGCAGACCGCGCAGGCCTCGGCCGCCTCCGGGGAGACGGCGGCCAGGGGAACGTGCTTGTGCGGCGGGAAGACCAGGTCGTGGTGGATTTCATCCGAAACCGGGACGGCCCCGTAGCGCAGGCACAGGTCCACGAACCGGGAAAGCTCCTCCCTGGTCCAGACCCGGCCGCCCGGGTTGTGGGGGCTCGACAGGATGGCCATGGCGCAGCCGTCCGCCAGCTTTTGTTCCAGGTCTTCGAAATCCATTGCGTAGCGGCCGTTTTTTTCAATCAGAGGATTGGCGGCCGGGGTGCGGCCGTTATTCTCCAGGCACAGGAAAATGGGCGGATAGACCGGGGTCTGGAAGACCACCTTGTCGCCGGGCCTGGTCAGGGCCTGGACCAGCATGGACAGGGCGGAGACCACGCCCGGGGAATACCTGATCCACTCGGGCTCGACGTCCCAGCCGTGGCGGCGTTTGAGCCAGGAGACGCAGGCCCCGGAAAAGGCCGGGGACATGCCGGTGTAGCCGTAGATCCCGTGCGCGGCCCGCCGGGTCAGAGCTTCGATCACGGCCGGGGGTGAGCGGAAATCCATGTCCGCCACCCACATGGGCAGGGCGTCCGGCGCAAGCGCCCCGAAGCGCCGCTCGAGCCCGTCCCATTTCTCGCAGTCCGTGCCCCTGCGCTCGATGATCTCGTCGAAATCAAAGGTCATGCGCCGCCCCTCTTATCCTTCCCGATGCACGTTGAAGGCCCCGAAGGACTGGGAGGTGGGCCAGAGCTCCAGGCGGGAGATGGTCATGTGCTCGGGCCTGGTGGCGCAGAAATAAATGGCCTCGGCCACGTCCTCGGCCGAAAGCGGAGTCATGCCCGCGTAGACCTTGTCCGCCTTGGCCTGGTCGCCGTGGAAACGGGTCTTGGAGAAATTGGTGTTGGCCATGGCCGGTTCGATGTTGGTGGCCCGGACCCTGGTGTGCGCCAGATCCGCGAGCAGATTCAGGGTGAACTGCTTCACGAAGGCCTTGGTGGCGCCGTAAACGTTGGCTCCGGGATAGGGATAGTTGCCCGCGATGGACCCCAGGTTGACCACGTGGCCCCGGTTGCGTTCCACCATGCCCGGCAGGATGGCGGCGGTCACGTAGAGCATGCCCTTGATGTTGGCGTCCACCATGGTTTCCCAGTCCGTCATGCTGGCGGCGTAGGCGGGCTCCAGACCCTGGGCGAGCCCTGCGTTGTTGAGCAGGAGGTCGATCTCCTTGAAGCCGCCGGGCAGCGAGGCCACGACATCCTTCACGGCCGCCTCGTCGCGCACGTCCAGGATGGCCGTATGAACCGGCGCGGGCGCCAGATCCTTGGCGAGCTCGTCCAGCAGGTTCTGTTTGCGGCCGGTGGCCACGATCTTCCAGCCGTTCTGGGCGAAAAGGCGGGCGCAGGCGGCGCCGAAACCAGAAGTCGCGCCGGTGATGAAGATGGTGCTCATGACGTCTCCTCTTCTTGGCGGCCGCGCGAAACGCGCCGTCGCGTCTCTTGAACGCGCGGCCGATGTTGGTCAGATCCCATAAACAGGGGGTATTGGCTCGACGCCGGCGTCCGTTTTTCCTGGGGATGGGGCGCCCGAGCCGCGTTCGTGAGGAACATGCCGCTGTTGTTCAAGGAAAAGTATGCTATGTTAACGTATTATCTTCAAAAATCGTATCCGCTCATGTTGAGGATCCGACGCTAGAGGCTTTCCGCGCGCAGGCCAAGGAGCTTGATCGCCTCCTTGGGGTCGGCCAGACCCAGCAGGCTGGCCGCGCTGACCGGCTTCTCCGGGGCGGCCGTGATCTCGAACCCTTTCTGGGAATTGAGGAAGCCTTTCATGGCCTTGAGGAACTCCACGGCAAAGGGCTGGTTTTTGGCCTTGGCGTCCTCGATCTGGGCGTCGAGCTCATCCTGGGCCTTTTTCAGGGCCTCGTTGGGCGTGATCCCCTCCTCCTTGGCCGAGTCCGCCAGGGCGATCCGGACGAAGCCCGCGTCCTCGTAGCGCAGGCGCAGGCTGCGCAGGGCCAGGGAGGGATAGCCCATGAGCAGGGCGGTGAGATCGCCCTGGAATGCGTTTTCCGGCACGCCCTCGACGTCCAGGGACAGGTCGAGCAGGCCCAGTTCGCGAACGCCCATGGACAGGCGCCTGATATTGACGCGCGAGGCGGCCGGATCCAGGGCGTAGTCGATCTCCATATCCCCTTTGACATGCTCGGGCAGGCTTTGCGGGTCGCGGCTCAGGGCGGCGAGGTTTTCCCGGCCGAGGTTCATGCCCCGCAGCTGGAAGCGGCCTTCCCTGTCGTAATCCGGCGAGGCGAAGATGACGGCCTGGTCGATGGTCATGGTTTGCCCGTCGATGTCCAGGGTCACGTCCGAGAGGCTGACGCTGCGGGCCAGCACGTTGACGCTCATGTCCTTGTAGGAGGCGTTCACGCCCTGGGAGCGCATGTCCTGGGCGATGCGGTCGATTTCAGGCCGCACCTGTTTTTCGATGCCGTTTTTCAGGAAGAAATAGGTTCCGGCCGCGCCCGCGATGAGGAGCAGGGCCAACGCGCAGACAAGGGTTTTTTTCATGAAGGGGGTTCCTTTGAAGCGGCATGCGCTGTTTTTTCAAGACTATACCCCCGGCCGGGCAAAGACAAGACGCTGGCCGGAGGGGAAAGGGCCGGGAGAGCCCGAAAGGGGACGCAGGGGACGAAAAAAAGCGCGCCCCGTCTGGCGAAACGGGGCGCGCGGAGCCGTGGCGGGGCTCCAAGGAGGGGGTTGGAGGGTTAATGGAGAAGGTTCGGCAAAAAGGTGATCACCGGAGGACAGAAGGTGAAAAAAAGCAGGCTTGCGAGCAGCGCGTACAGGTACGGGAAGGACGCCCGCATGACTTTTTCGAGAGGCACCTTGGTGATGGCGCTGGCCACGAAGAGATCCAGGCCCACCGGCGGGGTGATGCAGCCGATGGCCAGGTTGATGACCATGAGCACGCCGAAGAACAGGGGATCGATGCCCAGCTGCACGGCCACGGGCAGGAAGATGGGCGTCAGGATGACCACGGCCGCCGAGGCGTTGATCAAGGTGCCGATGACCAGGAGCAGCACGTTCATGAGGATCAGGAACAGGGCCGGCGAGCTGGTCAGGGAGACGATGTAGGCGCCTATATGATGCGGGATTTCCAGGTTGGTGAGCATCCAGCCGAACACCTTGGCGGCGCCCACGATGAACATGATCATGGTGGTGCCCATGACGGCCTGGAAGATGATTTTCGGAAAATCCTTCAGCTTGAGCTCGCGGTAGATGAAAAGCCCCACGAAGATGCCGTATACGGCCGCCACCGCCGCCGCCTCGGTGGGCGTGAAGATGCCGCCGTAGATGCCGCCGATGATGATCACCGGGGTCATGAGCGCCCAGAAGGAATCCTTGAAGGCTTTGATGAGGGCGAGAAACGAGAAGGAACCCTCGGCCTTGATGCCTTCCTTTCTGGCGATGACCCAGCTCAGCGCGCACATGACCAGGCCCATGAGGACGCCCGGAACGAGTCCGCCCACGAACAGGTCGCCGATGGAGGACCCGGCGATGACGCCGTAGACCACCAGGGTGATGGAGGGCGGGATGACGATGCCCACCGTGCCCGCCGCGGCCACGATGCCCGTGGCCAGCTCGCGGCGGTAGCCCTTGGACTCCATCTCGTCCACCATGGTGGAGCCGATGGCCGCCGTGGTGGCCGCCGAGGAGCCGGAGATGGCCGCGAAGAACATGCCCGAGACGCACACCACCTGGGCCAGGCCGCCGGTCAGGGAGCCCACCATGGCCTGGGCGAAACCCACAAGCCGCGAGGTGACGCCGCCCGCGGACATGAACGCCCCGGCCAGCATGAAAAAGGGCACGGCCATGAAGGAGAAGGAGTCCACGCCGGAGTACATGGTCTGGGTGATCATGACCTGGGGCATGTCCATGAATTGCCAGAGGATGAAGGACACGGACAGGCACAGGGCGAAGGCGACGGGAACGCCCACCGCGGTCATGAGGAGAAAAACGCCGATCAGGGTAAGTTCCATGTGGTCCGCTCCTATCCGCGCCCGGCGGCGATGGTTTTGGCGATCCTCACGGTGTCCTTTAAAAGGTACAGGGTCATGAGGGCGGCGCTTATGGGAATGACGCAGTAGACCCAGCTCATGGAGATGTTCATGCCGGGCGCGGTCTGGAAGGTCATGATGGAGGTCATTTTGGTCCCCTGGACGAGCAGGAGCAGGATGAAGGCGTAGCCGCACAGGTTGATGAAGATGTCGAGCGCGAGGCCGAAGAGCGTTCCCCTGAACCGGGTGGGCAGGATCTGGACCGCCAGGTGGCCGCTTTCCCCCATGATGAGCGCCGAGCCCAGAAAGACCACCCAGACGAACAGGAATCTGGCCAGCTCTTCGGACCACTCGAAGGAATGATTGAACGCGTAACGGGCGACGACCTGCAAGAAGATGATGACGAGCATGAGCCCCATGGCGGTCACCGAAACGCCGTAGAGAATGGATCGCAGGGTCTTGAACATCTTGTCCATGGCGTGACTCCTTGGCGGGGCCCGGAACCGCTGTCCCGGGCCCTCTGGCGCTTTACTTCTTGAGGGCTTCGATCTTGTCGAGATTGTCCTGGCCGACTTCGGCGGCGAACATCTCGTAGACGGGCTTGGTGGCTTCGGCGAACTTCTCGCGATCCACCTCGATGATTTCAATCTTGCCGGTTTCCTTGATCTTATCCCAGTATTCCTGGTCCATCTTGGCGGAGAGCTGGCGTTGCCAGCCGATGGCTTCCTTGGCGGATTCCATGATGATCTTGCGCTGCTCGTCGTTGAGCTTGTTCCAGGTCATCATGGACATGACCAGGGGTTCGGGCGAGTAGGAGTGGGCGGTCTTGGACGCGTATTTCTGGACCTCGAAGAAGCGCTTGGTCCAGATGTGGGCGCTGGGGTTCTCCTGGCCGTCCACGGTGCCCTGCTGCATGGCGGAATAGAGCTCGCCGAAGGCCATGGGCGTGGGCGAGGCGCCGAGTGACTTCATCATCTCCACGTACATCTTGTTGTTCATGATCCGGATCTTGAGTCCCTGCATGTCTTCCGGGGTCTTGACCGGGCGCACGTTGTTGGTGACGTGGCGGATGCCGTTTTCCATGTAGCCCAGAAGCTTGATGCCCTTGGATTCGAGCGCCTTGCCGAGGTCCATGCCCACGGAGTCCAGGGAGGCGTAGGCGTGTTCGCGGTCCTTGAACAGAAAAGGAAGGTCGAAGAGGGAGATCTGGGGCTGGAACTGCCCGAGCGCGGCGGTGCCGACCAGGGCCATGTCCACGGTGCCGTAGATGAGGCCTTCGATGAGATCCTTCTGCCCGCCGAGCTGGGAGGAGGGGAACACCTTGACCTCGATGCCGCCCTTGGAATTGCGGTCCACGATCCGGGCGAATTCCTCGGCGCCCTGGCCGTAGGGATGGACGGGTTCGGCGATGTGGCCGAGTTTCAGGACAAGTCTGTCGGCCTGGGCGGGAACGCACAGGGCCAGGGTCAGAAAGGACAGGAACAAAGCGGCGATCCAACGTTTCATGGCAAGCCTCCTGGGTTGAGTGATGGCGTGGCGACTCCGGCTTCACCCCCCGATCGGCAAGCCGGATTCCATGGGTGCGGACCGTATAGGAGGAGGATTTGAAAAAAAGGTTTGGATCATAAAAACAGAAAGGGGCGTTCTGTGCGCTTTGTTCATTTTGTTCACGGCCGGACGAGCCGCGCGAAGGCGGGGACCGGGAGGCGCGGGAGAGGCCGCCGGGACCGCCGGGCGGGCCTTGGAAAGAGACGGATCAGTGGGCGAAGCGTTGGAATGAAACGGATCGGGCGGCGGGAGCGCCGCCCGCGGTCAGGACTCGGAGGCGAGCGGGGGGCGGGTGACGCGGAAGTATTTTCGTTCCGGGCGGCCCACCGCGCCGTAATCCAGATCGGCGTACACGGCGCCCACGGAGACGAGGTATTCCAGATAGCGGCGCGCCGTGGTGCGGCTCACGCCGATGAGGCCGCCCACGCTTTCGGCGCTGAGGCCTTCGTCGAGGCCGGGTTTCTCGAAAACGGCCCGGACCTTTCCCAGGGTCAGCCCGTCGACGCCCTTGGGCAGGTCTCCGGGCTGGGGCCCGGCCGGAGGGTTCGAGGGCGCGGGTCTGAGAAGCCTGTCCACGTCCCGCTGCTCGATGGCCTCGCCGGTTTTGAGCCGCTCCCGGTAGTCGAGAAATTTCCGCAGGCACTCGTTGAAGCGCTCCACGATGACGGGTTTGATGATGTAGTCGAACACCCCGCCCCGCAGGGCCTCCTTGAGGGGGTCCGCCTCGCGGGCGGCGGTGATGAGGATGACGTCGGTCTCAAGCCCCATGGTCCGGATGTCGCGCAAGAGGGAAATGCCGTCGCCCGTGGGAAAATAGACGTCGAGCAGAACCAGGTCGGGCTCCAGGCTTTTGAGGTAATGCATGGCGCCGGCCAGGGAGTGGGCCACGCCGACGGTCTGGAAGCCTTGGACCTGCTCGACGAAGCGGCGATGCAGCTCGGCGATGCGCGGGTCGTCCTCGACGATCAGAACGGTAACCGGGCGCGTCATTGTCCGGCCTCCTCCTTGGGGATGGCCACGGTGAAGAGCGCGCCGCCGAGGTGGCTTTCCGTGACGGTGATCTGGCCGTTCAGGTCGCTTATGCGCTCCTTGACCAGGAAAAGTCCGAGTCCCCGGCGGCGGCGTCCCTTGGTGGTGACCCCTTTCTTGAAGATCCTGCCCAGGTCGCCTTGCGCCACTCCAGGCCCGGAATCCTCGACTTCGAAGACGATATCCCTGCCCAGATCGGTGAAGGACAGCTCCACCCGCTTTTCCCCGCCGGCTTTTCCCATGACCGCGTCAAAGGCGTTGTCGATCAGGTTGCCGATGATGCAGACGAGCTTTTCCTGGGGGATCCAGGCCGGGACGTCGGCCATGGCGCTGTCCCGGTCCACGGCGAAATCGAGTTTGAGCTCCTGGGCGCGGTTGAATTTGCCGAGAATGATGGCCGCGATGACGGGGTGCGGCACGGCCTTGATCAGAAAGCGCATCATGTCCTCGTAGCCCGAGGATTCCCTGACCACCAGGTCCAGGGCTTCCTGGCGGGCGCCGATCTGGATGAGCCCGGCGATGACGTGGAGCTTGTTGGAATATTCGTGGGTCTGGGCGCGCAACAGTTCGGCGTATTCCTGGACCCTGGACAGTTCGAAGGCGAGCTTGTCCAGTTCGTCCTTGCGCCTAAAGCTCGCCACCGCGCCCTGCACCTCCCCGCTGTGGAACACGGGCAGAATGTTGAAGATCAGTTCGCGGCCGTTCACGGCGCGTTCCTGGTCGTATTCGGAACGCCCGGTGCGCAGGGCCCGGCGAAAGCCCGCGTCCGGGATGAATTCGTCGATGCTCACTCCCTCGAGTTCGGTCCAGGGCGGCAGCCCCAGGTAGCGCAGGGCCGCCTGATTGACCAGGCTGGCCCTGCCGCGCTTGTCCACGGCCACCACGCCTTCGCGAATGGCCTCGAGCACGGCGCCGCGTTCGATATAGAGATTGGTGATCTCGGCCGGTTCCAGGCCCAGGGTGATTTTCTTGAGATGGTTGGCGATGAAGACGGCGCCGCCCACGCCCACGACGCTCATGAAGACGATGAAGACCAGGGGCTGGTTCAGGACGGCCGGGATGGTCCGTTTGACGTTTTCGATGAGGTAGCCCACCGAAACGAAGCCGATGGGGGCGCCCTCGCCGTCGAAGATGGGGGAAAAGCCGCGAAGGGAGCGGCCCAGGGTGCCCTGGGCTTCCGAAACGTAGGATTTGCCTTCGTGGGCGGCCCGTTCGTAGTCCCCGCCCACGAACGTCTTGCCCAGCCGGTCCCTGTTCGGATGGGAATAGCGCACGCCGCCGGCGTCGCCGACCACCACGAAGGCCGCGCCCGTGCGCTGGCGGATTTCCTCGGCCAGTTCCTGGATGATCCCGCCGTGGTCCTTGCGCAGCAACGCTTCGCGGATGGCGGGAATGAGCGCCACGGTTTTCGAAATGCCCAGGGCGCGCATGCCGATTTGCGAGCGGGTGATGTTGGACGCCAGGTTGGAGACGGCGATCCAGCTGACCATGATCTGTATCGCCACCAGGGCCAGCACGAGATGGATCAGATGGGACCGGATGCTTCGGGGCTTGAGCGCGTTGAGGATTCGCGGGAACGTCATGGGGGCCGCCTTACGAGGAAAACAACGTCAAGGCTTCATGATAGCCGCAAGCGGGCTTCTTTTGCAAGGCGCGGCCGCGTCAAAGGGAGATCCGCGCCGGACGGGGGCAAACCCGTCCGGCGCGGGATAAGGCTAGAACCAGTCGTCGCCTTCCTCGATGGGCGTAAACCCGCGGCGGATGGTGTTTTCCGTCACGCAGCGCGGATCCAGGAACTGCAGGAGATAGTCCGGTCCGCCGGACTTGGAGCCCACGCCGCTCATCTTGAAGCCGCCGAAGGGCTGGCGGTAGACCAGGGCGCCGGTGTTGTTGCGGTTGAGGTACAGGTTGCCCACCCGGAACTCCTTCTTGCCCTGCTCCAGATGCTTGGGGCTTCTGGAGAACACGCCGCCGGTCAGGGCGAAGCGGGTGGAATTGGCCATGGCGATGGCCTCGTCGAAGGTCTTCACGCGCATGACCGCGAGCACCGGGCCGAAGATCTCCTCCTGGCCGATGCGGTGTTCCGGGGTGATGCCCTCCACCACGGTGAGCGGAACGTAGTAGCCCTCGGCGGGAACCTCGCGTTCCACCGCGATCTTCCCTTCCTTGCGGGCGACCTCGACGTATTCCTTGATCTTCTTCTGGGCGGCCGCGTCGATGACCGGGCCCATGTAATTGACCGGATCCTCGGCCGGACCGATCTTCAGGGATTTGCAGGCCTCGATCACCCGGCCCATGAAGCGGTCGTAGATGGAATCCAGCACGATGACCCGGGAGCAGGCCGAGCACTTCTGCCCCTGGAAGCCGAAGGCCGAATAGAGGACGTGGAGCACGGCCTCGTCCAGGTCCGCGTCGTCGTCGATGATGATGGCGTTCTTGCCGCCCATCTCCGCGATGACCCGTTTGCACTGCTCCTGGCCGGGCTGGACCCTGGCGGCCTTTTCCTGGATGCGCAGGCCCACTTCCATGGAGCCGGTGAAGGCGATGACGCTCACCTTCGGATGCTCGACCAGATAGTCGCCCATGACCGAGCCCCGGCCCGGGCAGTAGTTGAACACGCCGTCCGGCAGTCCGGCCTCGCGGAAAAGCTCCACCAGGCCGTAGCCCACGGCCGAGGACAGGCTGGAGGGCTTGTAGATGACCGGGTTGCCGGTCACGATGGCCGCCGAGGCCATGCCGATGGAGATGGCGAAGGGGAAGTTCCAGGGAGCGATGACCGCCGCGATGCCCTTGGGCTGGTAGAAGAGCAGGTTCTTTTCGCCCGGCTCATTGCCCATGCGGCGGGGACTGCCCAGGCGCACGGCCTCGCGGGCGTAGTATTCCAGGAAGTCGATGCCCTCGCCCACGTCGTTGTAGGCCTGGTCCCACTGCTTGCCCACTTCCAGGACCTGGAGGGCGGACAATTCGTGGATGCGCCTGCGGGCGATTTCAGCGGCCTTCATGAGGTAGGCGGCGCGGGTCTCGGCGGTCTCGTCCCGCCAGGAGGCCCGGACGGCCTCGGCGGCGGCGATGGCCGCGTCCACTTCCTTGACGCCCGCCTGGCAGACCTGGCCCACGATTTCCGAGGGCTTGGCCGGGTTGACCGTGGGGATGAGGTCCGAGGTGACCACGTCCTTGCCGCCGATGTAGAGCGGATAGGTCTTGCCGCAGCCCTTGCGGATATCGGCGATGGCGGCCGGGAAGGCGGCGCGTTCGGCCGGGACGGTGAAGTCGATGGCCGGATGGTTCTTGAAGGCGGTCAGTCCGCCGGGGCCGGGCTTGGGCTCGGGCCTTACGGGTTCCTTCGCGATCTCGCGATCCAGGGTGATCTGGGGATTTTCGAGCAGCCGGTCGACTTCCTCGCCCTCGGCGAAGCTCTGGCGCAGGAAGGATTCGTTGGCCGTGTTTTCCAGAAGACGGCGCACCAGATAGGCCATGCCCGGCAGAAGCTCGCCGTAGGGGCAGTAGAGCCGGACGCGGCCAGCCACGTTGAGGAGCCCCTTGCGCACGGGTTCGGCCATGCCGTAGAGCGCCTGGAATTCGTAACGGTCCTCGGGAACGCCCAGGGACTTGGCGGTTTCCATGACGAAGCTGATGGTGCGGATGTTGTGGGAGGCGCACTGGTAATAGACGATGTCGTGGTTCTTCAGGAGCGTCGCGGCGTGTTCCTCGTAGGCCTTGTCGGTCTCGGGCTTCTTGGTCCAGACCGGGACCTCCCAGCCGTTCTGCTTGGCGATGACCGTCTCGTAGTCCCAGTAGGCGCCCTTGACCAGGCGCAGGCCGATGGGCAGGTTTTCCTTGCGGGCCCAGGCGATGAGCGCGTCCAGATCCTTGCCCGTGTCCTTCAGGTAGGCCTGCAGCACGATGGAAAGATGGGGGTAGTCGCGAAATTCGGGCTCCGAGCGCAGGCGCTTGAAGAGCTCGATGGTCATTTCCTTGTATTTGAGGGCTTCCATGTCGATGCACAGAAAGCCGCCCATGGCCTTGACCTTGCGGTAGATGGGCCGCATGCGCGAGAGGATGCCCTCGATGGCGTCCTCGATGCTGGCGGGCTTGGCCTGGGAGTAGAGGGCCGAGGGCTTGACCGAGACGTTGAGCTTGGGGGTGGCGTTCCAGTCCAGGGCGCCCTTGCCGCCGCCCAGGGCGTTCCAGGCGCCGATCTCCTTTTCCACGGCGTTTAAAAGCTCCAGGTAGCCGTCGCGGTAGGCGTCGGTTTCCACGCCGCTCACCGTGGCTTCGCCGAGGAGATCCACGGTAAAAGCGAAGCCGTCCTTACGAAGCTTTTTCAGCGACTTGACGGCTTCCTTGGTGTTCTGGCCGATGATGAACTGCTTGGCCATGTTCTCGATGTTGGTGCGGATGAACTTGCCCATGACCTTGGCGGCCAGTCCGCCGAACAGGCCGGATTTCTCCGCTCCCCATTTGAGGACCGGAGGAATGTCCCCGGCGCCGTCGCCGGTGAAATATTCGTCGATGTGGCGCTGCAGGGATTCGCCGGTATTGAGATACGGCAGCACGTCCACGAACCTGAAGAGCTGGACCTTGAAGTCCTCGTTCTTCATGGCCCAGTCCATGACCTTGCCGGTCCAGAATCCCTTGTTGAAAATGGAGGGGGCTTCTCCGCGAATGCTCGTAAAAAACGCCTTGCCCCTGGCATTGATACCCGCTTCAAGCCGCTCGTCAGTCGTCATTCAACTCTCCTCCGGGTTGCGCGTTGTCGACGGGCAGACTTGAGGATTCCTTGACCGTAAGGAGCACAATGGTGGAATTGGTGTCGCGCACAGTGGGGATCCTGCCGATTTCCTTGAGGATCTCCGCCAGCGCCGCCGTGTCCGCCACCCTGACCTTGATCAGGAACGAGGCCGTGCCCGCCGCGTAATGAACTTCCTGAACCCCGGGGACGGCCGCCAACATTTCGCCGGTGTCGATGGACCCGACCTGTTCCTGGGTCTGTACGAAGGTGAACGCGGTCAGGCCCAGGCCGAGCGCCTTGGGATTGACCCTGGCGGAATAGCCCAAAATGACATTTTTGCGTTCCAGCTTGCGTACGCGCTCCAGAATGGCCGAAGGGGCCATGCCCACCTGACGGGCGATGTCAGCGTTGGAAGTCCTGGCATTGTCTTGAAGAATGTTCAGAATCTTTTTGTCAATTTCGTCGATCATTCTTATTTTCCCCGTATTCGCGGCATAAAATTCTAGCCCGTGAAAAAAGTCAAGGCCAAAGTAAAGCAAGACCACAGCCGATTGGACCTTGGCTTACATTTTTTTCAGAAAAACCGCGACAACGAATGACAGGACTTTTTCACGGGGGCATTTTTGAAAGATGACCCCCTCGCGAGGGGCGTTTCGCGAATGATCGACTTCGGGGAGGGAGAACGGCGGTCTTTACGAAAGCAGGCCCGCCCCGGCCAGGCGGGCGCGCTTGGCCGCCAGATCGGCCACGAGGAGCGCATTGAGGCGAACGCGCAGGGCGGATGCGCGGCGCTCTGGCCATTTTCTGAATAGTTTCAGCATGTTCCCTGCGGCGTTCGGGGAAAGTCCCTGGCCCAGCCCGGTGGATTTGTCGTGGCGTACGGTCAGATGTCCCTGGTAGACCGCGTACGATCCGGCCTCGGCCAGGGCCAGGTCGTGGTCCAGGTCGTCGTACTGGGAGGGGGAAAACTGGAGGTCGAACAGGGCGTTTCCGGAAAAGAGCGAGGCCTTGAAGGCGTGACAGCAGCCCGTGACCGTGGAGCAGGGCCGCATGTAGGCGAACTGGCCGATGTCGGGCGTTCCCGCCTGGGGGCGGTACAGGGCGAAGGAGGCGGCCTGGTCGAGCATCTCGTCCCAGACCTCTTCCCGGGCGCCCTCCTGGGCCTGGTCCGGGGGGCCAAGGGGCAAAAGATGGCCGTCCGCGTGCTGGACCGTGCGGGGCTGGCCCGCGTTCACGGTCTTGCAGCCCCAGACCCCGGCCTCGGGGTAGGCGGCCATGGCCGCGCCCAGCCTGGCCAGGAAATCCCGGGGGACGTAGGCGTCGTCGTCGAGAAAGACCAGGGTTTCGAAGCGTCCTGGCCATTTGGCGAGGACATGGCGGATGAGCCAGTTGCGGGCCGCCGGGGCGCCCACGTTCACCGGCAGGCGCAGAAAGTCGAAGCGCTCCTTCCCGAAACGCTCCCCAAAGGCCCGGGCGGCCTGGCCGATGGCGTCCGGGCCGCCGTTGTCCAGAACCACGGCCATGTCCGGAGCGGGATCGGCTTCGCCCACGGCCGCCAGGGCCCGCTCCAGGAGACCGGGCTTGTCGAAGGCGTAGAAAAGGACCGCCGAGGCCCCTCGGCTCCGGGCCGGTCCGGCGCCGGGATCGAAGACCAGGTCGTGGAGCCTGAGATACGGTCCGCAGGCCCAGGGCCGGGCGGCGATGGCGGCGACCGCCTCCCTGGCCGCGCCCTCCCGGTCTCCCATGGCCGCGAGGCAGAGGGCCCGGAAATTCGAGACGCATCCCGGAGAAAACAGGGGATCGCCCGCGTCGCAGGCGGCCAGGGCGGCCTCGGGCCGGTCCGAGGCCGCCAGCGCCTGGGCCAGGAGCCTGCGCCGCACGGGATCGAGGGGGCCCGGAAAGGGCCGGCCGAGAACCCGGACCTGGGCCGCGAAATCGCCCTGGCTCGCAGTCAGGGAGAGGTATTCGCGCAAATAGGCCAGGCGCCCGGGCTCCTCCTCGATCCGGTCGAGAAGGCGCCGGGCGCAACGCTCCGGGTCGCCTTTTTCCTTGAGCCTCGTCAGATAGGCCATGTCCCCGGGCGGGGCGCACAGGAGGGCCAGGCGTTCCAGGGCCGCCCGGGCGGCCGGGGCGAGGGGCCGCGGGACGCCCTGTCCCAGGGCGGCGTCGAGTGACAGCAGATAGCGCGACAGCAGGGGATGCAGGGGAGCGGCTTCCCAGGCGGCCCGGGCGGCGTCCAGGCCCATGGCCAGCAGGTCGCGTCCTCCGGAGCTTTTCGCGGCCGCGCCGAAAAGCGCCCGGGCGGTTTCCGCCAGATGGCCGGAGTCCTCGCCGCCCACGGCCAGCCGTCCCAGGACGTTATCCGGAATGGCGGCCGTCCGTTCAGAGGCGTCCCACATGCTCGCCGTCCTTGTCGCGCGTTTTCAGATTATTTCCCCTTGGCGTCGCCCGCCAGAAAATTGAGGGCTCTCGAAAGGCTGGGGTCTTTTCGCATGATCTGCTTGAGCGTGGCCGGGTCCATATTCATGAGGGTGGAACGCGCCGCGTCGAAGAGGCTGCGCACGGCCGCCTCCGCCGCCTCGATGTCCAGCGCCTCGCCGGTCAGGGCGTCCTCCAGGCCGAGAAGGATTTCCTCGCCCAGGATGACGCCCGGCGGCTCGTCCCCGCCGTTCATGCCGGGCAGGGCGGCGGACAGGGTGCGGGCGTACAGGGCGGTTTCCTTGATTTTCGCGATGCGTCCGGCCTCGGCGTCGCCGTATTTGGCCATAAGGGCGGCGAAAAACGCATCCGAGGCGGCGATGACCGCCGACGGCCCGGCCCGGCGCATCTCCGCCCTGTGCAGGGACGCGAGCCGCTCGATCCCGTCCGCCATCTCGATCTTGATGGCGGGCAGCTTCTTTTCATAGGCCCGGCGTTTGGCCAGGCGCTCACCGGACAGTTTGGCCTCGGGCGCGTCGAGCAGGGCGGCCAGTCCGGCGAAGCGCGCATGCAGGGCCTTCGCCCGCTCTTTTTCCTTGCGCGAATGGGTCAGCCCCTGGCCGAAGGCGTCTATCTCCGCGAGCAGGGCGGACGGGGTTTTCCGGAAAATGTCCGAGCAGCCGTCCGGGGTGGCGGCCCGGACCTCCACGGCGGCGGCGCCCGGGGCGATCTCAAAGGCTATGGCCGGAAAATGGCCGTGATACATGGTCTGGTTGCGGCCGTTTAAAGCCTCGCCGGTCTTTTTCAGGCTGGCGGCGGCGATGCTCGCCGCCAGGCTGAAAAAAAGCGGGGTCCAGAACCCCGGAAGGTCCGGGGAGCAGGCGCTTTCCGGTCCGAGCGCGGTCTTCATGGCATCCTGGAAGGCCTTGGCCGCCTCCTTGCCGCCGACGCGCTTCACGAACGCGGCGCCTTGGGCTTTGGCCGTTTCAAGAAGGGCCGTCAGGCAGGCCGATGCGGCCTTGAGATAGGCGGCGGGCCGGTTGGCGCTCATTTCGGCTTCGTCGCGCAGGCTCTCAAAATCCTCTTCCATGGAATCGAGGGCCAGACGCAGGGTCTTGTGTCCGGCGAAGGAGTCGGGTTTGCGCGCCCCCAGGGTCAGGGCGCGCAGCATGACGTCCTTGCGGCTTCGCGCTTTGGCGGCCTTGTATTTTTTCCTGGCCGCGAAAAGCTCCTCCTCCTTTTCCCGCATTTCCCTGGCCAGGGCGGCGTGGCGTTCGAGAAGACGCCCGCCGAGCGCCAGATTCTTCAGGAAGGCGCGCAGGGCCGGAGGGAGGGGGCTGGGGGAAACGGCGTCCACGGCCTGGTAGATCTTGGCTTCCAGGGCGGGGGGGACGCTCTGCGCCCCGTTTGCCGTCTGGGAAGGCGCGGCGCCCGCCCGCTTGAGGATTCTCCGGGGATCCAGGCTGACGGAGGCGGTCAGGGATTCGCGGCTCCCCAGGACGCACTCCCTGGTCTGGGCCATGACCAGGGTCAGGACCCGGGACTTGATCTCGTCCTGGGCCGCCAGGGACAGCAGGGCGGCGGCGGCCTGAAAAAAGGCGGCCAGACGGGCCTCGGCCCCCCCGGCGCCAAGGGCGGATTCGAATGTTTTCCAGACGCGTTGGATGTCCTTGGCCCTGGCCAGGGCCTTGGGATCGTTTCCAAGGCGGCGCAAGGCGGCGGACTGGGTCCGGGCCATGGCCAAAACGGCGCCCCGCAAGGCCCCGAACAGGGCCTGGGCGGCGTCCCGGGCGCCTTCCAGGCAGGCGGCCAGTTCGAAAAACAGCGGCGTCCTGACGGTTTCGACGCTCCCGGGCTTGCCGGTCCGTTTGGCCGCATCGAGAAAGGCGCGGGCGGTCTCGGCCGCCGGTTCCAGGCCCAGGGTCAGCGCCGCCAGCTCCGGGCCGGTGAAGGGCGCGGGACGGGAGGCGCCCCCGGCGTCCGGGAGATGTGCGGAAAGATGCGCCAACAAGGCGGGCGGGCGCTCCTTTTCCTTGCGCGAGAAAAGTTCGGCCAGAAAGGCGCTGTGCACGGGCAAATCGAACATGGGAACCTTGGACCGGGACGGCTGGTTTATCGGCTTGCCCCGTGTTATTGTGTTTCCCTTTGGGGAAAGCAAGTCGAAAAAAGGCGCGGTTGCTCGACGCAAACAATGTTCATTTTGATATTTCAAGAGGATCGTGTGGTCAACGAGGGAATGCTCCGAAAAAAATTCGCGGACCTGACAAATTTGGCAAATTATGCTTTGTCTTTCCCAAGGGTCTGTGCTAAGAACCCAGGTCCATGGCATACCTCAGTCTCAACGACGTCAGCGTCCATTTCGGCGGTCTCCAGGCCCTCTCCGACGTGAGCTTCGAACTGAAGCCCGGGGAGATTTTGAGCCTGATCGGCCCCAACGGGGCGGGCAAGACCACGGTTTTCAACGTCATCACGGGCGTCTACCGCATTTCCGGCGGCTCGGTCAGCTATGACGGGGAAAGCCTCGACGGGGCGCGACCGCACAATATCCTGGAAAAAGGCATCGCCCGGACCTTTCAGAACATCCGCCTGTTCACAGCCATGACCGCCATCGAGAACGTCATGGTGGCCAGGCATTGCCGCACGAAGGCCACGGTGCTGGGCTCCGTGCTGCGCACCAAAAGACAGCGCGAGGAAGAGGCGCAAACCCGGGAAAAGGCGCAAAAGGCCCTGGATTTCGTCGGGCTCGGCGCCTACGCCGATACGGTGGCCAAGAATCTTCCCTACGGTCTGCAGCGCCGTCTCGAGATCGCCCGGGCGCTTGGCTCGGATCCCAAGACAATTTTGTTGGATGAGCCCGCCGCCGGGCTCAATCCCTCGGAGAGCCGGGAACTCATGGAGACCATCGGCCGCATCGCCGGTTCCGGGGTGAACGTGCTTTTGGTGGAACACGACATGAGCGTGGTCATGAACATCAGCCACCGGGTGGTGGTGCTCGACCACGGCATGCTCATCTGTCAGGGCACGCCGGACGAGGTGCGCCGGGACAAAACCGTGATCGAGGCCTACCTCGGTCAGGAACTCGATCTGTAAAGGCGTTTTTTTCGCGGCGCGCCCCTGTCCGCCGCCAGGAAGAGCATACGGTTCACGCGGAGTCCTCGACGTTCGCATGCGCCCCGTTCGCGGGCGCGCCACGAGAAAGACGAAACGCCGCAAGGCGTACGTTTCGGGAGAGCCGGTTCGCGAAGCCGGACTTCCCGCTGTCAACGGGAACGCAACATTTTGGTGAGGAAAAAGGAGGAAACGGGATGAAACTGATGCGACGCGCCTTGATTTTGATGATGGTCCTGAGCCTTGCCTGCGCGGCCGGGGCCGCCGCCAAAACCCTGAAAATCGGCAGCGTGAGCCCGCTGACCGGTCCCTACGCCGCCGACGGCAACGACATCGCCAACGGCGTCCGCGCCGCCATCGACGTGGTCCAGGCCGCGGGCGGCATCCCCGGCTACGACAAGATCGAGCTGTTCGCCGAGGACACCGCCTGCGATCCCAAGCAGGCCGTGGCCGCCGCGAACAAACTGGTCAACGAGGGCGTGGTCGGCGTGGTCGGCGCCTACTGCTCCAGCTCCACCATTCCCGCTTCCGAAGTCCTGAACGAGGCCGACATCGTCATGATCACCCCGGCCTCCACCAGCCCCAAGGTCACCGAGCGCGGACTGCCCTACATGTTCCGCGTGTGCGGCCGCGACGACGACCAGGGCCCGGCCGCCGTGAAGTTCATGAAGGACTTCCTCAAGGCCAAGACCGTGTTCATCGTGGACGACAAGACCACCTATTCCCAGGGCCTGGCCGACGAGGTCGAGAAAGTCGCCGCCAAAGACGGCATCAAGGTCCTCGGCCATGACCACGTGAACCAGGGCGACAAGGACTATTCCGCCGTCCTGACCAAGGTCAAGGAAGCCAATCCCGACGTGTTCTACGTGTCCATGCAGAACTCCGCCACCGGCGCACTCATGTACATCCAGGCCCGCCGCGCCGGCATCACGGCCGCGCTCATGGGGCAGGACGCCGTGTACCATCCGCAGCTCATCGAGATCGCCAAGGACGCCGCCAAGGGCGCCTATCTGACCTTCGGCTACACCGACAAGGCCACCCCCGAATACAAGAAGTTCGAGGAAGCCAACAAGAAGTACAGCGAAAAGCCGGGCGCCTACTCGGCCTACGCCTTCGACTGCGCCATGGCTCTTCTGACCGCCATCAAGGAAGCCGGCAGCGTCGAGCCCGCCAAGATCGCCGAAAAGCTGAAGTCCATGGAGATGATCGGCGCCTCCAAGAAGCTGGCCTTCAAGGAAAACGGCGACTCCGGTTCCGACTACGTCATCTTCGTGGTCGAAGACGGCGTGTT
The DNA here is from genome assembly GCA_937934715.1 of uncultured Desulfovibrionaceae bacterium. GTDB lineage: Bacteria > Desulfobacterota > Desulfovibrionia > Desulfovibrionales > Desulfovibrionaceae > CALGYO01. The sequence goes on along the minus strand of CALGYO010000040.1, from coordinate 221 downwards.
CAAGCCGTTCTGGAATCCCACCACCGGCCAGAAGTTCTAAGCATCGCACTCAGCTCCCGGGGGAAGCGCCGCTTCCCCCGGGAACGCATCACGGACGTTTATGGAATACTTCATCCAACAGGTCATAAACGGCCTGACTCTGGGCGGCGTCTACGCCCTCGTGGCGCTGGGCTACACCATGGTCTACGGGATCATCCAGCTCATCAACTTCGCCCACGGCG
>CALGYO010000039.1 GCA_937934715.1 uncultured Desulfovibrionaceae bacterium | reverse complement strand
GGCGACGTCCCTTCCGGCCCAGGCGGCGACGTCCCTTCCGGCCCAGGCGGCGACGTCCCTTCCGGCCCAGGCGGCGACGCGCGCGGGACAAGGGTCCCGCGCGACGGCGACGCCCATGGTTCCCTCAAATGAAATTGACTGTCAACATCACACATCCACCCAAAGGGGCCGAGGGCGCGTCCCGGAGGTTGCGCGCGTCGCCTGGGGCCGCGTGGCCGAAAAGCGCGCCCATGCGGCCCAGGGCGGCCCGGCGGGGCCGGATGCGTCCTCGCGCCGGGAGGAGAAACGCCCCGCCGTAGCGACGGAGCGCGCGCCCATCTTCGAGCCCGGGGGGGCGGTCGCGACGGCGGGCGGGGCCGGACGCTCCATGGGCGCATGAGCCGGACGGAGGGGCGCCGGCCCGGCGCGGCCAAGCGGTTCGCGCCGGGCGCGCTGTCGCGAAGAGGAAACGCCGGCCCGCCGCCCATGTTTTCGTTTTGCCGCCTGCGCCGCCGGGCCGGACTTCACGAAGACCGCGCCGAACGCAAGGCATGTTTTCCGGCGCCCCGGCCCGGCGTCCGGCGCCCGGCCCGGCGTTTGGCGCCCCAGCCTTGCGAAAAGGTGGTGGATATCCCGGCGCCGCCGGGGTATGTTTCGGTCGCATCAGGACAACGGATCTCATTGGGGGCGGGAAATGACAACGGATTGGGAACGGTTCCGCGAAGCCGTCGCCGATGAAAACGGCCGATGGGAGCGTCTGCACGGCGTCATGCGCAAACTGCGCATGGCCCTGGAGAACCCCGGGATGCGCGGCGCGGGCGAGGCCGGCGTCCTGGACCAGATTGAGGCCAGGCTCATGGAGGCCGCGCAGCTTTTTCCCGAGCCCGACTGGCTGGACCAGGAGCTGGACGATCCGGCCAGGGCGGAACGCTGGTTCGCCAACCATGTGGGCGAGACCGTCAGCGTGTTCTTGCGGGCCGTGGAACTGTTGCGGGAAGAGGACGAATGCTGACAAAAGCCTGATCGCCGCGCTTTATCAACAAAACCAGCCCGGGCGCGGGACGATGCGCGCCGGCTCCGGCTTCTGTTCGGGGCTTGTCCTCGAACTTCGTAACCGGCCGGAACAAAAAACCTTGCCGACAACGTGAAGCCCCCGCCTGAAAATTCCGGCGGGGGCTTGTTTTTTTCGTCGCGCGCTTTGGACGGGGGCGCGTCCCTGGAAATGGGGCCGGGCGCGCCGGAAGCCGTTTCCGGCGCGCCCGGCCGTTTTATTGATCCCCGCCGGGCGCGGCCGGCTTGGCCCTGTGGCCCAGAACAATGGCCAGACACAGGCAGACCAGGCTGCCGCCGCCCAGGATGATCGACGCGGCGAGATGGGCGGATTCGTAGGTGAACAGAAACGCCAGGAACAAGACGCCGGAAAGGGCGAGAAGCTTCATGATGACCGTCCTTTTTCAGAAAACCGGCGGCCCGCCGGAAAGGCCCGCGCCTCGCTTCCCAGGGCCCGGACGGGCCTTGGAGCGAAAAGACGCCCGGGGCGGGCGGACCGCGATGGAGGCTGTTTCACGGTTACGGGCCGGAAACAGGACCGCTACGCCAGGATCGAAGGACGGAAGGGGTCAGCCCCAGGCCAGGCGGCAAAGGGGGGACAGGGTGCGGATCACCCGCCTGGTGAAGGCGATATCGCCGCCGGATGGGGCGCCGTATAACGCGCCGGACGCATGGCCCATCCGCTGGGCGGACGGACCGGCCCCGCGCGGCGCCTCCCGTCCGGCGAAGACGGGACGGAAAGGAAGCGGCGACGGAACGTCCTGGGTGAAGAATCCGGCCGGAGAGGGCGCCATGGCCAAGGGCCAGGAACCGGCCTCCAGAACGCCGGAACGCTCGGCCAGCTCATGGAGAGAGGCCCAGGCGGCGTCCGGTCCCGGGATGCGCGCGTCAAGGGCCAGCCACAGGCAGGCCGCAAGAACGAACCCCGCGCGAAAAAGCGGCCGGGCGCGCCGGAACGCGGCGCTCACGCGTCGGGAAGAAGCCTTTTTCAAAAAATACGCCTGAAGAAACAGGATATCGGACTCTCGGGGCCCGCTCGCCCGACGCGTCCGGCTCATTCGCCCGGTCCGGCCCGCCCGGTTCGTTCGCCCAGTCCGGCCCGCCCGGTTCGTTCGCTCGCCCGGACTTTTCGCTCGTTCAACCCGATCGGTTTTTCGGCCCGATCGGCCCGGATTCGAGGACGGAGGGCCGTTCCCGGTCCTGGCGAACGCTAGCGGCCCGCGAGCCGGCGGTCAATGAGGAAAATCGATCGAAGCCCTCGCCTGCGCCAATTCTCGACAGCGGGAAAATGGTTGTGTTATGCTGCGGGATGGACGCGCGAGCCTTGCCCCGCATGCGAACGCCGGACGCGGACGCCGGGCAAAAAAAAGGAGCGCCAAAAGGCGCTCCTGGGAAGTCTGGTCGGGATGAGAGGATTCGAACCTCCGGCCTCCGCGTCCCGAACGCGGCGCTCTAGCCAGACTGAGCCACATCCCGATGTGCTGGAGCGAAGTCATCTACCCGAACGGGCGGGCTTTGGCAACCCCTTTTGTTTTGGTTGTCATGATCGGGATAGTTATCTAATTATTCCGGTGAGGATTTACCGGGCTTTTTCCGCCTTCGGGCCCCATGGGGACAAGCGGACGGCCCGGGCGAATTTTGAGGAGACGCCGGGTGATCAAGGTAGTCGTTGTCGACGATTCCGCATTCATGCGCAAGGCCATCATGGCCATGCTGGAAAAGGATCCGGAGATCCGCGTGGTCGCCGTGGGACGCGACGGCGCGGAGGGGCTGGAGCTCATCCGCCGTCACGATCCGGACGTGGTCACGCTGGACATAGAAATGCCCAAAATGGACGGGCTCACGGCGCTTCGGCACATCATGATGGAAATGCCCCGGCCCGTGCTCATGGTCAGTTCCCTTACCGTGGAAGGGGCCGAGGCCACCCTGAAGGCCATGGAACTCGGGGCAGTGGACTTCATTCCCAAGGCCCTGTCCAAGGTTTCCCTCGATATCGTGCGCATTGAGGACGATCTGCGGGCCAAGGTCAAAACCATCGCCAAACGCCGCATCAGCCACATGCGCTACCGGCCGGCCCCCCGCCCGGCGGCTGCGGGAACGGCGGGCGCGCCCAGGGCGCCGGTCCGCCCGTCCGGGCCGCAGGTGCGCGACGTGGTGGCCATCGGCGTGTCCACCGGCGGGCCGCCCGCCGTGCAGAAGGTGCTCTCGCGCCTGCCGGCCAATTTCCCGGCGGCCGTGGTCATCGCCCAACATATGCCCGCCGCGTTCACCGGGCCCTTCGCCAAACGCCTGGACAGCGTTTGCCGCATCCACGTCAAGGAAGCGGAACACGGCGAGCGCATGCAGCAGGGGGTGGTCTACATCGCTCCGGGCGGCAGGCACCTGAGGATCGAACAGAAGATCAGCCGGGTGGACATTTCCGTGACCGAGGAGCCCAGGGAGGCCCTCTACAAGCCCTCGGCCAACGTCATGATCGATTCCGTGGCCCAGGCCGTGGGACGCAGGGGGCTCGGCGTCATTTTGACCGGCATGGGCAGCGACGGCATGGAGGGCGTGCGGTCCCTCAAGCAGAAAGGCGGCCGCGCCCTGGCCCAAAGCGACTCCACCTGCGTGGTCTACGGCATGCCCAAGGCCATCGTGGACTCCGGGCTGGCGGATTCCGTGATCGACATCGACGACATGGGAGACGCCATCATTCAGAATTTGTACAAATGACAGCCCGCCCAGGCGGGCCGAACAGCCGAACCCCGGAAAAAGCGCATCCGGGCCGTTAAGGGGACGACCCATGTCCGATTGCCAAGCCATCTGCCTGAAACTGCGCTCAAGCGACGCCGAGGAGCTTCGCGAGGCGGCCTTCGAAGCCGGTGATCTCGGCTGCCTGGAAGCCGTGCCCCTGCTTTGCGGACTCATCTCCTCCTCGAATCTCGGCGTCCAGGAAGCCGCGGACATGACCCTGCGCAGGCTGCGCGGCAAGGAGGTGGTCCAGCACGTCATTCCCCTTTTGCGCTCCGAGGACGCCCCGGTGCGCAACATCGCCATGGACATCCTGCGCGAGACCGGCGGCGAGGACTTCCCCGCCATGGCCGGGCTTTTGCACGACCAGGACCCCGACATCCGCATCTTCGCCTCGGACATCCTGGGCTCGGCGGGCGGGCTCTCGGCCGTTCGTCCCCTGTGCGACGCCCTCCTGAAGGACCCCGAGGTGAACGTGCGCTACCAGGCGGCGGTCAGCCTGGGCGATCTGGGGCTGCCCCAGGCCGCCAAATGCCTGAACAAGGCCCTGGAGGACGAGGAGTGGGTGCAGTTCGCGGTGATCGAGGCCCTGTCCAAGATCCGTGACGCCTCCTCGGTCAACGCCCTGGTCAAGGCCCTGGACAAAAGCTCGGACCTGGTGGCCTCCATGATCGTGGACGCCCTGGGCGAGATCGGCAACATCAAGGCCGTGA
>CALGYO010000038.1 GCA_937934715.1 uncultured Desulfovibrionaceae bacterium | reverse complement strand
CGCCGCCCTTGTCCCAGTTGGCGATGCCGCCGGGCATGAGCTCGTTGTCCGCCGCCCCGCGTCCCCTGGCCCGGCTTTCCACCGGCAGGTCGTGGCCGAAGCCGTGGACCATGAAAAGCGCCTCGGGATGGACGAACGGGGTGACCTTGGCCTTGATGCGGGCGGCGTATTTCCCGGCGAAGACCTCCACGTACTCCCCGTCCGCGATGCCGAGCTCCTCGGCCCTTTCCGCATTGATCCAGGCGGAGTTCTCGGGCATGCGCTCGAACAGGAGGGGGTTGTTGACCGTGTGCCCCTGGGTGTGCAGCCCCACCCGGCCGAAGGCGATGCGGAAAAGCCCCTTGGGCGGGTAGGCGGGCTTGACGTAGGGGGGAAGCGAGGGGACGCCGTCGGCCTCCAGCTTCTCGCAGATGATTTCGATCTTGCCCGAGGGCGTCTTGAAGCTCTTTTCGCCGGGCTCGCGGTACAGGGGACCGCTGCCCAGCGCGACCATGCCGGTCTTCTCGAAATCCTCGAGGCAAACGCCCGTGCCTTCCAGCTGGTATTTCCACAGCTCCTCCACGGACTCGAAGGCCAGCTCCTTGATCCCCATGGCCTTGGCCAGAAGGGCGTAGATCTCCCACTCGGGCTTGGTGTCATAGCGTGGGGAAAGGGCCCGGTTGCGCACGAAGAAGAAGGGATTGAGGCCGTTTTTGCAGGCGAGGATGCTTTCGCGTTCAAGATAGGGGGACATGGGCAGGACCACGTCCGAGAACCAGGCCGTGTCCGACCAGGTGAAGGTCACGGACACCAGGAGGTCCAGGTTCGCCCACATCGCTTTGACCTGCTCCTTGTCCGGGAAAGCCATGAGCGGGTCGTGGCGCTGGGCGATGTAGGCCTTGATGGGATAGGGCTTCCCCGTGACGATGGCCTCGTAGGCCAGGTTCACCAGCCCCGGTCCGGCCTCGAAATGGGTCCGTCCCTCCTGCCAGCCCACGCCGTCCACGCGCTTGGCGGCGGGTTTGGGGAAAAGATCCATGAAGCTCTTGAGGCCCTTCCTGCCCACGTCGCCGGGCTTGTTGACGAAGGGCAGGCCGCCCTTGGCGCCGATGGCCCCCAGAAGGGCGTTAATGATGTAGGCCGTGCGGCAGACCATGAAGGAATCGTGGTAGCGGGCGGTCATCCATCCCGGATGCCAGATGACCGAGGGCGCGGCTTCGGCCAGGCGCCTGGCGAAGGCCTCGATGTCCGCCGCCTTGATCCCGGTCTCGGCCTCGCCGAATTCCGGGCCGTAGGGCGCGACGAATTCCTTGAGGACGTCCAGGTCCTTGATCCATTTCCCGGCGAATTCCTTGTCGTACAGGCCTTCCTTCAAGAGAACGTGGATGACGGACAGGTTGAAGGCGTAGTCGGTTCCCGGGCGGATGAGGAAGAAATCGTCGGCCTTGGAGGCGGTGACGTTGGCCCGGATGTCGATGCAGGCGATGCGGCAGCCCTTGGCCTTGGCGTCCATGAGGTCGTTGACCTCCTTGACGTTGATGGCCTCCAGGATGTTTCTGGTCTGCAGGATGACGTACTTGGCGTTTTTCAGGTCGTAGGACACGTTCTTGCGGCCGAATCCGAAAAGCGACAGGGCGGCGTGCTGCACGTTTCTGGCGCAGGCCGAATCGTGGTTGCAATAGTTCGGGGTGCCTATGGCTTTCAGGAAGGCCCGGTAGAAATCCCGGAACGGGCCGCCCCTGTCGGAAAAAAGCACGGCTTCGTCCCCGTACTGTTTTCTGACGGCGCCGAGCTTTTCCGCCACATGGGAAATGGCTTCATCCCAGGAAACCCGGCGCCATTTGCCCTCGCCCCGGGCGCCTTCCCGGATCATGGGGTATTGCGGACGCTCGGCGTCCTCGGACAAGGCCGGTCCGGCCGCCCCCCGGGCGCAGAGCGAACCGGCCACGCCCGAGGCGTGGGGATTGCCCTCCACCCTGACGCGGTCAGGGTCGCTCGCGTCGACCATGATGGGACACCGTACCGAACACATGCCGCATACCCCGTAAACAGTCTTTCCGGCCATTTCCAAACGCTCCTTTTTTCTCAAGAGATCCTGGGTCCGCTTTCACGCGTCTTTTTCTCGTAACACCGCCCGGAAATTCTGACAAGATCACAACGCGCAACGCCCGCTTCATGAAACCGGGGGATCGCGATGCGGGTTTACCCCCCGGGCGTACCGGATTTGCTTTGGGAAAAAATGAACAAGAAATTTCATATTGACATTTCTCCCACAAAAAGTATTCGAATCAACAGTTGAAGACCTCATCCTCTTCGAAGGCGGCGGCGGTTACGTGATTTTTTTCACCTGAAGAAAGGCGGGCGGCATGGCGAGGAAATATAAAATACTTCTGGACAAGGAACGTTGCATCGGCTGTGAAGCCTGTCTCGTGCATTGCAAAGTAAAAAACAGGGTCCCCATCGGGCTTAGTCTCAACGAATTGACTATGGAAGGCCCTGTGGAAAAAGATGGCATTCCTAAAGTGACCTATAAGTATCGTCCATGCCTGCACTGCAAGGACCCAAAATGCGTTCCCGCCTGTCCGAACAACGCGTTGTACAAGCGTGATGACGGACTTGTTCTACTGCATTCGGAACTCTGCGACGGCTGCGGCGCCTGCGCCGAGGCCTGCCCCTGGGACGTTCCCCAAATCGACGCCGCATCGGGCAAGATGATGAAATGTGATTACTGCGTAGACCGGATCGAGAAGGGACTCGATCCGGCCTGCGTCACTGGCTGCACGGCCAAAGCCCTTTCCTTCAAAAGGGCATAATAAATGGCGCTTTGCGGGATCCGGCGCGCGCCGGTTCCCGTAGGGGAGTTGGATAAACCTTATTTTGCAACCCGAGGAGGTTCACTGTGCCGCAATTGAAACGTTTTTCTCTCATGATGGCGCTTGTGGCCATGACCCTGTGCGCATCGGGCGCGATACTGACGTACGCCCACGCCCAGAACGCGGCCCCGGCCGACGCGCCCGCCGCGGCCGCTCCCGCCGACGCGGCGGCCAAACCCCAGATCATGGCGGGCGACAGCGGCCTGGCCAAGGCCATCAACTCAGCCCCCGTCGGGACCGAGAAGGGCCAGATCGATCCCCAGGCCGCGCCCGGCTACCTGGGCATCCCGGGCGGTCCCCAGATCAGCCTCATCGCGGGCTTTTTCTGGGCCATTTGGGTGGGCTGGATCTTCTCAACCGTGGGCGCCTTCGGCGGCATCATGGCGGGCGTCGGGCACATCACCATCTTCGGCATCGGCAACTACGCCGCGTCCTTCAAGCAGACCGCCCCGAACCTGAACAAACTTCTGACGGACACCATCCGGACGTCGAACCAGTTCCTGGTGGGTCTCTCGGCGGCCATTTCCTCGTTCAATTACTACCGCATGAAACGCCTGGTCCTGCCTCTGGCCATCTGCCTGGCCATCGGCTCGGTGGCGGGCTCGTATCTGGTCCCGGTGCTGACCGCGGGCAAGATCTCGCTCAAGCAGTACATCGGCTACTTCGGCCTGTTCGTGCTGTTCCTCGGCTGCTACCTCTTCTATGAAACCACCCCCAAGGGCCAGGCCAGCAAGAAGAAGGCCAAGGAAGCCGCCAAGGCCTTCGAAGCCTCGGCCAAGTCCGGCAAGATGGACATGAACGAGATGGGCGTGAAGCTCAAAAGCTTCAGCCTCAAGCAGATCACCTTCACCTTCTTCGGCGTGGAATTCTCCTTCAATCCCGTCATCCCGGTGGTGGGCGGCTTCTTCATCGCGGCGCTCGCCTCCTTCCTGGGCGTGGGCGGCGGCTTCCTGCTCGTGCCCTTCCTGACCAGCGTGGCCGGCCTGCCCATGTACCTGGTGGCCGGAACCTCCGCCCTGGCCGTGCTCGTGGGCATGATCACCTCGATCTTCTCCTACATGGTCCAGGGCGCCACGGTGTACTGGCCCCTGATCGGCGCCGAGCTGGTGGGCATCTTCATCGGCTCCATCATCGGCCCCAAGACCTCCAAGTACATCCCGGACATCTGGCTGAAGCGCCTGTTCATCCTCCTGGCGCTCTACGTGGGCATCAACTACGCGGCCAAGGGCTTCCTGGGCTACAACATCTTCCCGCCCTACTAGACCGCGACCAACGCGAATGCGCAAACAAACGGCCCGCGAGCGAAAGCTTGCGGGCCTTCTCGTATTGACCAAGTCCTTGATTGTTCAGGCGGCGTTCAAGGTTTGAACGCAAGGCGCGAAAGCAAACCAGAGCCGGCGCGTAGCTTACCGCTGGAGTCGGTTCTTTGGATGAAGCGCTGATCGGACCTTTGTCAGCAGCCTGAAGCGCCGCCGGTCCAGCGCGCAGGCCATGCATCGCCCCCGCGTCTAACGGGATGCGGGGCCCCGGCAGGAGGGATGGGCCGCTCACGACGCCGGGCGAGGACGCCTGCGGCGAAATGCACGGACGCTAAAAGACCCGGGCTGGGCGCTTGCAAGGCCGGGCGGATGGCCGGAGCGATCCGCCTGGCGATGGTTCAAATGAGCGGAGCGAATTTCGCCAGGAAGCCCAGCACGCCGATGGCGACGTTGACGGCGGTCGACGCCGTGGACAGGACTTCGTTCAGCTGTTTGAGCTGATTGGCCGTCTTATGCAGCTCCCTGGAGCGCGCATAAAGATTCCCCGTGAGTTTTGCGATCTCGTCGTCATCAAGGCGCTGGATCAATGTGAAGATTTTGGGAGGAAGGCCGAACAAGCGGTCGGCGAGTTCGTCGCAAGCCGTGGCCGCTGGATATTTTTTCGTGAACAGCTGGAGTTGCCGCATGAGATAGACGCTGGCCGACCCGATTTTCGAAAGCGTGGTTTTGAGATCTTTGGCATTCTCCGGCGGGCTCATGGCCTTTTCGTATTCCGCGATGGCGTCGGCGAAATCCGCCGAGGGTCCGTCCGGATCGTACGTCTTGACGCTCACTTCGATTTTTTCCAGGGCGACAAGGCCATCGAAGGCTAATATCAGAGCGCTGAGGAGGATCGCTTCGAAATCGCCCTCCTGCAGGCTTTTCGTCAGGCCGTCCAAAAAACGGATGGTTTCCTGGACGGCTTCCTTCTTTTCCGGGTGTTCGGCTTGCAATTGGAGAAGCCTTTTCTTGGCGTCTTCAACAAAATTCAGTATGGAGTCGTTCATTTAATTCTTCTCCTTCTGGCTGACCGCGCTGAACACCGCGTCGATGTTTTGCAGCTTCAACTGCAAATCGACCAAGGCGTCGCTCAACGCTTCATGATCAGGCTTGAAGGCCTGGCTCAGCATGGCGTGAAGCCGGCCATATTCCGCCAGAGCCTCTTGCGTGAGGATCAGTATGTTGCAGAGCGTGTCCCGCGTCTGGATCATTTGGATGAGGCTCTCGATCGTGTTCGATTTGGCGCTCTTGGCCGAATCGGCGCTTCCCCCTCCCGCTTGCCCGCCGGCTATGGGCGATTTGGACGCGTCAATGAGGTAACGGTCATAGTAACTCGATATAAGAGAGCCTATTCCACTGCTCCCCTTTCCGGAAGCGGTTGCGCACATGCCAAATTCGAATTGCAAGGCAGCGACGATCCCGTTGATCGTCGGGGTCGTCTCCTCCAGCGCTTTCATGACGACGGCGTTTCGCCGGGACTCGAAAAGTCTGGAGAGGCCTATGCCCAGATAGTTCCCAAAATCTGAAAAAGAAAGAGAGAGATCAGAGAAATAGGGCTTGAGCGTTTCGTTGGCCTTCAGACTGTCGAGGGTCGTGCACAAGTTTTTCACATTGGTCTTGAGCGCGCTCAGATCATCGGAGGAGAAAATGTCGCTCAGCGACTGCGCGTAAAGTTGCAGGGCTTGCAGCAGGAGCATCCTCTTGCCGAAGCTCGCTACGTTATCCGTGTTGATGGCGTAGGTTGACGGATCGAATCCGGCGGGGTTCTTCGAAAGCGAATAAATGGTCTGTTTGCTGTTGACCGTAACGGCGATGACGTAGGTTTTTTGCGAAATCTGCGCGAGGGAGCTGGTGGCTTTGGAGAAAGCGGCGAATTGAGATGGCGCGCTTTTCGGGGTGGAACAACCAGCCAGCGCCAGCAGGGGGAGGATGAGCAAAACCGCCCCCCACAAACGGACGGGGGAGCAAGGGGAGGCAATGGTCATACGCATGGCAAGATCCTCCTGGTTTGTGGTCATGTCTGCTTGTCGATACGTCACCTCTATTTGCTTTTAAGGCTTCACCTTTCATCTCATCTTATCGCATATCCAATCCGCATTTCAAATGCAATGCGTTACATATTATTCGCCAACTACGTAAAATGGCAGCCAATAGACGACCCGAAACCAGGCCAACGCTCTCAGACAGGCCGCCCTCCCCTCGGGCTAGCGGACTCGCGGGCTACGGCGATCAGGCTATGGGATGAAAAGCGGCGCCATGCGCTTCAAGGCCGGTTTTCCAACGGAGCGGACGCGAGCGCAGCAAAAAACCAGGATCTCCGGGTGGTTGTATACGCGAGGGTCCTGTTGTTTTCTCACCGTGCGTTCGAGCCTTGAACGTCCAAGCAATGAGGACGTTGTCCATATGCTCGGGCCCGCAAGCTTTCGCTTGCGGGCCGTTTTCATTCCGGGTTCCAAAATGGCGGGGTCAGGCGGGGGATCGAGAAGGAGGCGTGAGAAAGCGGAACACGTCGTCCAGAAAGGCCCCGGGAGCGTCGTCAAAGGCGGCGTGCCCGGCGAAGGGGATGTTCATGAAACGCATGTTTTTCACAACCCCCCGAAGCTTCGCCATGCTCGCAAGGGTCGTCAGCGGATCATCGTCCCCGCGCACGGCGAACATCTCGTTTTCGATATTCCCTACCAGATCTCCGGGGAGCCCGCCCGGCCCCAAATCCGTCCACATGGCCGTGACGGCGGCGGCGAACCGCTCGAAATCCGGTTCGGGATTGAGCCGCATGTAGCGTTTTACGCTATCCGGAAACATGGATTTCCATACCTCGCCCGTCACGCCGCGCAGCATCCCGTAGACGGGATCGTCCTTACGCATCTCCCAGCGCGAGCCCACGGTCACGATCCTATCGAGCCGCGGCTCTCCCTGGGCGGCCAGGCGGCAGGCCGCGATGCCGCCGTCGCTGAAACCCAGGACGCTGAAGGCGTCCAGGCCAAGAGCGCCGGCGACCCGGCCCAGGTCCTGCGCGAGCAGGGCGTAGGACAAGCCCGATTCCCCAAGGCTCGATCGCCCGTGTCCCCGGCTGTCCAGGCCGATCAGCCGGAACCGGCGGGCCAGATCCGGGACGATGACGTTGAAATCCTCCATGGTTCCGAAGCCGCCGTGCGCAAGGAGCAAGGCGGGCCTTTCGGGCGAGCCCTTCTCTTCCACATAGAGCATGGCGTCCCCGCTTGGGATCAGGCGGCCGGAGACGTGGTCGAACCGGACTTCGCCGCGCGCTCCGTCCATGACGCTACGCCTCCCCCCGCTGGAGGCGCGGCCGGAAAAACCGCAGCCTGAGCGCGTTGGAAACCACGGTCACGGAGCTCAGGGCCATGGCCGTGCCCGCGATCATGGGATTGAGCGTGGGGCCGCCGAAGGCGTGGAGCAGGCCCGCCGCCACAGGAATGCCGGTCACGTTGAAGGCGAAGGCCCAGAAGAGATTCTGCTTGATGTTGCGCATGACCGCCCGGCTGAGTTCGAGCGCCGTCAGAACGCCGCGCAGGTCGTTGCGCATGAGGGCCACGTCGCAGGACTCCACGGCCACGTCGATGCCGGAGCCCATGGCCAGGCCGATGTCCGCGAGAGCCAGGGCCGGGGCGTCGTTCACCCCGTCGCCCACCATGGCCACGATCAGTCCCGATTCCTTGAGACGCCGGATTTCCTCGGCCTTGCGCCCGGGCAAAACCCCGGCGATGACCTCCTCCACTCCGGCCTGGGCGGCCATGGCCCGGGCGGCCCGCTCGTTGTCGCCCGTGAGCATGACCACCCTGACCCCGCGTGAACGAAGGGCCCCGACCACCTGGGGCGCTTCCGGGCGAAGGGTGTCCGCGATGGCCAGGATGGCGCAAAACGCGCCGTCCACGGCCATATGGACGCAGGTCTTGCCCTGGCCGGACCAGGTCTCGTCCAGGGACGCTCCCCGTCCGTCCTCAAGCCCCGTGACCGCCCGTTCCTCAAGAAAGCGCCGGTTGCCGATGAGAATGTCCCGGTCCGCCGCCCTGGCCGCGATTCCCCTGCCCGGAACGGCCTCGAAGGCCTCGGGCTCGCCGGGCGCCAGCCCCTTGTCCCTGGCCGCCTTGACCACGGCCAGGGCCAGCGGATGCTCGGAAGAGCCTTCGGCCGCCGCCGCAAGCTCCAGAACAGCCGTCTCGTCGAGGCCGGTTCCCGGGACCGCGTGGACGTCCGTCAGGACGGGCTTGCCGTGGGTGAGGGTGCCGGTCTTGTCGAACACTACGGCCTGGATCTTGGAAGCGGTCTGCAGGGCCTCCCCGCTTTTGATCAGCACCCCCAGCCGGGCGCCCGTTCCCGCGCCCACCATGATGGAGGTGGGCGTGGCAAGACCCATGGCGCAGGGACAGGCGATGACCAGCACGGCCACGAAAATGCGCAGGGCGAAGGGAAAGTCCGACCCGCCCAGGATCAGCCAGGCCAGCGCGGAGACAAGCGCGATGGCCATGACCGCGGGCGTGAAATAGAAGCTTATCGTATCGGCCAGGCTTGCGATGGGCGCCTTGGAACCCTGGGCCTTCTGTACCATATCCACGATGCGCGACAGGGTGGCGTCCGCGCCCACGCGCTCGGCGCGCATGGTGAAGGCGCCCGGGCCGTTCAGGGTCCCGCCCGTGACCGGATCGCCCGGGCGCTTGGTCACGGGGATGGGCTCGCCCGTGAGCATGGACTCGTCCACGCTCGAAACGCCGTCGGTCACCACGCCGTCCACGGGTACGCGCTCCCCGGGCTTCACGAAGAGCAGGTCGCCCTTTTCCGCCTCTTCCAGGGGGATGGCGATCTTTTCCCCGTCGCGGACCAGGGTGGCCGTGTCGGGAGCAAGCCGCATCAAGGCGGCGATGGCGTCCGAGGTCTTGAACTTGGCCCGGGCCTCCAGGAATTTGCCCAGGGAAATAAGCGCGATCAAAACGCCCGCCGATTCGAAATAGAGATCCCCGGCCTTGGCGGCGGGGTCGATCCCCAGAAGAATCTCCGCCGTGTTCCACAGGCTGTAGACCAGGGCCGCGCCCGTGCCCACGGCCACCAGGGAATCCATGTCCGGGGAGCCGCGAAAGAGATTGGGCAGGCCGCTCATGTAGAACCGCCTGCCGATCCAGACGATGGGCAGGGTGAGCGCCAGTTGCAACAGGGCGAAAGCCGCCGGGGAATGGTGCGGCGATATGGCGTCCGGCAGGGAAAGTCCGGCCATGTGGCCCATGGAGACGAAAAGGAGCAGCCCGGCGAAGAAGAGGGCGGGGATGAGGCGGCGCTTGATGCGGGCCAGCTCCTCCAGGGCCTCTTGCTGGCGCTTCCTGAAGAGGTTGCCCGCCGCTCCCGAGCGCGGTTCGCTGGTGAAGCCCAGCCCCGCGATGGCCTCGCGCACGGCCCGCTGGCTCACCTGGCCGGGGTCGAAGACGATCTCCCCGGATTGCGTGGCCAGGTTGACGCTGGCCTTTTTCACTCCGGGCATCTTGCCCACCACCCGCTCGATGCGGCTGGAACAGGCGGCGCAATGCATGCCGCCGATGGCCAGCTCCAGGGTGGTTTCCTTTTCCGGCAGCTCCAGGGCGAATCCCAGCTCCGCAACCCGTTTGGCCACGTCGTCAAGGGTGGGGCCGTCCGGGGCCAGAGCCAGAGCCAGGGTCTCCCCTGCCAGGTTGACCTGGGCCGAGGTCACGCCCTGCATGCCGGAAAGGGCCCGCTCGATGCGGGCCGAACACGCCGCGCAATGCATTCCCTTGACCGGCAGGGTCAGGGGGCCGTTCTTTTTTGATGCGCTTTCCATAACTGATAAACCTAATGTCCTTTGCAAAATGCGCAAGCGAACCGCCTCCGTGGAGGGGTCTTCGGGGAAGCGGGGCATGGTCCGGGAAACGCGGCCCAGGCGGCGACGTCCCTTCCGGCCCAGGCGGCGACGTCCCTTCCGGCCCA
>CALGYO010000037.1 GCA_937934715.1 uncultured Desulfovibrionaceae bacterium | reverse complement strand
CTGGCCCGCGACGGCATGACCATGCTGTGCGTGACCCACGAAATGGGCTTCGCCCGCGAAGTCGCCGACCGGGTAGTGTTCATGGACCATGGCGAGATCATCGAGGGCGCGCCCCCCGGGGAGTTCTTCCGCAATCCCCGCCACGAGCGCACCAAGCTGTTTCTCAAGGAAATTTTGTGAACATCTTTTCCGCGGCCCGGAGAAAAAACACCCCAACCGCCCCGAAGGAGGCTTCCATGCGCAAAACTGCCTGGATCTCGACCCTTGTCTGCCTCGCCGTCCTGTGCGCGGCCCCGTTCGCCGCCGCCGGCAAGCTCGACGACATCAAAGCGCGCGGAGCCCTCGTCGCCGGCGTCAAGGACTCCCAGCCGCCCTTCGGCTACGTGGACGAAAAGACCAACCAGATCGTGGGCTTCGAAATCGACATTATGGAAGCCCTGGCCAAGCGCCTGGGCGTGAAGCTGGAACTCAAGCCCGTCACCTCCTCCACGCGCATCCCCATGCTCGGCCAGGGCGCGGTGGATATCGTGGCCGCCACCATGACCCACAAGAAGGAGCGCGAGGATCAGGTCGACTTCTCCATCACCTATTTCATGACCGGCCAGAAGCTGCTGGTCAAAAAGGGCGGCGGCGTCAATTCCGTGGCCGACCTCGCCGGCAAGAAGGTCGCCTCGGTCAAGGGCTCCACCTCCGAACAGAACGTAAAGAAGGCCCAGCCCGACTGCACCGTCATTTCCTTCGAAACCTACCCCGAGGCCTTTCTCGCCCTCAAGCAGGGCAAGGTGCAGGCCATGACTACGGACGAGTCCATCCTCGTCGGCATCAAGAACAGCGACGACAACCCGGACGCCTGGGAAATCGTCGGCGACTACATCTCCCCCGAGCCTTACGGCCTGGGCCTGCCGGAAAACGACTCCAAGTTCCGCGATTTCGTCAACCTGGCGCTGATGAACATGTGGGAAACCGGCGAATACCAGAAGATTTACGAGAAGTGGTTCGGCAAGGGCAAGAAGGACTACTTGCCGCTGACCTGGAAGATGGAGCTGTGGCCGTAGGCCGCGCACGCGCCTGACCCGCCGTCCGGGTCGGGCGGCCGCTCCGCTTCCGGGGCGGCAAGACGCCGGTTCCGCGCCGGCCGGAGACGATCCGGCCGGCGCGGATGGCGTGCGGCGGACAACGACAATCGAGGGTTTGGGGAACAGCCTTGGCGTACCAATTCGACTTCGGCCAGGTGGTCAGCGGCGAATACGGGCAGTGGCTCGTGTCCGGCCTCGTCACCACGCTGCACATCTCCGCCATCTCCATCGTCCTGTCCCTGGCGCTCGGCACGTGCATCGCCGTCATGCGCCTGTCCAAGGTCAGGCCGCTGGTCTGGTTCAGCGCTTCCTATACCGAATTTTTCCGCAACACGCCGCTGCTGGTACAGATATTCTTCTGGTATTTCGGCTCCTACAACGTGCTGCCGAACGTGGTCAACGAGTGGCTCTATAAGCGCGATTTCGAATTCGCCTGCGGCGTCATCGCGCTCACCGTTTACACCAGCGCGTTTATTGCCGAGGAGATCCGCTCCGGCATCTTCTCCATCCCGAAAAATCAGCTCGAGGCGTCGCGCGCCTGCGGCCTGTCCTTCACCCAGGCCATGGCCTACGTGATCCTGCCGCAAGCCTTCCGCGTCATCATTCCGCCGCTCATTTCCCAGTTTCTCAACCTCATCAAGAACTCGTCGCTGGTCATGACCATCGGCGTCATGGACCTGACCTACATGGCCCGCCAGATCGAGGCGCACACCTTCCACGGCTTCGAAGCCTTCACCGTGTCCACGGCCATGTACCTGTGCATCTCCCTGCTCGTTTCCCTCGGCGTCAACCTCTACAACCGGCGCGTGCTTCGCGTGCGGTCGCACTAGGGGGAACGCGCCATGCACTGGAACGTCGTCGCCAACAACTTCGATTACCTGCTCGTCGGAGCCTTCCCCAAAGGACCGCTCGGCGGCCTCGCCATGACCGCCATCCTCGCCGTGGGCGGCATCTTCGGCGCATTCTGGCTGGGACTCGGCATCGGCCTCATGCGCATCGCCAAGAACCGCAAGCTGCGCTGGCCGGCCATGGCCTACATCGAGATCATCCGCGGCACGCCGCTGCTCATGGTCGTGTTCTGGTTCTACTTCCTGGCCCCGGTGCTGTTGGGCAAAACCCTGCCCGAGGCCGAAAGCGCCCTCGTCGCGCTCATCGTCTTCACCAGCGCCTACATCGCGGAAATCGTCCGCGCCGGCGTCGAATCCTTGCCCAAAGGCCAAATGGAAGCCGCCCGCGGCACAGGCCTCTCCCACGCCCAGGCCATGATCCACGTGATCCTGCCCCAGGCGCTCTTCAACATGATCCCTTCCTTCGTCAACCAGTTCGTTTCCTTAACCAAAGACACCTCCCTCGCGTTTATTATCGGCGTCAACGAACTGACCAAGGCCGCCACGCAAATCAACAACCGCACCCTGACCGCACCCACCGAAATCTTCATCACCATCGCCCTGCTCTATTTCGTGATCTGCTTCTGCCTGACCGAACTGTCGCGCTGGCTGGAACGGCATATTAACCGCTACCAGGCGCGCGGCCGGTAGTGAGGAAGAGGTGGGAGAGAGAAGATGAAGAGGAAGATGCCTCCGGCGGCCAGGAGGGGGTGACCCCCTCCTGGACCTCCCCGAC